>CAYUAX010000091.1:0-18203 GCA_964442845.1 uncultured Bifidobacteriaceae bacterium | reverse complement strand
CTACCCGATGGTCGGCGCCACCGGCACCACGGTCTCGCCGTCCAGCTCGAGCACGAGGCGCAGCACGCCGTGCGTGCTGGGGTGCTGCGGCCCCATGTTGACGGTCATCGTCTCGGTGCGGACTGCGGCCATGCTCCGGTCCCTAACCTTCCAACTCGTCGTCGACGAGCTCGCACACGAGGTGCAGCATCGTCATGTGCGCTTCCTGGATCCGCGCGGTCATCGTCTCGGGCACGTTCAGGTGGATGCGGGCGAGCGCGCCGGCGGCGCCGCCCGAACGGCCGGTGAGCGCTGCAGTGACCAGACCGCGGGCCGCCGCCGCCTCGAGGGCGCGCAGCACGTTGGGCGAGTCGCCGCTGGTGGTGATGCCGATGGCGACGTCGCCCGGCCGGCCGAGCGCCTCGATCTGCCGCGCGAACACCTGGTCGAAGCCGAAGTCGTTGCCGACCGCCGTGAGGATGCTGGTGTCGGTGGTGAGCGCCACGGCCGGCCAGGCGCGGCGGTTCTTGACGAAGCGCCCGACCAGTTCCGCGACCACGTGCTGGGCGTCGGCGGCGCTGCCGCCGTTGCCGAACACCAGCACGGTGCGGCCTGCCCGCAGCGCCACGACGATCGCCTCGGCGAGGGCCGCCACGGCCTCGACGGCCGGACCGGCGGCGAGCCGCTCGTGGGCCGCGGCGGTCGCCCGCAGGCCCGCGGCCACCTTGGTCCGCCGCGCGGCGTCGGTCGTGGTCACGCTCACTTGGGTCGCGTGCGCGAGTAGCGGTCGCGCTCCATGTTGGCGCGGAACTCCTCCGCGGTGACCTGCAGCGGCATGTAGGTCTGGGCGTCCTTGCGCACCTGCACCGGGTAGTCCTTGCGCAGCGGATGGCCTTCCCAGTCCTCGGTCATCATCAGGCGCCGCAGGTCGTCGTGGCCCTCGAAGACGATGCCGAACAGGTCGTAGATCTCGCGCTCGCACCAGCCGGCGCCGGGGAACACGCCGGTCAGCGAGGCGATCGGCTGGTCGAGCCCGAGCTGCGCCTTCAGGCGGACGCGGGCCCGGCGGTGCGGCGACACCAGGTGGTAGACCAGGTCGAAACGCGGCGTGCGCCGCGGGTGGTAATCCACGCAGGTGACGTTCGAGAACGCGACGAACTCGAGGCCGGGGGTGTCGCGCAGCGCGCGGCACACCTCGACGACGTGCGGCGCCGACACCCACAGGGTGGGGGTCACCGCGTCGTCGGCGGCCGGCGCCGGCGCCAGTTCGGCGGCGGGCACCGCCGTCTGCAGTTGATCGATCAGGGCCTGGATGTCCATGGACGCTGGGGGTGGACCGCCTAGGCCGAGGCCGACAGCTTGGTCGCGTCGATCTTCTTCTGCAGCTGCACGATGCCGTAGAGCACGGCTTCGGGCCGCGGCGGACAGCCGGGGATGTAGACGTCGATCGGCACCACCTGATCCGAGCCCTGGACGATCGAGTAGTTGTCGAACACGCCGCCGCACGAGGCGCAGGCGCCCATCGAAATGACCCACTTCGGCTCGGGCATCTGGTCGTAGATGCGGCGCAGCGCCGGGGCCATCTTCCGCGACAGCCGGCCGGCGATGATCATCAGGTCGGACTGGCGCGGCGAACCGCGGAACACCTCGGCGCCGAAGCGCGAGATGTCGTAGCGGCTCGAGGCCATCGCCATCATCTCGATGGCACAGCAAGCCAGCCCGAAGGTGACCGGCCAGATGGCCGAACGCCGGCTCCACTGCACCACCTTCTCGAGGGTGGTGGTGAGCACGGGAATTTCGGGGAGATCAGTTTCGAGTCCCATACACGTATCTCTTGACGGCGGCCGGGCCGGGGCGCGGCGGCCGCACGTAGTCGGGGTCGCTCTCGGGGCCCCAGTCGAGCACGCCCTTGCGCCAGACGTAGATGAAGGCGATGGCCAGGATCAGGAAGAACACCAGGATCTGGACGAAACCCGGCCAGCCGAGATCGCGCAGCGCCATCGCCCAGGGACCGAGGAACGCCACCTCGATGTCGAACAGCAGGAAGATCATCGCGATCAGGTAGAACTTGACCGACTGGCGCTCGCGGGCGTCGCCCACCGGGGGCATGCCGCATTCGTAAGGCGCGAGTTTTTCGGGTGTAGGATGCCGCGGGCCTAGGAAATAGGAGAGGATGACCGACACCACCCCGAATCCCAGGCCGATCGCGACCATGATGGCGACGCCGCCCCAGCCTTCCATACCTGTTCCTTCGTCAGCCGCGCCTGCGGGCCGTACTGCGGGTCAAGATCGCTTGTGAAGGATTTCGCAAGAGTCGGTAGATGGTAGTCAACCGGCGCGGGCGCAGTCAAACGCCCTACGCGCGACTAGACGTCTCGAACACACGGCCTTTTTGCGATTGGCGCTCGTGCTCGGGACCGGGTCGAGACGTCTACGTCCCGCCGGAGGCGGGACCAAACAATGCTGTGACTAGCATGGCGGAGCCACAGTCTCGTCGGTCCCAAGGCGGAGCCTTGCTAGTTGTGGCCGCTTGGCGATGACGGCGCCACCCTTAGCGCCGGTGCCGGCCCGGGTGGCGTGGTTCAGTCCGATGCCGCCGTCGTCGTCGGGCATCGCCGCCTATTCGGCCGAGATCCTGCCCCGCCTGCGGGCCCGGGGGCTCGCCGTCGACGTCTACGTCGACCCCGATCAGGGAGCCGACGCCCGGTTCGGCGCGAGCGGGGCTCAGGACTTCGTCTGGCGCCACCGCCGGACCCCGTACGACGTGGTGGTCTATCAGGTCGGCAACGCCGCCTGCCACGGCTACATGTGGGGCTACCTCTTCCATTACCCGGGGTTGGTCGTGCTCCACGACGCGCAGGTCCACCAAGCGCGGGCCCAGGCACTGCTCGGCCGCTGGCAGCCGCGGCGCGACGACTACCTCGCCGAGTTCGCGGCCAACCACCCGACGGCGCCGCCCGATGCCGGGCGGCTGGTGGCCGAGGGGCTCGGCGGCACGCTGTTCGGCGTCTGGCCGCACGTGCGCCTGCTCATCGGGGCCGCCCGACTCACGGCGGTCCACAGCGCCGCCCTGGCCGATCGTCTCGCGGCCGACCACGCCGTCGCCGTGCAGGCCATCCCGATGGGCGTCGCCGACCCCCTGGCCACGACCGGCGGTCCGCGGCCGGCCGTCGTCCGCGCCCGTCACGGCCTGGCGCCGCATCACCTCGTCGTCGGCGCGTTCGGCGGGCTCACCCCGGAGAAGCGGCTGCCGCAGGTGCTGGCGGCCGTGGCCGCCCTGGCGCCCCAGCATCCCGACCTGCACCTGCTGCTGGTCGGCACCGCCGCGCTGCACTACGACGCGGCCGACGAGGCTGCCGCCCTGGGCATCGCCGACCGCGTCCACTTCACCGGCTACGTGCCCGACGAGGAGCTGCCGGCGTACCTGCAGGCGGCGGACGTGTGCGCCTGCCTGCGCTGGCCGACCAACGGCGAGACCTCGGCGTCGTGGCTGCGAGCCGTCGCCGCCGGGCGTCCCACGATCGTTACCGACCTGGCGCACCAGCCGGAGGTGCCGGTCATCGATCCGCGCGGCTGGCGCGGCACCGCGCGTCATCCCATCGCCGTGGCCGTGCCGATCCTCGACGAAGCGGCGGGGCTGCGGGCGGCGATCGACCAACTGGCGCGCAGCCCCGAGCGCCGCGCGCGGCTGGGCGCGGCGGCCCGCGACTACTGGCGCGACCGCCACACGCTGGAACACATGGCCGACGGCTACGCGGCGGCCATCACGGCCGCCGCGGCGCGCCCGGCGCCGCGGCCGGCGTTGCCGCCGCACCTGACCACGTCGGGCGACGAGCGGCTCGCCGCGCTGCTCACGCCTTTCGGCCTCACGCCGCCCGCCGGCGTCGCCGGCTGACGTGTCCGCCGCGGACCCCACGCCGCGCGGGCTCACCGCCGTCGTGCGCGGCGCGGCGGTGCTGGCCGCCCTGTTCGTCGGCGTCCACGTGCTGGTCACGCGGCCGACGGCGTTTCCGGCCGGCGGCGGCTTCACGCTGGGCGGCGGCGCGACGGCCGGCGCATTGGCCGACCCGCGGTCGCTGCGGCTCACCCGTCCGCCCGACCTCTCACGGCCGTTCGACGCACTGGTGGCCGAGGTGGCCCCCGGAGGGCCGGCCGATGTCGCCGGCCTGCGCACCGGCGAGGTCGTCCGTGCGATCGCCGACGGCCGCGGGCGGCGGCTCGTCCCTGGCGGCGCCGACGGCGTCGGCGGCGCACTGGCGACGTGGCGCACCGCGTGGTGGCTCGATGTTCGCCGGCCGTTCACCGTCACCGTGGAACGCGACGGGCGCGCCGTCGATCTGCGCATCACGCCGCGGTGGTTCCCCGACGTGGCCGAGGGGTCCGCGGGCGTGTGGCTGCGCCGGCACCTCGGCGGCGGCGTGCACATCCTCGGCTCGCTGCTCGCCGCGTTGACGCTCGTCGCCCTGCGGGTGCGCGGCAGCGTCGCGGCGCTGATGACGCTCACGATGATCGTCAACGTCGCGGTCGGCGGCGCCCTGGTCGGCGGCGAAGCCTGGCTGCCGCCGCTCGTCCGCGAAGCGCTGGTGCTGTTCGCCTGGCTGCTCGCGCCGCTCGGCTTCCCGGTGGTCGCGCTCACGGTGCTCCACTTCCCCAAGCCGTCGGCGCTGCTCGCGGCCTGGCCGTGGCTGGTGCCGGCGATCGGCGTCCTGGCCCTGCCGCTGCTGCTCGCCAACGGCCTCGCCGCCGCCTACCTGCTCGGCGCCGACGCGGTCGCCGCGCCGCTGGCGTGGGTCGCCGCCCGGCCGCTGTTGTGGTCGGCGACGTTCGTGGCGGCGGTGCTGGCCAACGCGGCAATCGTCGTCGAAGGCTACGGCCGCTATCGCCGCAATCCCGACGTCAACGAGCGGCGGCGCATCATGGTGGTGGTCTACACCGGGGTCCCCGGAGCGCTGGCCTGGGCCATCTCCGAAATGCTGCCGGTGGCGGGGTCGCTGCTGCTCGGCCGGCCGGTCGAACTGCCGTGGCTCGTGACGGTGCTGCTCACGGTAGCGATGCTGCTGCCGGCCGTCGGGTTGCCCTACGCGGTGGCCGTCCGGCAGGTGTTCAGCCCGCGCGTCGTCCTGCGGCGCAGCCTGCAGTACGCGCTGGCCCAGCGCACCATCACCGCGTTGACGGTGCTGCCGGCGGTGCCGCTGGTCCTGGCGTTGATCCGCCAGCGCGATCTGTCGCTCACCGAGATCGTCACCGGCCGGCCGCTCTTCTACGCCGTCGGCCTCGCCCTGCTGGTGGCGGCGCGGCGCTACCGCGTCCCGGCCGAGCGGTGGCTCGACCGACGGTTCTTCCGCGCCGAGTACGACGCCCGGGAGATCCTGATGTCGCTGGCCGGGCGGCTGCCGTTCGAGACCGATCCGCGTGAGTTGGTCGCCCTGGTGATCCATCACGTCGACAGCGCGCTCCACCCCGAGTCGGTCGCGGTGCTGGCCGAACGTTCACCGGGGCGCTTCGCGGCGGTGGGCAGCCAGCCCGACACCGTGCCGCCGCTGCCGCCGGCGAGCGGCTTGCTCACCATGCTCCGCTGGTCGCGCGAGCCGCTCGAGGTGGCCCTCGACGACGCGCGCTCGAGCGCCGCGCGCCTCCCCGCCGAGGATCGCGCGTGGCTCGCCGCGGCCGGCGTGGCGCTGTTGGTGCCGCTCGTCGCCGGCGACACCAACGACCCGACGCTCATCGGCGTGCTGGCGCTCGGGCCCAAGCGATCGGACGAACCCTACTCGCGCGAGGACCGGGCCCTGCTGGCGGCCATCGCCGCGCAGATGGCGGTCGGCCTCGACGTGTCGCGGGTGCGGCAACGCGCTACGGCCGAACCGGCCGCGCGCCAGGAGACGGCGGCGACGCTCGGCGCGCCCGCGCCGACGCTCGGCGTCTGTCCGCGTTGCCAGCGCTGCGTCGAGCTGTCCCGGTCCGTCTGTCCCGACGACGGCACGCCGCTCGTGCCGGTGCCGGGGCTGCCGCCGATCGTCGACGGGAAGTACCGCGTCGACGCGCAGATCGGCCGCGGCGGCATGGGGGCGGTATTCCGCGCGCGCGACATGCGGCTGGACCGCGACGTGGCCATCAAGGTGGTGCGCGCCGACCTGCTGGCCTCGCCCGATGCCCGCGTCCGCTTCCGCCGCGAAGCGCAGGTGCTGGCCCGGCTGGATCACGCCGCGGTCGTCGGCGTGTACGACTACGGCACGTTCAGCGACGGCGCCGCGTATCTGGTGATGCAGTTCGTGCGCGGGGAAGACCTGCGCCAGCGGCTGCGGCGGGCGCCGGCGTTGGCGGCGGACGAGGCGGTCGCGATCGTGCACGGCGTCGCCGCCGGCGTGCAGGCGGCGCACGATGCCGGCGTCTTCCATCGCGACCTGAAGCCGGAGAACGTGCTGCTGCCCGAGGACGGCGGCGGGCCCAAGGTGCTCGACTTCGGCGTCGCCAAAGCGGTGCCGGTCGGCGCCGACGGCACCGCGACCTTCGGCGCCAGCATCGTCGGCACGCCGGCCTACATGGCGCCCGAGCAACTGCGCGGCGAGGCCGTGGACGGCCGCGCCGACGTGTTCAGCCTGGGGGTGATGACCTTCGAGATGCTGACCGGACGCCTGCCCTTCGGCGCCGGCTCCTTCGTGGACGTCGGCGTCGCCCACGCCGCCGGGCGCATCGCCGACGCCGATCGGCTACCCGAGGCGCTGCGCGAGGTGGTGCTGCAGGCGCTGGGGCACGACCCGGCGACCCGGCCGCCGACGCCGACCGCATTCGCGGCGTCGCTGCGGACGCGGATCGGCAGGTGACGGAATCGACGCGCGGGGGAGCGCGCGTCGTCAGGGCGTGAGCGGCGGGGTCAGACCGCCAGCGTCTTCATGCGGCGGTCGAGTTCGGCCACGGCGGCGGTGAGCTGCTCGCGCCGCGCCGGGTGCGCGGTGGCTTCGTACTGGCGTTCCAGCTCGATACGCGCCAGGCGGCACGACTCGAGTTCGCGGACCTTGACGGGGTCCTTCGCCGGCGCGGCCTTCCGCGCCGCCTTGCGTTCCTGTTCGAGTTCCTCCATCCGCTCCTGGATGCGGAGGTCGGCGTCGATCAATCCTTCGGCAGCATCACCCATCGCGTCTGTCGGGCCTCCTCGTGCCCACGAGGCCCCGTCCGGCCGGCGGCCGCGTGAACATCCGAAGCATTATACGACCGATGGCGCCGAACGTCCTCAGCCTGTTCCATCCGCCGGTCGCGGCGTGGTTCGCCGCGGCCTTCGCGGCGCCGACGCGGCCGCAGCGGCAGGGCTGGCCGGCCATCGCCCGCGGCGACTCGACGCTGATCCTCGCGCCGACCGGCACGGGCAAGACGCTGACCGCGTTTCTCGCCTGTCTCGACCGGCTGATGTTCGGTCCGGTGCCGGCCCGCGACGCGCGCTGCCGCGTGCTGTACCTGTCGCCGCTCAAGGCGCTCGCCGTGGACGTCGATCGCAACCTGCGGGCGCCGCTCGCCGGCATCGCGCACGTCGCCGCCGCCGCCGGCGTGCCGCATCACGTGCCGACCACGTCGATCCGCACCGGCGACACGCCGGCCGACGAGCGCAGCCGCTTCCAACGCGATCCCGCCGACATCCTCATCACCACGCCGGAGTCGCTCTTCCTGCTGCTGACCTCGAACGCGCGCGAACGGCTGCGCGCCGTGGACACGGTGATCGTCGACGAGATCCACGCCCTGGTCTCGACCAAGCGCGGCGCCCACCTGGCGCTGTCGCTCGAGCGCCTCGAACGGATCGCGGGGCGGCCGCTCCAGCGCATCGGCCTCTCGGCCACGCAGCGCAACCTCGACGAGGTGGCGCGGTTCCTCGGCGGCACGGCGCCGGCCAGGACCCGGCGCGGCAAGGGCGGCGGCGCGGCCACGGCGGCCGCCACCCTGCACGACGAGTTCGCCGCGGCGCCGGCCGGCACGCCCCGCCCGGTCACCGTCATCGACGCCCGCGCGCCGAAGGAACTCGTGCTCACCGTCGAAGTGCCGATCGCCGACATGGCCGCGGTGGGCCGGCCGGTCGAGCAGCCGAGCGGTCCGGCGGCGCAGTCCACCCCGGTGCAGACGATCTGGTCGTCGATCCATCCGCGGCTGCTGGAGCTGGTGCAGGCCCATCGCTCGACGCTGCTGTTCGTCAACAGCCGACGCCTCGCCGAACGGCTGGCGGCCGCCCTCAACGAGCTGGCCGGCGAGCTGCTGGTGCGCGCCCACCACGGCTCGCTGGCCCGCGCCCAGCGCACCGAGATCGAAGATCTGCTCAAGGCCGGCCGGCTGCGCGGCCTGGTCGCCACCTCGTCGCTCGAACTGGGCATCGACATGGGCGCCATCGATCTGGTGGTGCAGATCGAGGCGCCGCCGTCGGTGGCCAGCGGCCTGCAGCGCATCGGGCGGTCGGGCCACCGCGTCGACGAAGCCAGCGAAGGCATCCTCTTCCCCAAGTTCCGCGGCGACCTGCTGGCGTGCGCGGCGGTCACCGGCGCGATGCGCCGCGGCCTGGTCGAGCCGTCGCGTTACCCGCGCAACCCGCTCGACGTGCTGGCCCAGCAGATCGTGGCGATGGTGGCCGTCGATGCCTGGGCGGTGGACGACCTCTACGCCGCGGTGCGCGGCGCGGCGCCTTTCGCCGAGTTGAGCCGCCGCGTCTTCGACGGCGTGCTCGACATGCTGTCGGGCCGCTACCCATCGGACGAGTTCGCCGAGCTGCGTCCGCGCGTTACCTGGGACCGCGTCAACGGCACCGTCACCGCCCGCCAGGGCGCCAAGCGCGTCGCCGTCACCAACGCCGGCACCATCCCCGATCGCGGACTCTACGGCGTCTTCCTGGCCGACGGCGCCCGCGACGGCGCCCGGGTCGGCGAGCTGGACGAGGAGATGGTCTTCGAGGCGCGCGCCGGCGAGACGTTCCTGCTCGGCGCCTCGACCTGGCGCATCGAGCAGATCACCCACGATCGCGTGCTGGTCTCGCCGGCGCCCGGCGAGCCCGGCAAGATGCCGTTCTGGAAAGCCGAAGGGCCGGGCCGGCCGATCGAGCTGGGCCGCGCCATCGGCGCGTTGACCCGCGAGCTGCGCCACGCCGCGCCGGCCGATGCCGTCGCCCGTCTCACCGCCGACCACGGCCTGAGTGTCCCCGCTGCGGAGAACCTCCTGCAGTACTTCGACGACCAGCAGCGCGCCACCGGCGTCGTCCCCGACGATCGTACCGTGCTCATCGAACGATCGCAGGACGAGATCGGCGACTGGCGGCTGTCGGTGCTGACGCCGTTCGGCAGCCGCGTCCACGCGCCCTGGGCGATGGCCGTCACGGCGCAGCTGCGCGACGAGCGCGGGCTCGACGCCGAGGTGATGTGGAGCGACGACGGCTTCGTCGTCCGCGTCCCCGAAGGCGACACGCCGGTGGACCCGGCGCTGCTCGTCCCCGACCCCGACGACGTCGAACGGCTGGTCGTGCGCCAGCTCGGCTCGACGGCGCTCTTCGCCGCCCGCTTCCGCGAGGCCGCCGGACGGGCCCTGCTGCTGCCCAAGCGCCGGCCGGGGGCGCGGGCGCCGCTGTGGCAGCTGCGCAAGCGCGCCGCCGACCTGCTCGCCGTCGCCGCCCGCTTCGGCAGCTTCCCGATCATCCTCGAGACCTATCGCGAGTGCCTGCGCGACGTCTTCGACCTGCCGGCGCTGGTCGAGCTGCTGACGCCGTGCGCAGCCGGCGGGTGCGCGTGCATCACGTCGACGTCACCAAGTCGTCGCCGTTCGCGGCGTCGCTGCTCTTCGGCTACGTCGCCAACTACCTCTACGACGGCGACGCGCCGCTGGCCGAGCGACGCGCCCACGCGCTGTCGGTGGACCAGGCGCAGCTGGCCGAGCTCATCGGCGAGGGCGAGCTGCGCACGCTGGTCGATCCCGAGGCGCTCGCCGCCCTCGAGCGTGACGCGCAGCTGCTGCCCGAGAAGTTCCACGCCCGCTCGACCGACGCGGTGCACGACCTGCTGCTGCGGCTCGGCGATCTGTCGGCCGCGGAGATCGCGGCGCGTTCGGCGCCGGACGTCGCCACGCCGGCGATCGACGAGCTGGTGACACGGCGGCGCGTCCTGCCGGTGCGCCTCGCCGGCGAGGCCCGCTTCATCGCCGTCGAGGACGCCGCGCGCTACCGCGACGGCGTCGGCACGCCGCTGCCGCCAGGGTTGCCGGCGGCGTTCGTCGAGCCGGCACCGCAGGCCATCACCGACCTGGTGCGGCGCTACGCCCGCACGCACGGGCCGTTCACGGCCGCCGAAGCGGCAGCGCGCTTCGGCCTCGGCGTGGCGGTGGTCGAGACCACCCTGGCCCAGCTCGCCGGCGTCGGCCGCGTGGTCGAGGGCGAGTTCCGGCCCGGCGGGCACGGCCGGGAGTGGTGTGACGCCGACGTCCTGCGCGTGGTGCGGCGCCGGTCGCTGTCGGCCCTGCGCAAGGAGGTCGAGCCGGTGGAGCCGCCCGTGCTGGGCCGGTTCCTGGTGACATGGCATGGCCTCGCCCGGCCACGCGCCGGTCTCGACGCGCTGCTCGACGTCGTCGAGCGCCTGCAAGGCGCGCCGCTGGTCGCCTCGGTGCTCGAGCGCGAGGTGCTCCCGGCCCGTGTGGCCGACTTCACGCCGGCGCTGCTCGACACGCTGGTCTCGGCCGGCGAGGTGACGTGGCTCGGCGTCGAGCCGCTCGGCGAACGCGACGGCCGCATCGCGCTCTATCTCACCGATCACCTGCGCGCGCTGGCCCCGCCACCCGCCGCCGGCGGCCTGGCCGGCCGCGAGGCGGCGCTGCTCGCCTGGCTGCATCGCCACGGCGCGTCGTTCTTCGGGCCGCTGCACGAGGCGACCGGCGGCGGCTTTCCGCAGGAGACGGTGGACGCACTGTGGAGCCTCGTGTGGCAGGG
This sequence comes from uncultured Bifidobacteriaceae bacterium, assembly GCA_964442845.1. GTDB lineage: Bacteria > Acidobacteriota > Vicinamibacteria > Vicinamibacterales > UBA2999 > CAWAYR01. Next base: position 7,288 of record CAYUAX010000091.1, on the reverse strand, counting down.
CCTCGTCACCAACGACACGCTGCATCCGCTGCGCGCCTACGTGACCGGACCCGAGCGCACTCGACGCGACGGGCGCGCCGCCCGCTTCCGCTCGCGCCGCCTCGTGCCGCCGACCGCCGAGGGGCGATGGGCCGCCGTCCCCACCGCCGATCGCGTCGCCGCCACGGCCTGGGCCACCGCGGTGACGCAGCAGCTCTTGAGCCGCCACGGCGTCGTCGCCCGCGACGTCGTCGCGGTGGAGCCGGTGGCCGGCGGCTTCAGCACGCTCTATCCCGTGCTGCGCCGGCTCGAGGACACCGGCCGCGTGCGGCGCGGCTACTTCGTGGCCGGCCTCGGCGGCGCCCAGTTCGCCGAGCCCGGCGCCGTCGATCTGCTGCGCGCCGAGCGCGACGTGGCAACCGCGCCGGTGGCGGTCACGCTCGCCGCCACCGATCCCGCCAACCCCTACGGCGCGCTGGTCGAGTGGCCGGCGTGGGGGGCGAGCGGGGTGCGGGCGAGCCGCGTCGCCGGTGCGCGCGTGGTGTTGGTGGACGGCCACGCCACGGCGTGGATCAGCCGCGGCGACCGGCAGCTGCTGGTCGCGCTGCCCGACGACGAGCCCGATCGCGGCGCGCGCGGCCGCGCGCTGGCGCGCGAGCTGGTCCGGCTGGCACACGCCGCGCCGATCGATCGCCGCGGCTGGCTCGTCGCCGAGCTGAACGGCGAACCGGCGACGGCGAGTCCACTGGCCCGCTATTTCGCCGAGGCGGGATTCGTCGCCACCAGCGGCGGCCTGCAATTGCGCGTGCCGCGCCGCCCGTCCGTGCCGCCCCCGGGGTCGTCCGATGCCTGAGGGCGACACGATCGCGCGGGCGGCGGCGGCGCTGCACCGCGCGCTGGCCGGTCAGCTGGTGACGGCGTTCGCCACCGGCCTCGCGCCCCTCGCGCGGGTGGACGACGACACGCCGATCGCCGGCCGGACGATCGACGGCTGCGCGGCGCGCGGCAAGCACCTGCTGATTCGCTTCTCGGGCGCGCTCACCCTGCGGACGCATATGCGGATGCACGGGTCGTGGCACCTGTACCGCCCCGGCGAGCGGTGGCGGCGGTCACCGCGCGCGGCGCGCATCCGCCTCGACACGGCGTCCTGGGTCGCGGTCGGCTTCGACATCCCGGTGGCCGAGTTCGTGCGCGACGCCGACCTGCCGCGGCACCGGCCGCTGTCCACGCTCGGTCCGGATCTCGCCGATCCGGACATCGATCGCGCGGCCGCCGTCGCCGGCCTGGCCGCCGACGGGTCGCGCACCATCGGCGAGGCGCTGCTCGATCAGCGCCTCGTCGCCGGCCTCGGCAACGTGCTGCGCGTCGAGGTGCTGTTCCTCGCCGGACTCCATCCGGATCGGCCGGTCGGCGGCCTCGACGCCGCGACCCTCGCCCGCGTGCTCGATCTCGGCGCGACGCTGCTGCGCCGCAACGTCGATCCGGCGGTGCCGGCGCGCAACACGACCGGACGGCTGGCGCCCGGCGAGGCGCTATGGGTCTATCAGCGCACCGGCCGGCCCTGCCGGCGGTGCGGCACCGCGATCCGCTCGGCGGTCCCCGGCCCCGAGGGGCGGCGCGTCTACTGGTGTCCCGTGTGCCAGCCTGCGCACGGCCCTGGCTGAGCCGTGGCAAGCTGGCAGCGCCGCGCATGCGCCGCTTCACCCGCCTCGCCGAGATGGTCGGCGTCAACTCCATCCCGATCGTCGGCGTCTTCGCCGGCGACTGGTCGTCGTCGACGGCGCTGGCCGTCTACTGGCTCGAGAACCTGATCGCCTCGGGCCTCATCGCCGCGCGCTTGTGGCTGCACCGGCGGTGGCAGGCGCCGGCGCCCGGCGACGGCGACGGCGACGGACCGCCGCGCGCCAAGGCGCCGGCGGAGCTGCTCGTCACCGCCGTGCCGTTCACGCTGGCGCACGGCCTGTTCCTGGCGTTCATCTTCGCCGTCGTCACCAAGCTTGCGCCGGACTTCGGCCAACTGCGCCAGGCGGCGCTCGGGCTGCTGGTGGTGCAGGGCGTGAGCTTCGGCCTCGACCTGTGGACCCTGGATCGGTGGCCGGCGGCGCGCGTCGACGAACGCGCCGACCACCTGATGGGCCGGGTCGTCCTGGTCCACCTGAGCATCATCGCCGGCATGTTCGTCGCCGCGTGGCTCGACCGGCCGGAGAGCTTCTTCGGGTTCTTCGTCGGCTGCAAGCTGCTCGGCGACGTCGCCCAGTTCCTGCCGAAGGTCGATCAGGGCACCCCCGATCGGCCGCCGCGCTGGCTGGCCGGCCTCATGCGCCGCTTCCCGCGCCAGAACGGCGAGACCTTCGAGGAGTACTGGCGACGCACCAACAAAGGCGGGGACCGGGGACCAGGGACCGGGGACCCGGGAACGACGACGGCGGCCAGGCGGCCGGCGTGGCGCATGAAGAAGAAACGCCGGTAGTCAGCGCGCGGTCAGGCGGTGTGCGTGGGTGTAGACGTTGAGCCGATCGCCGCGGACGAAGCCGCACAGCGTGATGCCGGCGGCCTGGGCGAGGTCGATCGCCAGGCTCGACGGCGCCGATACCGCCGCCACCAGCGGCACGCCGCCGAGCAGCGCCTTCTGCACCAGCTCGTACGACGTCCGGCCGCTGACGACGAGCATCGTGCGGTCGAGCGGCAGCCGTCCCTCGATCAGGGCGCGGCCGACGAGCTTGTCCACGGCGTTGTGGCGGCCGACGTCTTCGGCCACCTGGCGCACGGCGCCGTCGAGATCGGCGAGCGCCGCGGCGTGGACGCCGCCGGTGGCGGCGAAGGCGTGCTGGTCGGCACGGAGCGCGAGCGGCAACTGCCGCACGAGCGCAATCGGCACGGTCCAGTCGCCGGCCACCTCGGCGACGCGCGCGGTGAGCGAGGCGATGGTGCGCCGGCCGCACAACCCGCAGGCCGCCGTGGTGATCACCTGGCGGCGATCGCCGAGCCGCACCGCCAGCCGATCGACGGCGGCACCGACCACGGTGACGTCGAGGACGTTGCCGCGCGCCTCGGGCTCGACATCGAGACACCGGGCGATGGCGCCGATCTCGTCGGCGTCACGAACCACGTCCTCGGCGAGCAGGAACCCGGCGGCGAGCGCGAGGTCGTCGCCCGGCGTCCGCATGATGACGGCGAAGGGCGCGCCGTTGACGCGCACCTCCATCGGCTCCTCGACGGCGACACTGTCCTGCGCGGCGGTCACCGCCGCGCCGTCGCGCCGCTCGACAGGCACCGTGCGGACCGGGGACGCGGCATCGTCCGCGGTGGCGTCGGGGACCGCGTGGTCGGTGTCCGGAAATCGAGTCCCGAGCCCCGAGCCCCGGCGGCCGCTCACGACGAGGCCGGTCCCGCCGGCCGCGTCCGGACCGCGGCGCCGACCAGGCGCTCGATCGCCGCGACCACGTCCTGCACCGGCGTCGGCTTGACCAGGAAGCCGTCGCAGCCGGCTTCGATGGCGCGGCGCGCGGTGTCGGCGCCGACGTGGCCCGACAGCGCGAGCACCGGCATGTGGCGCGTGCGCGGATCGCTCTTCAGTTCGCGCGTCGCCTCGAAGCCATCGACGCCGGGGAGCGACAAGTCCATGAGAATCGCCGCCGGGTGCAGGCCGCGCGCCAGCTCGAGCGCTTCGCCGACGGCGCCGGCGACGGCCACGCGGTAGCCGCACACGCGCAGCCACTCGGCGTACATCTCGCGGGCGTCGGGATAGTCGTCGACGACCAGCACGAGTGGTGGCGTGTCGGGCACGGGCGTGGTCGGAGTATAGAGCGAATCCCACCGCGCCGGCGCGATGTCACGCACGGATCAGCTACGATCCGCGGTATGGCTCAGACGTTTTCGTTCGACGTCACCTCGACCATCGACCTCCAGGAAGTGGACAACGCCGTCAACCAGGCGCGCAAGGAGCTCGGCCAGCGCTACGACTTCAAGGGCTCGCCGGCGACGATCGAGCTCGACCAGAAGGCCGGCACGCTGACCCTCACCGCCGAAGACACGTTCAAGCTCGCCGCGGTGTGGGAGATCGTCCAGACCCGGCTCGTCCGTCGTAACGTGCCGACGAAGAACCTGAAGCCGGGCGATCCCGACGCCGCCTCGGCCGGCACCGTGCGCCAGGTGATCACGCTGCAGCAGGGCATCCCGAGCGAGGCCGCGCGCGACATCGTCAAGTTCCTGAAGGATCAGAAGCTGAAGAAGGTGCAGGCGACGATCCAGGGCGATCAGCTGCGGCTGTCGTCGCCGTCGAAGGACGACCTGCAGGGCGCCATGGCGCTGCTGCGCGCCCAGGACTTCGGCGTGGCGCTGCAGTTCGGCAACTACCGATCGTGACCGGGCGCGTGCCGCTGGCGCGCGCGTTGTCGAAGCTCGGGCTCGCCTCGCGCGCCGAGGCGATCGCGCTCATCCTCGCCGGCCGCGTCGCCGTGGACGGCGCCGTCGAGGTGGACCCGGGGCGCCGGGTCGTGCCAGAGCAGATCGCGATCGCCCTCGACGGCCGGCGGGCCACCCGGGCGCCGTCGCGTACCATCGCCTTCCACAAGCCGCGCGGCGTCGTCACCACGCGCCGCGATCCCGCGGGGCGACCGACCGTCTACCAGGCGATCGCCGCGGCCGGCCGCGGCCTGGCGCCGGTGGGCCGGCTCGACCTGGCCAGCTCGGGGCTGCTGCTCTGCACCACCGACACGCAGCTGGGCGCGTGGTTGACCGCCCCGGCCAACGCCGTCGAACGCGAGTACGTCGTCACCGTGCGCGGCCGCGTCGGCGCCGACACCGTGGCGCGGCTGCAGGCCGGCGTGGTCGTGGACGGCGAACGCCTGGCGGCCGCGGCGGTGCGCGTGCGCAAGGTGTCGGCTCGCGAGACGCATCTCCTGGTCACGCTCACCGAAGGCCGCAACCGCGAGATCCGCCGCCTGTTCGACGCCAGCGGTCACGAGGTGACGCGCCTGCACCGCATCCGGATCGGCGGGCTCACCCTGGGCACGCTGCCGCCAGGCGCGTGGCGAATTATTTCCGAGGAATCCGTCGCCCGCGCATTTCCACGCTATTCTGAACGGCGGTCGCGCCCACCCGACCGCACGCCGGCGGCTCGCCGGTCACGGACCTGAGGAGGACTCTCTGTGACACACGTTCGACGACTGACGTACGCCGTGGCCCTCGTGGCGGCGGTGTGGCTGGCCGGGGCGCACGTCGCCGCGCGCCAGGCGGCTCCCGGGGCGCCGGCCAACCTCACCTACCTGGTCAGCAACTCCAACGTCGCGCTGGCCTGGACGCACGCGACCGGCACCGTCACGCAGTACTGGATCGAGGCGGCCGCCGGCCCGGGCGCCGCGCCGTTCTTCGTCTTCCCGACGTCGGCCTTCGCCAGCAGCGATCCGTTCTCGAAGCTGCCGCAGCTGCTGAGCACGTTCGGGGCCGGCCCGATCGGCGCCGGCAACTACTACGTGAAGATCCGCGCCCTCAATGGCCAGGCGGTCAGCGAGCCGTCCAACGAGATCCTGCTGCCGGTCACCGGCGGCTGCCAGGCGCCGGGCGCGCCGACCAACTTCACCGTCATCAACCGCGGCACCCTCGGGCTGCTGATGTGGAACCCGGGCTCGGGCGGCGCGCCGACCACCTACATCGTCCAGGCGGCCTTCGCGCCCAACGACCCGGCGCCGCCGATCCAGATCCCGCTCGGCACGCCGTACTTCACCCTGGGCATCCCCGTCGGCACGTTCTACGTGAAGATCGCCGCCGCCAACGCCTGCGGCGTGAGTGCGCCGTCGAACGAGGTGGTCATCACCTCGCCCAGCACCAGCCCGGCCCGCACGCCGAATCCGCCGTCCGGCCGCCTGCCGCAGCCGTACGTGCGCGACCTGGTCTTCCAGTACGCGCAGGAGGCCATCAACGCCGGCTACCTGAACCCGTCGGTGGCCTGCCCGAACCGCACCGGCAGCTTCAACGCCGCCTACGAGCTCGAGGCCCGCAAGACGCAGCGCAACCCCTACATCGATCACATCGTGAGCCGGCTGCGGCAGATCGACCAGCGCTTCGGCTTCAACGCCAAGCCGACGCGCACGGTCGTGCCGTCGATCATCGCCGGCGACGAGATCGCCTATCACTTCGGCTCCGACGCACCCGAAGGCTCGCCCAACGTCTACCTCGTGGACGTGCTCGGCGGCCATTGCACCGGCGTCGGCGTGGTCGGCGGCATCGACAGCGGGCCGAACCGGCACACCCCCGACTATCGCGTCTTCTACGACGAGTACGGCCGCTGGACGCTGGCCGGGCTCCCCTAGTCGCGAGGATCGGATCCGATGTCCACGCATCTGCTTCGCCGCCTGGCCATCGCCGGGCTGGCGATGGCCGTCGTCAGCTGCAGCAGCCCCGCCGGCTCGCCGACTTCGCCGTCGGCGGAGGCGGGGGCCAGTCAGGGCCTCGGTCCCGGCGGCTCGACGCTGAAGGCCGCGGCGCCGCGGCTGGCGTCGCCCGCCAACGGCGCGACCGTGTCAGCCACCCCCACGCTGGTCGCCGAGCCGGCGGCCAGCCGCTTCGTCGGCGGACCGGTGTCGACGCTGCGTTTCCAGGTGAGCGAAGCGGAGGCGTTCGACACGCTCACCGACGAAGGCACCGCCTCGGCCAACGCGGCCGGGCTGGTCGCCTACCAGGTGCAGCGCGGCCAGCGGGCGGCGGCGCGCGTCTACTGGCGCGCGCGCGCCGAACTCGACGGCGCCTTCGGTCCGTGGTCAGCGACCGGCACCGCCACCATCAGCGGCACGCCGGCGCCGGCGCCTTCGCCAGGCGGCGGAGCGCGCACGCCGAACCCGCCGGCCGGACAGCGCCTGCCGCTGCCCGATGTCCGCGGGCTCATCGCGGAATGGACCGCGGCACGGCCCGACTTGTTCCCCTCGCAGCAGTGCCCGCGCGGGGTCAAGTACCTGAACAACCCGTGGCAGGACTACATCATGGACCGCCTGCGCCAGCTCGACACGCGCTGGGGCTACAACGCCAAGCCCACCCGCAGTGCCGCCGACAACGGCGGATTCCCGGTCGTCGCCGCCGGCGACGAGGTGCTCTACAACTACGGCTCGAACCCTGACGAGGGCAACACCAACGAGGTCTATGCCGTCGACATCCTCGAACAGCACTGCGGCACGCCGCGGTTGACGTGGCGCGTCTTCACGGGTGAAGAGCCGGTGCGCTGGACTGGCGCCGGCCGCTTCTAACGTCCAGGCCGGCGCAGCGGCTAGAGCGTTTTCCCCTTGTACGTAGTACTCGGGTCATGGTACCTCTCTGC
>CAYUAX010000090.1:0-18280 GCA_964442845.1 uncultured Bifidobacteriaceae bacterium | reverse complement strand
TCGGCGCCGAGCTTGGTCAGCAGCAGCACGTTGCTGCGCAGCACGCGGCTGTGCAGCAGATCGCCGACGATGGCCACCTTCAAGCCGGCGATGCGGCCCTTGCGTTCGCGGATGGTGAAGGCGTCGAGCAGCGCCTGGGTCGGGTGCTCGTGCAGGCCGTCGCCGGCGTTGATGATCGGCGACCGGCAGACGCGGGCGAGCAGGTGCGCCGCTCCCGACGACGGGTGGCGCAGCACGATCATGCCCGGCCCCATGGCCTCGATGTTGCGGGCGGTGTCGATCAGCGTCTCGCCCTTGACCACGCTCGAACTGGCGATGGCGACGCCGAGCGTGTCGGCGCTGAGCCGCTTCTCGGCGATCTCGAACGACGTGCGGGTGCGCGTCGACGGCTCGTAGAACAGGTTGACGACGGTGCGGCCGCGCAGCGCCGGCACCTTCTTGATGGCCCGCTGCGAGACCTCCTTCATGGCCTCGGCGGTGTCGAGGACGAGCAGGATCTCCTCGGCGGTCAGCTCGGCGATGCCGAGCAGGTCCTTGTGGCGCAGCGCCGTCGCCGGCAGCGCCACCTCTCCGGAGGGCGTTGCCACGTCAGGCCTCGCTTTCCACGGCCACTTCGTCCTGGCCGTCGAGGTCGGTGAGCCGCACGTGGACCACCTCGCGGCGGGCCGTCGGGATGTTCTTGCCGACGTAGTCGGCCTTGATCGGCAGCTCGCGGTGGCCGCGGTCGACCAGCACGACGAGCTGGATGGCCTTGGGCCGGCCGAAGTCGATCAGCGCGTCGGGCGCGGCGGGGGTGGTGCGGCCGGTGAACAGCACGTCGTCGATCAGGACGATCGCGCGGTCGTCGATCGAGAACGGGATCTCGGTGCGGCGGACGATCGGCTGCGGGCCGACCGCCTGGCGCATCAGGTCGTCGCGGTAGAGCGTGATGTCGAGCGCGCCGACCGGCACGTCGTCGCCCGAGATCTGCTTGAGCGCGGCGGCGATCCGCCTGGCCAGCGGCACGCCGCGCGAGCGCACGCCGATGACGGCCAGCTGCTCCACGCCGCGGTTGCGTTCGACGATCTCGTGGGCGATGCGCACCAGGGCGCGCGAGATGCGGTCGGCGTCCATGACTACTGGCACGCGACCTCCTTCCGCGCCGTCGCGTGCGCACAGGGACCAGGTACCGGGGACCGGGGACCAGGAAAGCGCGTGTCGCGGATGGCACTGTCACGCGGAGAGCGGTGGCGGGCGCAGGGCGCGCCTCGGGCGGGACTTCGTCGTGTCATGTTCACCCCTTCGCGCGCTCGCGGGCGCGCAATTAAAGGACGCTCGCGAGTATACCACCCGCTCGCGACTCGGCGGCTGGCGGCTAGCGGCTAGCGGCTAGCGGCTAGTCCCCGACGATGCCGCAGTAGAGACGGCCACTGCATGACGGTGCTGCGATCGCAGCGTGATCCACTAGCCGCCAGCCGCTAGCCCCTAGCCGCGACGTTCATCCGACAACGGCCGCGCTGTTGGGTCCTTTCGCGACCAGACTAGCGGCCGTAACTTGGGATGAACGTCACCGGCCGCGTCGCGGTGAACGCCGGCAGGAAGAAGTCGGTGCGGGCGGTGCCGTCCATGTCGCGGCCGATCGGCAGGCCCAGGTAGTAGAGGATCGTCGGTGTGATGTCGGCGACGGCGCCGCGGTCGGGGCGGGCGGCGCGGACGGCGGGGCCGAAGGCCATCACGAAGCCGTCGGGGGCGCGTTCGTGCGTGCCGCTCACCAGCGGGTCGCCGACCAGCCGTTCGAGCACCCGTTTGACCGGCGTCAGCGGCTCCATGCCGTGACTCGACACGACGAGCACGAGATCCTCGGGGCCGAGCGACGCCATCAGCCGGCCGACCATGCCGTCGAGCACGCCGTAGTAGTCGTCGAGCACCATGCCGAAGCGCTGGCGTTCGTCGTCGCCGACGTCGCCGAACGCCCCGGGCTCGGCGTAGCGCAGGTAGTAGTGCGCCACGGCGTCGAGCCCGGGCAGGCGCAGCGCGACGAACTGCGAGGTGCGGGCGGCGGCTTCGAGCACCTCGAAGATGCGCAGGTGCAGGCTGTCGGCCTGCACCGGGGCCGGGTCGGCGCGGACGTCGACGTCGCCGGCGTGGGGCAACGCGTCGGCCTTGTCGAGCACGACGTGCGGATCGGGCGCCAGGGCGATGCCGCGCGCGGCGGCGATCGGCGCCCACATGCTGATCGGCGAGACCGCGTCGGCGCCTTCGAGCGCGAGCCGGGCGTCATCGACGCGGTGCAGCACGTCGCTCACCACGTAGCCGTGCACCGATGGGGCCGGGTGCGTCAACGGCCAGCCGATCAGTCCGACACGCAGGCCGCGCTCGCCGAGGATCTCCCAGATCGGCCGCGCCGCGATCGTGCCGCGCTGATGCGGCTCCTCGCGCAGGAAGCCGTAGCGCACCAGCGCCTGCGCGAAGATGTAGTCGGGCAGCACGTCGAGGGCGGGACCGCCGGCGGTGGCCCGGTAGCGCGCCGCCGAGCGCACGCCGCTCGACTGCGGCAGGCGGCCGGTCGCCACCGTCGTCCAGATCGGCTCGGCCTGCGTCGGCCGCAGCGTGGCCAGGTGAGTGGCGACCGCGGTGTCGAGCACGCGGCCGAAGTTGGGCAGGCGGCCGGCGGCGACGGCCAACGAGATGTGGTCGAGCGAGGCGCCGTCCACCGCCACGAGGACGACCCGGCCGGCCGGCTCGCCGCTCATCGCCGGCAGCGGCCGCGCCGCCGGCACCTCGGCGGCCGGCCGGGCCGGGCCGCGGAGCAGCAGCGGCACGAGCAGCGAACTGGCCATGGTCGTCACCAGCAGCACGCCGCTCGGCGCCGTGCCGCGCCGGCCGATGTGGGCCAAGGCCACCACCAGGCAGACGCCGCCGCAGATCGCCACCGCGATCGCCGCCAGCGTCATGCGGCGGCCGGTTTCGGGGGCGAGGAACGGCGCGAAGTTGCTGGCGTTCAGCCACAGCACGACCGCGCCGACCGCAGCGGCGATCGTCGAGGTCCAGGCCAGCACGCGCACGCTCATCCAGCCGGGCGACAGCACCTGCACCGCCGCCACCTGGCGCAGCACGATCAGCGCGTAGAAGCCGACCAGCGCATTGGCGCCGTAGGCCAGACCGAGCGCCACCGCCAGCGGGGTCACCTCGGCGATGCCGAGCGGGAACCCCGGGTTGAGATGCAAGGTGGCAATCAGCAGGTAGCCGGCCAGCAAAGCGCCGGCGATGGCCGAGTTGGTGAGGACGCGCAGGTAGCGCATGGACGTCTACGCCCGAGCGGACCACGGGAGGACGGGCGACTCGCGCCTTCGAGGCTCCGTCCCGCTAGAACCTGAAGCGTATCCCCAATGTCGGCAGCCGCGGTATCGCCTGGTCGCGCTCCTCGACCAGGCGCGGCCGGTCGCTGGCGGGGTCGTACTCGAGGCGCGGGTCGAACGCGCCGGCGTTCTGGCGGTCGAGCGCGTTGATCACCTCGGCGTACAGCTCCCAGCGGCCGGCCGGGCCGCGCGGCCGCCAGGTGGCCCGCAGATCGAGGCGGGCGAACACCGGCAGCCTCGCGCCGTTGAGGTTGGCGACGCCGCCGTAGTCCACGGCGTAGACGAGGCGGCCGGCCGAGTCGCGGTCGGGCAGGATCTCGTCGGTGACGCCGTCGCCATCGCGATCGGCGCCGTCCTCGGCGCCGTTGACGCGCAGTCCGAGCGGGGCGGTGCGCGGAAACCCGGACGCGATCCGCGTCGTCGCCGCCAGGTCCCAGCGCGACGTGAGCCGGAACGACGTCACCGCCGAGAACGCATGGCGGCGGTCGTACTCGAACGCGTACCGGCGGCCGTACGCGTCGCGCTCGGCTCGGCCCCACGTGTAGCTGAGCCAGCCGCGCACGCGCGCGTCGGGCGGCGCGGTCGGGCGCGACAGGAACACGTCGAAGCCCCAGGCGCGGCCGCGGCCGGCGTTGGTCGGCACGGTGGTGATGATCGGCTCGACCGGCACGCTCCACGCCAGCTCCGCCGGGAAGTCGTAGCGCGCCAGACGAGCCCGGCGCTCGGCTTCGGGTTCGAGGCGGCCGATCAGCACGTCGGTGAACCGCTTGACGTAGCCCTCGACCTTCAGCTCGACGCCGCCGCCGAGACGGCGTTCCACCGCCGCCGAGGCCTGCAGCGCCTTCTCGCTGCGCAGGCCACGGACCGCGTCGTTGGTCAGGTCGAGCACGTAGTCGCTCTGCCCGGATTTCTCGTAGCCGGGGCTCTGCGTGTAGCGGCCGGCGGCGGCGCGCAGCCGCGTGTTCGCATCGAGGCTGGCGGTGAGCGCCACGCGCGGCGACAGCAGGTCCTCGCCGGGGAGACCGCTGCGGTCGTAGCGAAGGCCGCCCTGCACGGACACCCGCGGCCGGATCTGCCAGGTGTCCTGCAGCCAGGCCCCGACCCGCGTCGATCGACGCTCGGACACCAGCGAGTCGGGCAGCCCCGCCCCGCCCTGCACGCTGGAGCCGTTGGCGGCGAGCGGATTGCGCTCGCCGTCGATGGCGTAGCGCAGCGCCGTCTGCAGGCGGTGCAGGTCGCCGCCGGTCTCGAGCACGTGGCTGCCGACGGCCCACGCCAGTTCCTGGCGCAGCGACAGATCGCGCACCGCGAGAGTGCGCTCGAACGCCACGTTGGCGATGGCCACGGCCTCGTCGTCGGGGGCGTTCGACCGTCGGCTCGACGCCTCGAAGGCGGCGTCCACTCCGAAGGTCGAGCGCGTCTCGGAGTAGCCGGCGACCGTGTGCGACTGGCCGCGGGCGCCGAGCGAGGCGTCGAAGCGCGCCCAGGCGAGGTCGTTCTCCGTGTCGTCCTCGAAGCGGCCGCGGGCGTCGTCCTCGTCGATCTCGAGCGCCGCTGACTGGCGGCTGCGCAGCCCGAATACCGTCACTTTGCGGCCGGCGGCCGGCTCCCAGACGCCCTTGGCCTGCAGGTCGGCAAAGCCGGGAAACTGGTTGTCGGTGATCCGCTCGGCGATGAGGTCGTAGTAGGTGCGGCGGCCGGTGACCAGCCACGAGCCGGGCGCGCCGCCGGGCAACGCCCCTTCCAGCACGACATTGGCGTCGGTGATGCTGAGCGCCGCCGAGCCGGCGAGCGGCTCCGCCCGCGTGCCGTCACGGTTCTCGACCAGCAGCATCGAGGACAGGCGATCGCCGTACTTGGCGCTGAATCCGCCGGTCGCCAGCTCGAAGCGCTGGATGATCTCGGGGTTGAAGGCGCTGGTCAGGCCGAACAGGCGGTAGGGGTCGTGGATCTCGACGCCGTCCATCATCGTCAGGTTCTGGTCCGGCGACCCGCCGCGGACGGCGAGCCGGCTGCCGAACTCCTCCGTGGCGTTCACCCCGGGCAGCGTCTGCAGCGTGCGAAACACGTTGTCGAGCGCCCCGGGTGTGCGCAGCACCTCCACCGGCGCCACCGCGGCGGTGGCGGGCGCGGCCGCCGGGGCCGGGGCCACGACGTCCACCGCGGTGACGAACCCGGTATCGCGCGCCAGCAGCAGCTCGACCTCGAGGCCCGCGGGGCCGTCGACGGTCACCGGCGAGCTGAGGGGGAAGTAGGCCGCCGCGGTGACCACCAGCGTGAGCGCCCCCGGCCCGGCCTCGAGCACGAAGCGGCCGGCGGCGTCGCTGGTCGCCCGCGCATCTCCCGCCGACACGGTCGCCCCGGCAATCGGCGCCCGCGTCTCGGCGTCGAGCACCACGCCGCGCACGACCGGCGGCTGAGACGGCTGCGCCGCGACCGACGAGGCGAAGACCAGGACGAAGGCGAGGGCGCGGAGGACGAACGTGCGACGCATCGGGCGTTGGCGGACCACCCAGTATGACGCCCGCCATGTCGTCCGGGTTCTTGGCCTTCCAGCCGCTAGCCGCTAGCCCCTGGCCGCTAGTAAGATCGCCCAGATGCCCCCGGTCGATGTCCGCGCCGCCGTGATCTCGAACGTGCGGCTGTCGCGCGACTACAACGTCCTGACGCTCGCGGCGCCGGAAGTGGGCGCGCTGACCGAGCCCGGCCAGTTCGTGATGCTCAAGCCGACGCGCGGCACCGACCCGATGCTGCGCCGGCCCTTCTCGGTGTTCGAGGTGCTGCGCGACGATCTCGGCACGGTGCGGGCGGTGAGCATCCTCAACAAACGCGCCGGCCGCACCACCGGCCTCCTCTACGACCTCGAGGCCGGGGACGAGGTGTCGTGCCTGGGCCCGCTCGGCCTGCCGTTCAATCCCCCCGCGGCAGGGGCCGCCTGGATGGTCGCCGGCGGCGTCGGCCTGGCGCCGTTCGCCACCCTGGCCGAGGCCCTGGTCGCGCTGGAGGTGCCGACGACGCTCTTCTACGGCGCCCGCACCGGCGAGGAGCTCTACTACCTCGAGTTCTTCGAGCGGCTCGGCATCGACCTCGTCCTCACGACCGAGGACGGCAGCCTGGGCACCAAGGGCCGCATCACCGCCCCGCTCGAGGCATCGCTGCAGGCCCTCGCCGGTCCCGGGCTGACCACCATCTACGCGTGCGGCCCGGAACCGATGCTGGCGGCGGTCGCGAAGCTGGCGGCCCGCTACGGCCAGCCCAGCGAAGTGTCGATGGAACGCACCATGGGCTGCGGCCTCGGCGGCTGCTACAGCTGCGTCGTGCCGGTCACCCACGACGACGGCACGACCCGCTACGTGCGCTCGTGCATCGGCGGACCGGTGTTCGACGGCGCCGTGGTGGCCTGGGACTGATCGACCGACGATGGACCTCGACCTCTCACTGACCATCGGTTCCTACGCGCTGCCCAACCCGTTGATGGCGGCCAGCGGCTGCTTCGGCTACGGGCTGGAATACGAACAGGTCGTCGACCTGGCCACCCTCGGCGGCGTCGTCAGCAAGGGCCTGTTCCTGGCCGAGCGGCAGGGCCATCCCCCCGAGCGCATCGTCGAGACGCCATCGGGCATGCTGAACGCCATCGGCCTGCAGGGCATCGGCGTCCACCGCTTCATCGCCGAGAAGCTGCCGCGGCTGCGCGAACTCGGCGCCCGCAACGTCGTCAACATCTGCGGCTCGACGCTGGACGAGTACGTGGAGCTGGCCCGCATCCTGTCGGACGTCGAGGGCGTCGCCGCGCTCGAGCTGAACATCTCGTGCCCGAACATCAAGGAAGGCGGCATCCAGTTCGGCTGCAGCCTCGACGGCACCTACAACGTGGTCAGCGCCGTCCGCAAGGTGACGCGCCTGCCGGTGATTCCGAAGCTCACGCCCAACGTCACCTCGCCGGCGTCGTTCGCGCGCGCCGCCGAGGACGCCGGCGCCGACGCCATCTCGCTGGTCAACACCTTCCTGGCCATGGCCATCGACGTGGAACAGCGGGCCCCGAAGCTGTCCAACGGCGTCGGCGGGCTGAGCGGCCCGGCGATCCGGCCGATCGCCGTGCGCATGGTCTACGAGTGCCGCCGCGAGGTGAAGATCCCGATCATCGGCATGGGCGGCATCATGGACGCCCGCGACGTGCTCGAGTTCATGCTCGCCGGCGCCAACGCGGTGCAGGTCGGCACCGCCAACTTCGTCGATCCCTTCATCTGGCCGAAGCTGCTCGACGGCCTCACCGACTACATGCGGCGGCACGGCGTGACCCGGCTCCAGGATCTGGTCGGCGCGGTGGACACGACGAAACGGGCGAAGGCCCACGCATGAACCCGATTCTCGTCGCCCTCGACGTGCCCGACGCGGCGCGCGCGCTGGCCCTGGCCGACCGGCTGCGCGGCGCCGTCGGCGGCTTCAAGGTCGGCAAACAGCTGTTCACCGCCGAAGGCCCGGCGATCGTCCGCCAGCTCGCCGAGCGCGGCGACAAGGTGTTCCTCGACCTCAAGTTCCACGACATCCCCAACACGGTCGCCGGCGCCGTCGCCGCGGCGGTGCGCACCGGGGCGTGGATGGTCAACGTGCACTGTTCGGGTGGCAGCGCGATGATGCGCGCCGCCGCCGAAGCCGCCGGCACGGCAGCGGCCACGGCCGGCGTGCCGCGGCCGCTGGTCATCGGCGTCACGGTGCTGACCAGTCTCGACGCCGCGGCCCTGGCGGAAGTGGGCGTGGCCCGGCCGGTGATGGACCAGGTGGTAAGCCTGGCCCGGCTCGCGCAAACCGCCGGGCTGGACGGCGTGGTCGCCTCGCCGCTCGAGACCGCGGCCATCCGTGCGGCCTGCGGCGCGTTCGCGATCGTGACGCCGGGCATTCGCGCCGCCGCCGCGGCCGGCGGCGACGACCAGGCGCGGACGATGAGCGCGGCCGAGGCCGTGACGGCCGGCGCCACGTATCTCGTGATCGGCCGGCCGATCACCGGCGCCGCCGATCCGCGCGCCGCCGCCGACGCCATCGCCGCGCAGATCGGCTGAAGCAGTACACGAGAAACGCCGGGGCGGCCCACGGCCGACCCGGCGTCTCGAATTGACGCGACGATCCCGGCTACTTCGCGGTGATGACGAAGTGGCCGCGGCGGTTCTGCTGCCAGCAGCTCTCGTTGCTCTCGGTGCAGAAGGGCGTCTCCTTGCCCTTGCTGATCACGGTGATGCGGTCGGCGGCGACGCCGAGGCTGACGAGATAGCCCTTCACCGAGGTCGAGCGACGCTCGCCCAGGCTGAGGTTGTATTCGGCGGTGCCGCGCTCGTCGCAGTGGCCCTCGACGGTGATCCGCAGTGACGGCCAGCGCTTCAGGTAGTCGGCGTTGCGCTGCAGCGGTGCCCGGCCGTCCTCACGCACGCCGTACATGTCCAGATCGAAGAACACGTCGGCGAGCACGCCTTCCTTGTTGAGCTGATCGACCGACTTGGCCGCCCAGATCTCGTCCTCGGTCGGCACGCGCGGGGCGGGCGGCGGAGGCGGCGGCGGGGGCGGCGGGGGCGGTGGAGGAGGCGGCGGCACCACCGGCGGCGGGGGCGGCGGGGGCGGCGGCTGCTCGATGGGCTTCTTGCCGCACGCGGCCGCCGTCAACGCGATCGTGAAGCAGAGGATCGTCGCAATCCCTGCGTGTCGTCGGGGCAAACGCATCATGGTGTCTCCTGCGGGGCTGACAGTCGGTAGTGAGTGGAGTATCGGCACGAAGGGCCGCCGACACTACGGTTCAACTGACCCGACCATGTAGAAACTCGCTGCGCGTCGCCTGGGAGGTACGACGCCACGGAGAGTAAACAAGCCTGCACAGAACTGTCAACGAAAACCGGCACGAATTGCGCCGGATTTCGCGTGGTGTCAACGCGTTGGCAGTCCGGGGCGGAGGGCGACGGCGAAGAAGCGCAGGCCGAGTCGACGGCGATCGCCCGAGCCGCCGCGCTCGGCCGGCGCGAACGTCTGGCTGGTGGTGAGGCGAAGGGTGCCGCCCGCCGCCGCCAGCTGAGACGCGCGCACGCCGAGACGCACGGTGAAGTCGCCGGAGAGCGCCAGGCTGCCGAGCCGCACGTCGCCGCACCACACTTCCAGGGTGGAGGGCGCCTCGAAGTAGGTGAGCGGCGACTCGCCCTCGAGCACCAGCGTCACGTCTCCGGCGGTCTGCGGCACTTCGAGCACCGCCTCCTCGCTCATCCACCGCCACGAGCGGGCGCGGAGGTTGTCGAGCTCGGGCTCGTGGAAGCCGCGGCCGAACGCCCACATCGTGACGCCGGGCGACTGCAGATCGAACTGCTCCACGGCGGTGGGCACCACCGCCCCGCCAGGCGCCGACGTGGCCACCGTGACGTCGGCGAATGGTCCCTCGCCGGCGAGCGCCGCAGCCGGCACCTCGACGGTGCGAACGAAGAACCCCGGCGGCTGCGACCACGAGGCCAGCGGGCGTCCGTCGACGGCGATCGCCACCGTCACCGGCGGATCGGTCTCACTCCCCAGATGCCGACCGCCCAGGAGCAGCCGCGTCGCCTCGGCGCGGCGGCGGACGGCGCCGTGAATGGGGGCGAGGTGCGGCCCCTGCCCCATCAGCCGGGCCATGCCGGCGGTCTCGGGCGTCAGGCTCCAGCCTTCGCCGAGGAACCAGCCGGGCGGCGCCAGGCGGTACCACTCGACGTCGCCGGGGCGCATCCCGCCGAGCATCGACAGGCTGGTCACGCCCCAGGAGAACCGCTCGACGTCACGGCGGGCCTGCGGATCGACGAGCGCGAGATCGGTGCGGCGCGGATCGGCCAGGAACCACACCGGCGCCGTGCCGCCGTCGCGCCAGTAGCGCGCCAGCTCGAGCCACTCGCGGCGCGGCGGGGCCGGCAGCAGCTCGCCGATCGGACGCGGCTCGGCTTCGAGCGGCCGGCGCAAGGCCTGGTGCATCGCCACCATCGACGCGGCCGGCGCCGCGGCCCGGGCCTCGACGAGCCGATCGAACAGCCGCGCGGTGGGACTGCCGGCGGCGGCGTAGGCCGACAGCTGCGGCACCGCGATCGTCAGACTCCAGGCGGCCACCGCCAGGCCCGCGACGACGCCGGTCCGACCAGCGGCGTCGAGCGCCACGGCGGCCAGGAAGGCCACCGGCCACACCACGGGCAGCGCGTAGCGCGCGAACGTCGTGTCCTGGAACGCCAGGTGGAACGCCAGGTACGGCACCGTGATCGCGACCACCGCGACCAGCGTGCGCCGCTCGCGCACGAGCAGCAGCAGGCCGCCGACCGCGGCCAGGGTCAGCATCACGCTGGCGAGCGCCACGTCGTCCCACGGCCAGACGAAGGTGCGCAACAGCGCGAACGCCGCCAGCCGCGGCGTCGGGTTGAGGTACAGCATCTCCACGCCGGCGAAGTCCTCGCCGGCCTGGCTGCCGAGCGCCGCGAGATAGGCCTGCGGGCCGCCGCTGGCGACGAGGAGCGGCACGCCCCACGCGAGCGCGCCGGCGGTGAAGGCGATCGACGAGCCGAGCAGCGCCCCGGCCACGCCGCGGCCAACGCGATCGGCGAGCACCACGGCGAGCAGCGGCGCGGTGATCCAGAGCGTCTGGGTGCGGAAGCCGACCGCGAACCCGGCCAGCAGCGCGCCCAGCACGATGGCCCGCCCCGAGGCCGCCATCGCCGCCGGGTCGAGCCGGCGATCGCCGTCGGCGGCCGGCCGCTGCCGCCACCACGCCAGACCGAGGCACACGAGCGCGGCCATCGCCGCGGCCAGGCCGGGCACGTCGCTCATCGGCCGCGAGGTCATGTACCAGGTGAGCGGCGCCGTCGCCGCCAACGCGGTCGCGAGCAGGGCGCGGCGCGACAGCGGCGGCCGGCCGGTGCGCCCGTCGCCGTCGGTGGTGAACGCGCTCAGCACTCGCGGCGTCCACCACAGCAGGCACAGCGCGCCGGCGAGCGACAACGCGGCCAGGGCCCGCGCCTCCACGCGGTCCGCCCGGCCATCGGGCCACAGCGCCGCCGTCGCCGCCGTCGCCGCCTTGCCCAAGGCGATGTAGACCGGGTAACCGGGCGGATGCGGACGGTGCTGCGCCGGATCGAAGTCGCGTACGCCGAGCGCGAAGTTGACCGAGTCGATGTCCTCGAGGGTGGCCGACAGCTGCGTGACGTGGCCGGCGGCGACGCCGAGCACGACGACGGCCGCCGCCGCGGCGAGCCGCGCGGACGGCGCGCTCACGGTACCGGCCGCAGGAAGAGCGGGGCGTTCAGGCTGCCCTGCCGGTAGCCGCGCGGATCGACCTCCACCGCGTCATAGCCGGCCTGCCGCAGCGCGGCGTCGAGGCGCGCCGCCATCGCCGCATCCTGCGCCCGCGGCAGCTCGTCCTCGCCGACCTCGAGCCGGGCGAGCCGATCGTGATGCCGCACGCGGAAGACCCGGAAGCCGAGCGCCCGCACGGCGTCCTCGGCGCGCTCGATCTGCCGCAGCTTGTCCGCCGTGACCTCGGTGTGGTGCGGGATGCGCGACGACAGACAGGCCGACGCCGGCTCGTCCCACACCGGCACGTCGAGCGCGTGGGCCAGCGCGCGGATGTCGTCTTTGGTGAAACCCAGTTCGTCGAGCGGGCTGCGCACGCCGTGCTCCCGGGCGGCTTTGCGCCCTGGGCGGTAGTCACCGCGGTCGTCGGCGTTGGTGCCGTCGACGACGACGGCGAAGCCGCGGGCGCGCGCCAGCGCGGTGAGGGTGGCGTAGAGCTCCGTCTTGCAGTGGTAACAGCGATCGCCGGCGTTCAGCCGATAGCCGTCGCGCAGCAGTTCGGCGGTGGGGACGATCTCATGGGCGAGGGCGAAGTCGCGGGCGACGCGCAGAGCGAGACGGCGATGGTTCTCCGGATAGCTCGGGCTGTCGCCGGTCACCGCCAGGGCGCGCCGGCCGAGCACCGCGGTCGCGGCCACGGCGAGATAGGCGCTGTCGACGCCGCCGCTGAACGCGACGACGACCGAACCGACCTCGGAGAGCCAGTCCGCCAGACGCGCTGCCTTGCGGCTGGCGCCCTCCGACACGGCGGCGGACACGGCGCTCATCCTCGTGAGGACTCAGTCCTCGTCGTCCGCGTCGTCGTCCTCGTCGTCGTCGGCGTCGTCATCGTCGTCGCCGTCGTCGTCCTCCTCCTCGTCGTCATCGTCATCGTCGTCGTCGACGTCGTCGTCGTCGGCGAACTCGAGTTCGAGCGGGGAGTCGTTGGCCACGCGCAGCAGGGAGCCGCACTCCGAGCAGCTCAGCTCGTCGCCGACCTCGGCGTCGGCGCTGTCGATGTCGATCTCGGCGTCGCACTCGGGACAATACGCGGACATGCGGACCACTCCTGCAGGACGGCGGTGACACGAGGCTGCGCTCCGTCGCACGGAGCCGCCCGCGTCGTCACCACGAAGTCATCGAATTATAGGGGGAACCTGATCTATTCTGCAACGAACGCCGCGCCGATTCCCGTACATGTCCGCCAACCCGACGACGTCGAAGTGTGTGGTCATCGCCGACGACAGCGCGTCGATCCGTGACCGGTTCCGCTCGGCCGTCGAGAGCGCCGGACACCGGGCGATCACCGTGCGCAGCGCCGCCGAGCTGTTCGCGCGGGTGCGCGCCGACCTCGACCGTCTCGACCTGCTGCTGGTGGATCTGCGCCTGCCGCACTGCGCCGGCGCCGAGCTGATCCGCACGGTACGCAAGCTCGACGACGGCCGCCTGCCGATCCTGGCGTTCAGCGGCACGGTCTCGAACGCCGACGAGGTGCGCGAGCTGGCGGCGCTGGGCGTCGCCGGCTACGTCAACGAGTACAGCGCGGTGCAGCACATCCTGCCGTCGCTGGCGCCCCACCTGTTCCCCGACAACTTCAACCGCCGCGGCAGCCCCCGCGTGGTGCTGGGCATCCCGGCGGCGTACCACGTCGGTGCGACCATCGCCGCGGCGCTGTCGCTCAACATCTCGCGCGGCGGCATCGCCATCCGCACCACCAGCCCGCTCGAGCCGATGACCAAGGTGCGGCTGCGCTTCCGCCTGCCCGGGTCGAAGAAGGACTTCGACATCGACGCGCACGTGCGGTGGAGCGACCCGCGCGCCGGCATGGGCCTGCAGTTCGACCGCGTCGACGCCGCCGATCAGGCGGCGATCGACGAGTTCGTCGACGGCCACTTCTTCCAGCCGCGGCGGAAGGACGACGCCGGCGCTGACGCTGGCATCGCGTGATCGGTTGAACTCCTGATCGGTTGATCGGATGCCCACATCTGTCGATCGGGCGCGGCGGCCGCCGCGCCGAGGTCGACCGACAGATCGACAAATCGCCCGATCGATCGACCGATCAATCGATCATGGATCAACCGATTACTGGTGTCGGAGCAAACGCATCGCGTTGGCGACGACGAGCACCGAGGCCCCGGTGTCGGCCAGCACCGCCATCCACAGCGTGGACAGACCGGCGACGGCCAGGGCGAGTACGGCGAACTTGAGGCCGATCGACAGCGCGACGTTGACGCGTATGTTGGCCAGCGCGGCCCGGCTGAGCCGCAGCGCGTAGGGGATCTTCTGCAGCTCGTCCGACATCAGCGCGACGTCGGCGCTTTCGAGCGCGGCGGCCGATCCAATCGCGCCCATCGCGATGCCGACGTCGGCGGCGGCCAGCGCCGGCGCGTCGTTGACGCCGTCGCCGACCATGGCCACGGCGCCGTACGCGGCGCGCAATGCCGTCACCGCCGCCATCTTGTCGGCCGGCAGCAGCGCCGCGCGCACGTCGACGATGCCGGCGGCGGCGGCCACCGGCGCGGCGGCCTCCGCCGAGTCGCCGGTGAGCAGCGCGACGTGGGTGACGCCCTGCTCGCGCAGCAGCCGCACCACGTCGGGCGCGACCTCGCGGGGGCGATCGGCGATGCCCAGGGTGGCGACGAGCACGCCGTCGCGGGCGACGTGCACGGCGCCCTGCCCGGCGCCGGCGAGCCGTGCGTCGTCGGCCGCGGCGGCCGCCGTCCACAGGCCGCGCTCACGCATCAGCCGACCGTTGCCGACGACGATCCGCGCGTCGCGCCACCGGCCTTCGGCACCCAGCCCCGGCAGTGACTGCACATCGGCCGCGCCGTGCGCGGCCAGACCGCGGCGCGTCGCCTCGGCGACCACCGCCCGCGCGATCGGGTGCTCCGAGCGCGCCTCGATCGCCGCGGCGGCGGCCACCGCGAGGTCGGCGTCGGCGCCGTGCGCGGCAACCCCCGTCACGTGCGGCTCGCCGTGCGTCAGCGTGCCGGTCTTGTCGAAGGCCACGGCGCGCACCGCGGCCAGGCGCTCCAGATGGGCACCGCCCTTCACGAGCACGCCACGCCGCGCGGCGGTCGCCAGCGCCGCGACGATCGACACCGGCGTGGAGATGACCAGGGCGCACGGGCACGCCACGACCAGCAGCACCAGGGCGCGATAGCCCCACGCCGCCGCTGGCGCGCCCAACGCCACCGGCACGACGAATACCGCCGCCGCCAGCGCGACGACCGCCGGCGTGTACCAGCGCGCGAAGCGATCGATGAACTGCTGCGCCGGCGCCCGCTGGGCCTGCGCGGTCTCGACGAGGTGGACGATTCGCGCCAGCGTGGTGTCGCGGACCAGCCGCGTGACGCGCACGTCGAGAGCGCCGCGGCCGTTGATCGTGCCGGCGAACACCTCGTCGCCGGCGCCCCGTTCGACCGGCAGCGACTCACCGGTGATCGGCGCCTGGTTGACGTCGGACTGGCCGGCGATCACCACGCCGTCGAGCGGGATCTTCTCGCCGGGCCGGACCAGCACCGTGGCGCCGGGGGCGACCAGGTCGACCGGCGTGAGGTGGTCGTGATCGGCGTGCCTGACCCGGGCCTCGGTCGGCGCCAGCGTCATCACGGCGCGAATCGCCTCGCGGGCCCGCTCCATGGTCCGCACTTCGAGCCACTGCGACAGCGCGAACAGGCCGACCACGGTGGCCGCCTCGGCCCACTCGCCGATCGCCATCGCCCCGGCGACGGCCACCACCATCAGCACGTGGATGTCGAGCGAGCGGCGCTTCAGCGAGGTCCACGCCTTGCGCGCCGGGGCGACACCGGCCAGCGCGATCGCCAGCGCGAAGAGCGGCACGACGTATGGCGAGTCGCCGGCCACCGTCTGCAGGCCGATCCCGGCGCCAATCGCCGCCGCGGCGGCGAGCAGGCGGCGGGTCTGCCCGTCGGCGGCCGGCGCCTCGACCGGGGCCTCGTGTTCGAGCCACGCCCGCATGCCGGTCTCGGCGACCACATCGGCGATGCGCGCCGCGTTCAGCACCGCCGCGTCGTAGGCGACGTGCAGCTTCTGGCCGACGACATCGGCGCTGAGCGCATCGACGCCGGCCAGCGGCTTCAGCCGCCGCTCGAGGATCGCCACTTCCTCGGCGCAGTCCATCCCGGAGACGCGGAAGACCGACTCGACGTGCACGGCGCACTTGGTGCAGGCCACCGCCCGCGGCGCCGCCGCCGCCGCCGTCGTCATGCCCGCCGCCGCGGCCGTCGCGCCGCGTCCTGCTCCTCGACGTGGCGGAGCCCCTGGGTGAACAGCGCCATGATGTGGTGATCGTCGAGGGCGTAGAAGACCATGCGGCCGGCCCGCCGCGCCTTGACGAGCCGAAGCGTGCGCAGCAGCCGCAACTGGTGCGACGTCGCCGACTCGCTCAGCCCGAGCAGCGTCGCCAGGTCGCACACGCACAGCTCGCCGTGGGACAGCGCATCGAGGACCCGTACTCGTGTCGGGTCGCCGAGCACGCGGAAGGTCTCGGCCAGCGCCGCCACCGACGGCGCGGCGATGAGCGCCCCGCGCAGGTGGGCGACGCGGGCGGGGTCGATGTGGAAGACGTCACAGGCCTCGAGCGCCGGCGCCTGGTCCACGGCCAGGGCGGGCGATACGGCGAGAACATCTGAGCGCTTGCTCATACGTTCATCTTACGCCCGCTAGCGGCTGGCGGCTAGCGGCTAGGAACTAGGCCCGGGGAACGCGAACGGGACAGTTGCGGGGCCTGCGAGGTGGCCGAGATGGGCTGGAAGTGCTCGAGCCGCTGGCCGCCAGGCCCTAGCCGCTAGCCGCTTTGAGCGAGCCTTGAGCGTCACGGAGAGGCGAGCTGTCTGTGCGCCGCCTGCCCGTCCACCGCACCGCGGGTGTAGGCCAGCGTCCGGTATTCGCCGGAGCGCCACAGCTCGTTCTGGTCGAAGTAGTGGGCGCTGAGCGGATGGCCGGACTGGCCGGCCGGCAGCACCACCTTGGAGCCGTCCCAGGCGCCCACGTCGAGTATCTGGCGCCACGACGGATACTCCCAGGCCGCGAAGCCGGCCTGGCGGCGATGGCTGACGCGCATCACCGTCGTGCCGTCGCCGGTGACCGGCACCGGACCGCGATTGAAGATCCACGCCAGCACGCGGCCGCCGGCGGCGAGCGGATGCGCGAAGGTGGCGGCGTGCACCTGATCCCAGCCGCGCGAGCCCGCCGGCAGCTGCGCGAACGCCCGGGCGGCGTCGTCGGCGGCCAGCAGGTAGATCTCGTCGCGGTTCTCGCGCCGCTCCACGGTGCCGATGTCGTCCCACCACCGCGAGCCGGCGTCGGCCAGGATCGCGTAGAGGCCGGCGCTGCGCTCGGCGCCGGCCCACTGGTAGAAGCGGTGGAACAGCGCGTCGGCGAAGTCGTCGTTGAACGCCCGATGCCACAGCCGATCTTCGAAGATCTCGTAGAGCGTCGTCTCCTCGCCGGCGTCGATCTGGCGGTTCCACGACTTCAGCCGTTCGAGCACACCGACGGCGCCCGGATCGGCACCGACTCGCGACGCCGCCGCCAGCGCCCCGTCCACGCCGGCCAGCACCTCGGCGGCGGCGCCGCTCTGGCGATCGAGCTGCAGACCGGCGGCGGCAGCGACATCGAGACCGTCGGCCTCGGCGAGCACGCCTGAGACGCGGGCGGCGCGGAACGGCGCCACCCAGTCGCGGGTGATGAACGGCACGTCGCCGCGGGCAACCGGGTTGTTCGACGTGGCGAGATAGCCGCTTTCGGGATTGAAGACGCGCGGCAGCGACGCCCCACCCAGCGTGCCCGACCACTCGACCTCGGCGGCGGCGCCCGGCCGGGTGCCGTCGCCGCGCACCCGCACCGGCACCTGGCCGGTCATCATGTAGCCGATGTTGCCGTCGACGTCGGCGTAGACCGCGTTCTGCGACAACGCCGACAGCCGATCGAGCGCGGTCTGGAACTCGGCCCAGCTGCCGGCGCGATCCACCGCCTCGAAGGCGTCGGCGAAGCCGCCGCTGTCGAAGCCCGACCACTTCAAGATCAGTGCGCGCTGTTCGCCCTGACGCGGCGCGTCGGGCGCGAGCCACGCCGGCGGCGTGTCCCACTCGAGGCTCTCGTCGGCGTAGACCACGCCGGTGGGGGTCCGCCAGATCTGGAACGGCGCCGGCTCCGGCCGGCCGCGCACCGGGATCGGCGCGTCCTCGATCTCGACGGACTGCCAGCCGGCGGCGGTCTGAACGCGCCGCCCGGCGGTGTCGATGCGCTCGACCACCAGGTCCTGCACGTCGGCCCCGGTGTTGGTGAAGCCCCAGGCGATGCGGGCGTTGTGGCCGATCACCACGAACGGCGTGCCCGGCACCGTGACGCCCTGGACGTCGAGACCGGCGGCGACGAGGTGCAGCTCGTACCAGACCGACGGCAGCTCGACGAGCAGGTGCGGATCGTTGGCGAGCAACGGCCGGCCGGTGGCAGTACGCCGGCCCGACACCACCCACGCGTTGCTGTTGGCACGCGGCGCGCTGGGATCGAGCCACGCCAGCGCCGCGGGCCAGCGCGGCGCGAGCCGGGCCTGCGACGGCGACGCGGGGGGGGCGGACGTGGACGGCGTCGCGGCGGGCGAGGCT
>CAYUAX010000089.1:0-18340 GCA_964442845.1 uncultured Bifidobacteriaceae bacterium | reverse complement strand
CGCAGAACGCCAACGGCGCGATCCACCCGCGCGGCGCCCACAACCAGATGACCTTCGTCGTCGACGGCCTGCCGATCAGCGACCAGCTCACCGGGGCGTTCGCCAACTCGCTCGACGTCGGGGTGGTGCAGACCGCCGAGCTGCTCACCGGCAACATTCCCGCGGAGTTCGGCAGCAAGGTGTCGGGCGTCGCGGTGCTCAACAGCCGCAGCGGCCTGGGCACCGGGCGCGCGTCGCTCGGCTCGCTGTCGCTGTCGGCCGGCGGGTTCGACACGCAGATGGCCACGCTGCAATGGGGCGGCGAGCGCGGCCGGGTCGGCTACTTCGGCTCGGCGACGACCATGCGCACCGATCGCTTCCTCGACCAGGTCTCCCTCGACAACCTGCACAACGGCGGGCACTTCGCCCGCGGCTTCGGCCGTGCCGACGTGCGGGTGTCCGACCGCGACACCGTGCGCGTCCACGCCATGGGCGGCGGCTCGCGCTTCGAGCTGGCCAACCTGCGGTCGCAGCAGGCGGCCGGGCAGGATCAACGGCAGGCCCTCGAGGACCTGTCGGTGTGGACGACGTGGCTGCGTACGCTCGATCCGATCTCGACGCTCGAGGCCACGGCCGGCTACCGCACCACGGCCGCGGAACTCACCCCGAGCGCCGGCGACACACCGGTCACCGCCTGGCAGGACCGGCGGCTGTCGACGATGAGCCTGAGCACGCGCTACACGCGGATGTTCGGCGCCCACGTGCTGCGCGCGGGTGTGGACGCGCAACGCTTTCCGGTCGAGGAACGCTTCGCGATGGGCCTGACGTCGCCGGCGTTCAACGTGCCCGGCGCCGCCGGCTTCAACGACGCGCTGCTGCCGTACGACCTGACCCGCGGCGGCGAGCCGTTCGTCTTCGACGACGCCCGCACCGGCACCCAGGCGAGCGCCTTCGTCCAGTCCACGTGGCGGCTGCAGGCGCTCACGATCAACGGCGGCCTGCGCTACGACGAGTACCGCTTCCTCGTCACCGGCCGGCACCTGCAGCCGCGGCTCGGCGTGTCGTACGCCGTGCCCGGGCGCGAGCTCGTGCTGCGGGCGTCCTACAACCGCAACTACCAGACGCCGCCGAACGAGAACCTGCTGCTGTCGAACTCCGAGGCGGCCAGCCGGCTGGCTCCAGCCAGCGTGCGCGAGGCGCTGGGCGGCGCCTACCAGCCGATCCGGCCGGAGCGGCAGGACGTGCTCGAGGCCGGGGCGCAGGCGTCGCTGGGCGGACTGGTGACCCTCGACGGCGCGGTGTATCGCAAGGTGTCGCGCGACCAGCAGGACAACAACAACTTCTTCGACACCGGCATCATCTTCCCGACCACGCTGAAGCGGATCACGGTGACCGGCGCCGAACTGCGGCTCACGGTGCAGCCGCGCCACGGCCTGTCGGGGTCATTGAGCGCCACGAACGGTCGGGCCATCTCGACACCGCCGTTCACCGGCGGCTTGTTCCTGGGCCAGGACGCGGTGGATCTGCTCTCCGCCGGCCCCTTTGCGATCGACCACGACCAGCGTCTGGCCGTGCACGGCACGCTGACCTTCGACCCGGCCGGCCCGTGGTGGCTCGGCACGTCGGTGCGCTATGACAGCGGCCTGGTATCGAACCCCTCCGACCCGGCCGAGGTCGCCGGCGATCCCGATTTCGCCGACCTCCTGCCCTTCGTGAACCTCGACGCCGCGACGCCGCGCGTCCGCCCGCGCACCATCGTCGACGCCGCGGGCGGCGTCGACCTGAGGTCCGCCAACGGCCGGCGCACGTGGGGCGTGCAGGTGCAGGTGACGAACCTGACGAACCGCACCGCGCTCTACAACTTCCAGTCGGTGTTCGTGGGCACCCGTCTGGTGCAGCCGCGGACGGTGTCGGTCCGCCTCACGCGCCACTTCTGACGCCCGGCGCGCCGGGCGCGCCCGCTACTTGGGCAGGGCGTCTGGCAGTTCGGCCACCACGTAGGTGACGACGGCGATCGCCGCTGCCGCCTTCGACACCTCCTCGGGCGCGATGCGATCGACCGTGTCGGCCGGCGTGTGGTGGATGGTGAAGTAGCGGGTGCTGTCGCCCTGATAGGCCATCATCGGCACGTTGCCGGCCTGGCTGATCGGGCCGATGTCGGCGCCGCCGCCGCCCGGCCCGATGTCGGCCATGCCGAGCGGCCGCAGCAGCGCGCTGATGTCGTCGATGACCGCGCGGGCGGCGCTCGACCCGGAGAACCCGAGGCGCGACGGCGCGAACACGCCGGAGTCCGACTCCAGCGCGAACACGTGATTCGCGGCGGTCGCCTTGTGCGCATCGCGGTAGGCGGTGCCGCCGCGCAGGCCGTTCTCCTCGTTGGTGAAGAGGCCGAGGCGCACCGTGCGACGCGGCTGCAGGCCGAGCTTCTGCAGCAGGCGCAGCGCCTCCCAGGTGACGATGCAGCCGACGCCGTCGTCGGAGGCGCCGGTGCCGACGTCCCACGAGTCGAAGTGGCAGCCGACGAGGACGATCTCCCCCGGCTTCTCGCGGCCGACGATTTCACCGAAGACGTTCGCCGACTCGACGTCGGCCTCGAACTTCGCCTCCATCCGCAGCCGGACGCGAACCCGCCTTCCGCGATCGACGAGCCGCTGGATGCGATTGGCGTCCTCGGCGGCGATCGCCGCCGTCGGAATCCGCGTCGCGGCGTCGCCGTAGCTCATGTTGCCGGTGTGCGGCGTGCGCAGGCCCATCGGTCCGACTGCCCGGACGAACGCGGCGACGGCGCCGTGTCGCGCCGCCGCCGTCGCGCCGCCGGAGCGGTACTGCACGGTCTCACCGTAGTTCGTGTACGGCACGTTGAAGAGGACGATCCGGCCCTTGGCCTCGGCGCCCCGGCCGTCGAGATCCTGGAAGCTCTTCACGACCAGCACGTCGGCCTCGAGGCCGGTGGGCGGAGTGGCGACGCTGCCGCCCAGCCCCAGCATCGCGATCGGGTGCTCGGGCGGGTCGACGATGACGGCGCTCTCCTGCCCGCGCACCCAGCGAGGCACCATCACCCGCTCGGTGTGGACGTTGGCGAGGCCGTCGGCCTCGAGGGTGGTCACCGCCCACTGGATCGCGCGGTTGAGGTTCTCCGAGCCCGACAGGCGATTGCCGTAGGTGTCGGTCAGTTCAGCGAGGCGGCGCCACGCGAAGTCGTCGGCCTGGGCGGCAGCGATGAGGCGCGACGAGGCGTCCTGGTACGGCGCGACGCGCGCGGGCACGGGGGTCTGGGCGCGCGGGGTGGCGACGAGGGCGAGCGCCGTGATGGCCGCGGCGGCGAAGACGCGAATGGGCATGGCGCCGATTGTAGTCGGCGCCATGCCCACCGCGCTGGCCGCGGAGACGGGCGGCCGATCAGAATCGGATGCCGTAGACGACGCGGAACGAGCGGCCGATCTCCGGAACGATGTCCTTCAGGAAGTTCAGGTGATTGCGGTACAGGGTGTTGGTGGCGTTGTCGAGACGCGCCGTCACGGTGTGGAACGTCCGCTGCACCTGCCGGGTGTAGGTGGCGTGCAGGCGCAGCAGGCCGTAGGCGGCCGTCTCGGTCTCCGCCCCGAACACCCGGTCCTGCCGCGACACCGCGGTGCCGTTCACGCCGACCTGCAGCCCGCCTTGCGTGTAGCGCAGGCCGGCCATGAGCCGCTGCGGCGGAATCCGCGGCAGCGGCTGGCCATCGGCGCGCCGTTCGGCGCGCACGAAGTCGTAGGTGGACTCGATCGCGAAGCGGTCGCTGAGGGTGATGTCGCCGTGCGCCTCGACGCCCCAGAGCGTGGCGTCGGTGCCGCGGTACTCGATGATCGGGAACTCCTCGTCGTGGCCGTGGGCCTCGGCCCCCTCCTCGCCCTCGGCGTGCTCGACCCCGAAGCGCTCGTCGAACTCCTCTTCCCGCTCTTCGAAGTCCTCCTCGCTCAACGGGCTGCGGAAGATGAAGTCGTCGATGCTGTTGCGGAAGACGGTCACCGCGCCCTGGAAGCGCGAGGTGCGCGCCCGCAGCGAGACGTCGAAGCCGAGCGCCCGTTCGGCCTTCAGATCGGGGTTGCCGATCTCGAAGGTTAGGTTGCCGGGATGCGGGCCGAAGAAATACAGCTCTTCGAGTGCCGGGTTGCGGGCGGCGCGCGCCAGGCTGACGGCCACCACCAGGTTGTCGCTGGCCGCGCGCGGACGGAACAGCGCGCCGAGCGACCCCGAGAACTCGGTGAAGTCGCGCTCCGGCAGCACACCGCCAGGCTCGAAGGTGGTCCGATCGACGCGGCCGCCGAACTGCAGCGAGAGGTGCGGCCAGTTCACCTCTTCGTAGAGGAACGCCGCGATCGCCCGCTGATCCACGGGCGGGGACAGCGCCTCGGCACCCTCGGCCGAGAACTCACGGTCGAGGAACCAGCCGCCCACCGAGCCCGACAGCCGACCGGCCGGCCGATGCGACAACATCACTTCGCCCTCGACCGTGTTGTTCTTGAACTGCGTGCCGACCTCGTCGCCTTCCAGCTCCGAGTGGGTGTAGCGACGCACGCCGAGGGTCGTGCGATACGACGTGAACGGCCCGTCGAGGCCCTGCCCGCCGGCTCGCGCCGAGAACGCGTGGCGCTTCGGGGTCAGGCTGATCTCCCCGTCCTCGAGCACCGGCACGCCGTACTTGGTGTCGTCGTAGCCGTAGCTCACACCCGCGTACTGGCGGTCGCCGGTCCAGCCGCCGCCGACGTTGACGAAGCCGCTGCGCGACTGCGAGTTGTCGACCTCGCCGTCCGGCGTGTTGTAGCTGCCGGCGCGCTGCCCGCCGCCGCCCAGGTGCAGCGCGAACTTCCCATTGCCGACGTGGACGTCGCCGGCAGCCCCCGCCGGATTGCTGTTGTTGCCGAGGTTGAACGTGAACGAGCCGGTCGGTGCGGTGACCTTCTCGGTCGGAATCTGATCGGTGACGATGTTCACCAGACCGCCGATGGCGTTGGCGCCGTAGAGCAGCGTGGCCGGGCCGCGCACCACCTCGATGCGCTGCGCCGACGCCGGGTTCACGGGCACGCCGTGGTCGCCCGACTGGCTCGACAGGTCGCCCATGCGCTGGCCGTCCTGCAGCACCAGCACGCGGTCGCCGTCGAGGCCGCGGATCACCGGGCGAGCCGGGCCGGGGCCGAGCGACCGCACGTTCACGCCGGGCTCGTTCTGGAGGGTGGCGCCGATGGTGTCCTGCAGCTGCCGCTGCAGGTCCTCGTTCGACAGCACCGAGGTCGGCTGGTACGACTCGAATTGCGGCCGCGGATTGGGACTGACCGACAGGACCTCGGCGAAGTGGAGGTCGAGATCGACCTCGAGATCGAGCGACGCGGGGGCGGCGCCGACGGTGACCTCGACGCGCCGGCTGCTGTAACCCTCGGCGCGCACCGACACGTGGTAGTCGCCTGGCGCGAGGTTGTCGAAGGTGTAGGTGCCATCGGCCGCGGTCCGCACCTCGCGGCGCAATTCCTCGACGACGACGGCGGCACCGGCCATTGGTTCCGTGGTGCCGGCCCGGGTGACCTTGCCAGTGAGCTGGCCGGACTGCGCGCCGGCCAGAACGGGCATCAGGAAGGCGATGGCCAGAGCCGCCATGCCACGAAGACGCGGGGAGAACGAACTGCGCAAGTCCATGACGCCGAGCGTAGCGGTCGGCCGGCGAACCCGGCCACTGGGAGGCGGTGGATGGTCGCCGAGCGGCGCCCAGTGGATGTCCTCGCCCAATGAGTGGATCTACGCCTAAGTGCCTGTCGGTCAGCGCTTTGTGCGCGCGCCAGCGGCCACGACACACGCCGCCGCGAGGGCCCACCCGAGCAGAGGGCCGAGGGCGGGCGCGAGGTCGGCGGCCTCGCCGTCGTCCTCGAACACATGGCGGGGCGCCTGTTCCCAGCGAACCGCCGCGACCGCGACCTCCGAGAAGATCACGGGCAGGAAGTGACGCTTCAGGGTCTCGTGGTAGCTGGCCACCGACGCGAGGTACGCGAGGTGCGCCGGCAGATCGGTCCGCGCCATGCGATCGAAGGTCGACTGCAGGGCGGCGGGCGGGAACAGCCACATCCACGCGCCGGTCCAGGCGTGGCGAGCGCGCAGGGTGGCCAGGTACGCGTCGGCGACCGGCGCGGCCGCGTCGTCGCCGCGCTGCTGCATGGCGTAGTACCAGGCATTCGAGTAGCGATCCGTCGGCACGGGGTGACCGCGCCACTCGGGATAGCGATCGAAGAACGGGGCCATCGTCTCGGGCACGGGACGATCCCAACTGCCGTGATACCCCTCGCGCTGCGCCACGGTCAGGGCCAGCGCCTCCGGCGCCGGGAACCGCGACGCCGCGAGCGTGGTCACGAGCGCCGGACCCACCACCACCCACACGAGCCAGACGGCCAGCATCACCAGCGCATTGGCCTCCGAGGGCAGATGCCGCACTGCCAGGGCGGCGGCCACCGCGACCCACACGGCCAGGTAGAGCGCACTCGCCGCGATCGCCGCGAGCAGACGGCCATCGGCAGGCACGTCGGTCAGCGCGGGAACGGCGGCGCCGACGAGGGCCAGCAACGCGAGCAGGACGGCGCCCCGCACCGCGACCTTGGCGGCGAGCGCCCGCCGGGCGCCGCCGGGCTGCGCGCGGACGAGGGCCCACGTGCCAGCCTCGCGTTCGGCCGACACCAGGTCGTGGCACAGGCCGATGACCAGCAGCGGCCCCAGGGCGATGATGACGAACGCGAGATCGAACGTGCCGAGGGCCGCCAACAGCGGACTGGCGAGCTCGCCGTCGTAGAGCTGGCCGTGCAGCGCGAGGAGACGGACCTTGAGGTTGAACGCGCGGGTGTCGCGTTGTCCGATCGACACCACCGCCCAGGGCGACGGCTCGTGCCGCGTGTGGTAGGCCAGATAGTAGAGCTGGTCGCCGGCGATGGCCGACGGCGGCTGCGGCGCCAGCACGGCCTGGTGCTGCTCGGCTTGCCGGTCGTCGGCCTCGGCCAGGGCACGGCGCTGTCGATCCAGCAGCCGTTCGCCGTTGGCGAGGGCCACCAGCGCGGCGAGCGTCCACGCCACGGCGGCGATCGCCAGAGCGCGGCTGCGGCGCACGCGCCGCCACTCCAGCTGGATCACCCGCCGCATCAGAAGGTCCTCGGCCGGAGCCGCCCTGCGACCAGCAGCAGGCCGCCGGTCCAGGCCGTGAGCGCGGCGAACGGCGCCCAGCCCGCCGTGGCCGACGTCGACAGGGCGGGCGGGTCGTAGGCGAAGACCGGCGCCTCGTCCCAGTGGGTGGCGGCGATGCGCTTGCGGGTCGGCGCCTCGGTGGCGCCGACCGTGGCGGCATAGCGATCGTCCTCGAGTCGCACCACCTCGGTGTGCAGCTGGTTCAGGTGCTGGACGAGGCGGTAGCGGTAGTCCTCGGCGGCGCGCTCGAAGTGCAGGACGGCACTGGGGTCGGCGCCGGCCAGGGTCATCGACGCCAGACGCATCGCCACGTACGGGCTGACCCAGCCGGCGGCGGCGGCCACGCGCGCGTGGTCGGCGACGATGGCGTCGAGCACGCCCCGGAAGTCCTGGTAGGCCTCGCTCGACAGTCGCTCGCCCTCGATCATGACGACGCCGTTGTAGTTGACCGGCAGGTCCTCCACGCGTTGCACGCCGTGGCTCGCCAGCGTCTGGGCCCTGAACGCCGCGAAGTTCTCGTCGGTGGGGTCGTGGCTGTCGCCGAGCGCCCGCACGCGTCGCTCCACCTCGGCCTCGAACTGGGCGCGGGTCGGCAGCGGCCGGGCCACGTCGCCGGCCACCGGCACGACGCGCGGCACGACCACCCACAGCACCAGCCAGGTGCCGACGAGTGTCAGGGTGGCGTCGCGGCGCGTCCGGCTGAGCGCCGAGATCACGACGCCGGCGCCGGCGCAGGCCGCGAAGTACAGGACGTGGACGCCGGCCAGGGCGGCCAGGCGCTGCCAGGCGTCGGCGGTCCACTGGGCCGTGCCGGCCCGTCCCAGCAGGACGCCGGCGACGAGCGCCGCGGGTGCGGCGAGCGCCACCGCCATCGCCGTGAGCGCCAGGGTCTTGCCACCGAGGATGGCCGGCCACGACACCCCTTGTGCGCGAATCATCGCCAGCGTGCCCTCGTCGCGTTCGCGGGCGACACTGCCGGCCGCGGTCAGCAACAGCACGAGCGGCACGAGCATCTGCAGGACCAGCGCCATCGTCAGCGCGCCGAAACGAATCGGCGCGTCGGCCTGCGACGCCTCGGCGAAGTTCAGCGAGTTCTGGCGGTGGGCCTCGAGGAACAGCGCCGACCCGGTCTGCGCGGTGACGCCGGCGTCGAAGAAGGCCAGCGGCGACCGCGGGCGGAACAGGAGGTAGCCGTAGTGCGCCACGCGGTGCGGATGCCGGTCGGGCTGCGCCGCCCAGTGGGCGGCGACGTCGCCGGCGTAGCGCCGGCGCTCCGCCTCGTAGGCCCGTTCGGCGCGCCACGCCACCACCGCGCTGGTGGCGATGAGCACGGTCACGACCAGTCCGACCAGCACCAGCACGCCGGAGCGCCGGAACTGCAGGAACTCGGCACGTGCGATGCGTAGCGTCGTCGCCATCGTCCGCGCCTCAGAACTCGAACGTCGAGGTGACGTAGAGCGCGCGGCGCTCGCCGGGCGAGTGGAGCGTCTGGACGCCGTCGAACCACGCGTACTCGTGATAGCCGTTGAAGGCGTTCTTCAGGTGCACGCCCAGCGACATCGTCCGGTGCGCGGCGACGAACAGGTCGAGGTTGGTCAGCATGCGGCGACCGAACCGGCCCTCGGCGTTGGCGGGCGTGAGGAAATAGGCGCCCTGCGCCTCGGTCCACAGGGCCGCCGTCAGCCGCGACGACGGCGTGAAGTCGAGGCCCCACTTCGCGGTGTAGCGCGGGGTGTGGTTCAGCTCGTTGCCCCTGAGCTGCGGCTGCGTCGCACCGGGCTCTGCGAGCGTGGCCTTCTGCCGCGTATACGTGCCCCAGGCATAGACCAGGGGATGCGGGCGCGCCGTCAGCTCGACGTTCCAGCCGCGACGGCGCGTCTTGCCGACGTTTTCGGAGTCGCCCGAGTTGTCGAACTTGAGGCGCAGCTCGTCGGACGCGTCCTGGCCCCAGACGCCGATGCGGGCGGCGAGCCACGGCGTCGGGGCCAGCCGCACGCCGCCTTCCCATCCGTCGTTCTTCGAGTGGCTGAGCGGCTGCGTGCCGAAGGCGCTGACGCCGACCCCGACCTGGAACGACCGGCCGACGTTTCTGTAGAGGTTGATGCCTTCGCGCAACGTGGCCAACACGCCGATCTTGGGTTGCCAGATGGTGCCGTAGTCGATGATCGGCAGGGTCTGGCCGTTCAAGCCGTTGGCGAAATCGCCGCCGACGCGGTCGCCACGCACGCCGCCGCTGACCCGCAGCCAGCGCACCGGACGCACGTCGCCCATCACATAGGCACCGCCGTTGGTGAAGTCGAAGTCCCACTGCCGCAACACCGCTTGACGGCGGCGTTCGAGCGTCTGGAAGCGCTGCGCCTCGTTGTCCTGCGACTGCACGTCGGCACCGGCCGAGATCAGGCCGGCCATGCCGCTCAGGCGGGCCGGGCGCCAGGTCACGGTGGCGAGCGCGCCGGTCTGCGCTTCGTCCTCGCGGCGTTCCTGCTGCGCGCCGGCCGCCGTGAAGCGCACGAAGCGCTGTGAGAGGAACTGCTGGCGGTAGGCCTTGAGCGACAGCGCGACGGTCTGGAACTGGCGGTCCAGGTGCAGGCTGACGTGCCGGGTGCGCTGCGTGCCGCCGTCGGTCGCCGAGAACGCCGGCGAGAAGCGCGGCGTGTCCTCGGCCTGCTGCAACGTGAGGTAGCCGGGCGCCTGGGTGTCGAACTCATAGGTGCGGGCGACGAGGGCGGCGGTCCACTGTTCGCTGGCCGGCGTGTAGACCCACTTGCCGGAGAGCGTGAAGCGGTCCAGGTCGGAGTTGTCGCGGTAGCCGGCGCTGGTGCGGACGCCGCCGAAGTAGACGTGCGACACGCGGCCGGTCGAGAAGGCCGTCGTGCCCTGCAGGTCGCCGGTGCCGAAGGCGCCGCCGAGCAGCTTCACCTTCGAATAGCGGCCGGGCGCGCTGGTGAACACCTGCACGTTGCCGGCGATGTTGAAGAGTCCGTAACGCGGGTCGTTGGTGCCCTTGACGACCTCGATGCGATCGACGTTGAGCGGGAAGATCGCATTGAGATCGCCGACGCCGCTGTTGACGTTGGTCGGGATGCCATCGACGAGCAGCTTGACGTGCATGATGTCGCCTTCGGTGTTGAAGCCGCGCATGCCGATGCCGCCGGCGACCACGCCCTGGTTGTAGTCGTTCACGTAGACGCCGGGCATCTTCTTGAGCAGTTCGTACGACAGATCGACGTTCTCGTGCTCGAGCTGATCGGCGGTCATGACGTCCACCGAGCCGACGAGATCCGCGCTTTCGGGGTGCAGCGATCGGCGGGCCGTGGCCGCGCCGATTACGACGACGGTTTCCTCGAGGCCGGCGGGGCGCAGTTCGATGCGGAGCCGCCCGGCCTCGGCCGGGCCTGGGCTGGTGATCTCTTGCGGCTCGAAGCCCAGGCTCGACACCGAGACACGGACCGGTCCGACGGGTAGACCCGCGACCGAGAACCGACCGTCGGCCGCGGTCACCGCCGAACGCGTCCGGCCGTCAGCGCCGCGCACTGTCACGGCGGCGGCGGCCACGGCGGCGCCCGTCGGATCGACCACCTCGCCGCTCAGCTCGAACGGCGCTGACGTCTGTGCGCCGGCGGCTGGCCGCACTGCCGACAGGACGGCGACGAGAACGACGACCCACGACACGACGACACGCTGGGTCACGAGCACTCCGGCGCAAGAGTTCCGGCGCATTGGCGACGCCCGCTCACCCGACGACCGGGAAGCGTCGCAGACGGACGATGGCCCACCAGCCGAGAGCGAGCGCCGGCAGCAGCAGGCCGACCAGGCTGAGCGTCACCCGGGAAGCGACGGCGCCGGTGCTCTCCTCCGAATAGGTGAACGCCGGCAGCGTCCGGTAGTCGAGCACCGGCGTCCGCGCGACGATGAGCGGGGTGAAGTGCCCGCGCCAGGCGCGGTGATAGGCGTCGACCTGCGCCATGAACGCCTGATGGCGCGCGGTGCCGGTGCCGGCGACGTCGTTGAGCGCGTTCTGCATCAACACGGCCGGCGAGATGAAGCGCAGGGCGTCGATGAGCGACTGCTGCCGGGCGATCTGCCGTTCGTAGCGCTCGACCACCGGCCGGACGCGGCGCTCGACGTCGTCGTTGACGGCGACGCGGATCACGTTGAAGTCGGTCATCGCCTGCGCGGCGTCGCCGGTCGCCAGCTCGGGATGGTCGTCGTAGTAGCGGGCCAGCAGTTTGCTGCCCTCGGCGTTGGCGTCGTCGGAGGCGACGCGAATCGCCTGCACCATCTCGACGCGGGACGGCACCGGATAGACGGTGGTGGCGGCGAGGTTGAAGGCGGCCGGCAGCACGACGACCAGCACCAGCCACACACTGGCGAGGACGGTGGCGTTGGCAGCCGATCCGAGGCCGCGCGAGGCGACGAACAGCGCGACCGCGAACCACACGGCCCCGTAGCCGAGCACGGCGGCGATCCACAGCGCGAACCGCGGCACCGCGCCTGGCGCCGCCAGATCGACCCCGCCGAGAAGGAGCGCCGCCACGGTGGCGACGACCACCACCGCCACCAGCACCGCGGCCCGCAGCAGCACCTTGCCCGCCGCCAGGGTGCGGAGCGGCACCGGCTGCGAGAGGGCCAGCGCCAAGGTGCCCTGCTCCTGCTCACCGGAGAGCATGTTGTAGGCCAGCGCGAGGATCAGGATCGGATAGAAGTAGATGAGGACGAACGCCAGGTCGAACCGTCCGACCAGCAGCCGCTGCGGGTTCTCGATCTCGGTGGCGGCGACGATGTTCTCGCGCGCGTCGGTCGACACCTTGAAGTAGTACGGCAGCAGATCGCTCTGACCGATCGCCAGGGTGGCGAGCGGCCCCGGCGGCAGGGCGACGTAGCGCGGCGCCAGCCGGCCGCCGGCATTGGCGGCGCTGCGCGGGTCGCGGAACGGCGACACCTTGCCGCCGGTGCGTTCCAGAGTGTCGATCTCCGTCTGCAGGGTGGCGTAGCGCTCCGCTTCTTCGGCGGCTGCGGCGGCCAGCGCCGACTGCTGGAAGCCGACCCACTGCGCGCCGTTGAAGACGCCGTAGGCGATCGCCGCGGCGAAGGCGAGGCCGACGACCCACAACGTGGCGTCGGCGGTCAGCGCCCGCCACTCGTGCCGGATGATGCGTCCGATCATGGCCGGTCAGTCCGAGAGCGCCGACGCGCTCGCCCGCACCATCAGGGTGACGGCGACGACGAGCCACGCGCCCAGCACGACGAGGCTGGTGCGGTAGTGTCCGAGCACCCAGCCGGCCGACGGCGGCGTGTAGTCGAACGCCGGCACCTGATCCCACAGCTCCCGCCCGGCCAGGTAGACCTGGCCCGGCTTCTGGTGGCGTGCGATGTCGCCGTTCAGCACCCGCTGGATGTCACGGCGGTAGGTTTCGGCGGCGGTGAGGAAGTGCCGGTGCTGGCTGAAGTCGGTGCCGGCCAGCCCCATCGACAGCGCCCGGGTCGCCAGCATCGGGGCCAGCACGCCGCCGGCCTGGTAGACCCGGTTTTGACGGTCGAAGGTGTCGAAGAGCGGCCCGAAGTGCGCGTCGAACACCTCGTTGCCGTGCTCCTCGCCCTCCTGCAGCGAGACGCCGCTGAAGGCGATCGGCAGCGCGTCCACGCTGGTGACCGCGTAACGCGCGAACAGCTCCTGGCGGCGCTTCTCGAGCCGCCGCTCCATCTCGGCCTGGTCGTTGAGGTCGGCCTCCAGCGCCTTCTGGAACTCCACCGCCGACGGCGTCGGGTGCAGCCAGGCCGCGACGTCGGAGGCAATCCGCGACGCCACCAGGCTGTTGGCGAACCAGAACGTCAGCAGCACGACCAGCGCCAGCCGCGCCGAGCGGGCCTTGGCCGACACCCAGAGCGACAGGGCGATGACGAGCGCGAAATACAGCAGGTAGACGCCGGTCAGCGCGGCCACGCGCAGCGGATCGTCGGCCAGCAGACCCTGGCTGGTGGACAGCGTCATCGCCAGCACCCCGAGGGCGGTGGCCGGCAGCAGGATGAGCCCGAGCGCGGCGGCCACGCCGAGGGCCTTGCCCAGCGCCAGGTCCCGCGGCCGTGCTCCGATGCTGAGCAGCTGCCGCAGGGTGCCCTGCTCGCGTTCGCCGGCGAACGCCGGAAACGCCATCAGCACGATGAAGAGCGGCAGCAGCACCTGCAGCACGTCGGCGCCACCCAGCTCGCCGAAGCGCTGGACGGCGGTGCGGTCCTGGGCCGGCCGGTACTTCATCTCGTTCTGCTTGTGTGCCTCGAGCCACACCGCGACGCCGACATAGGGGTCGATGCCGGTGTCGACGATCGCCAGCTGGCTCTTGGGCTTGAAGGCGTAGACGCCGTAGTGCGCCGCCGAATGCGGGTTCTTCTTCGGCTGGTTGAGCCACTGGTCGCGGGTCGCCGCCTGGGCGGCGCGGTGCTGGGCGTCGAGCTCGCGGTAGGTCTTCCAGCCGGCGGCCAGCGACACCACCGACACGACCAGCACCAGCGCCGACAGCACGCGGAAGCGGCCGTCGCGCGAGAGATCGAGCAGTTCCTTGCGGGCGATGCGGAGGATCATGGCCGTGGGCTCCTAGTCGCGCATGTGCTCGAGGTAGACGCGCTCGAGGTCGGCGTGCCCGAACTCCTCGGTGCCGTGCTGCGCCACCATCCGGCCGTGTTTCATGATGCCGACGCGGGTGCCCGACTCCTTGGCGCGGAACAGGTCGTGGGTCGCCATCAGCACGGCGACCCCGTTGGCGCTCATCCGCTTGAGCAGGTCGGAGAACTCGTTCGACGCTTTCGGGTCGAGCCCGGAGGTCGGCTCGTCGAGCAGCAGCGCCTTCGCCCCCTTGGCCAGGGCGATGGCGATGCCCACCTTCTGCCGCATCCCCTTGGAATACGTGCCGACGCGTCGGTCGGCCGCCTCCGCGGCCAGCCCGACCTCGGCGAAGTAGCCGAGCGCGTCGGGGCGCGACAGGTCGGGACGCCCGGCCAGGGCCGCGAAGTACTCCAGGTTTTCGAGGCCGGTGAGATTCTTGTAGAGCATCACCGTCTCGGGGATGTAGGCCAGATGGCGCTTGGTCTCGAGCGGCTGGGCCGTGACGTCGAGGCCGTTCACCTTGGCCGTGCCGGCCGACGGCTGGATGAAGTTGAGGAAGAGGTTGATCGTGGTCGTCTTGCCGGCGCCGTTGGCGCCGAGCAGGCAGAACACCTCCCCCGGCTTCACGGTCAGGTCCAGGGTGTCGAGGGCGACGACGCCGTCGTAGCGCTTGGTCAGGCCAATGGCTTCCAGCATGCGGTGAGCTCCAGGCTTCGCACACTAGGCGGAGCGCCACGGCGCCCCGAGACGGATCCAACGAATGGCCGAACCGGACGGTTGAGCAGCGGCTGCCGGCCGGCACCGCGTGCTACCTTCGGAACACCCCTATGCGCTGCCTGCTCGTCGCCGCCTTGGTCGCCGCCGCCTGGCCGGCGCCGGCCCGTGCTCAGACCGGGTCGATCGCCGGAGTCGTCACGACCGCCGTGCCCGCCCTCCGCCCGCTGCGGGTCACCGCCGACATCAAGGTGTGCGGCACCCAGCTGCCCGACGACGCGATCGCCGTCGGTCCGGGCGGCGTGCTGGCCAACGCCGTCGTCACGCTCACCGGCGTCGCCGTGCGGACGCCGTATCCGGAACCCCAGGTCATCAACGAGGGCTGCCGGTTCACGCCCCGGGTCCAGCTGGCCCGGCCCGGCGCGCCGACCAAAACCTCGAGTAAGGACCCGCTGCTGCACACCACCAACGCCCAGCAGGACGGCGGCCGCACGCTTTTCAACGTCGGCCTGCCGGTGCCGAACCTGGTGGTGACGCGGCCCCTGAACGGCGCCGGCCTGGTCCGGCTCACCTGCAACACGCACACCTGGATGCGCGGCTTCATCGTCGTCACCGACGAGATGGGCGCGGTGTCGGGGGCCGATGGGCGTTTTCGGCTCGCCGGCGTGCCTCCGGGCACGTACGAGCTCAAGGTGTGGCACGAGATGCTCAAAGCGCCCCCGTTGAAGGTCACCGTGACGGCTGGAAGCACCGCCGACGTGAAGATCGCGCTCATCCGCTGAGGTTCGGCCCGCCGGCGCCACCGGCACGCGTTTTGTAGAATGGCGGGCAACGCATCCCTATGGAGCCCGAAGCCATGAGCGCGCGCGCCGCCCACTCGTCCGCTCTCCGCCGACTGCCGCTGGCGGTCGCCGCGCTCGCCGTGGTCGCCGCCGCGACCCTCGCCGGGCAGACCGCCATCAAGCCGCCGAACAACAAGTACACGCCCGAGCAAGACGTGCAGCTCGGCAAAGAAGCGGCAGCAGAAGTCCGGCGGGAATATCCGGTCATCGACGACCCCGAGATCACCGGCTACCTGTCGCGCGCCGGCACGCGGCTGGTCGCGCAGTCGCCGCGCGAGCTCAACCACCCGGTGTTCGAGTATTCGTTCACGCCGGTGAACCTGAAGGAGATCAACGCCTTCGCGCTGCCGGGCGGGCCGATGTTCGTCAACCGCGGCATGTTCGACGCCGCCCAGGCCGAGGGCGAGGTCGTCGGCGTGATGGCGCACGAGCTGGCGCACGTGCTGCTGCGCCACGGCACCGCCAACGCCACCAAGGCGCAGCGCTTCCAGATTGGCGCCATCGCCGGCGCCATCGCCGGGGCGGTGATCGGCGGCGGCTGGGGTGAGGCGATTTCGCAGGGTTCCCAGTTCGGGCTCGGCGCCTGGTTGCTGAAGTACAGCCGCGACTACGAGAAGCAGGCCGATCTGCTCGGCGCCCAGATCATGGCGCGGGCCGGCTACGACCCGCGCGACCTGGCGCGGATGTTCGAAACGATCGAGCGCGAGGCCAAGGGCAACACGCCGCCGCAGTGGCTGAGCAGCCACCCGAACCCCGGCAACCGCTCGCAGTACATCCAGGCCGAAGCGGCCAAGCTGACCATCGCCGCACGACCCGACCCCGCCGGCTTCACGGCGGCCAAGGCCCGCTTCGCGTCGTTGCCGGCGGCCAAGTCGATGACCGACACCACCCGGGCCGGCGGCGGCAGCAGCAACGGCGAGGCCACGTCGGTGGGCACCGTCGGCGAGCCGGTGCCGGCGCCCTCCACGCAGTACCGCACCCAGCGCGGCGGCCAGCTGTTCCAGGTGAGCGTGCCGGCGAACTGGACGGCGGTGGCCGGCAACAACGCCGTCAAGTACGTGGCCCAGAACGGCCTGGGCCCGTATCAGGGGCAGAGCGTGTTCACTCACGGCGTCGAGCTGGGCGTGACGCGGGCCTCGTCGCGCACCCTGACGCAGGCGCACCAGGCGTTCGTGAGCGCGCTGCTCAACTCGAACCCCGGCCTGCGCGTGGTCGAGGACCAGCGCCAGGTGCGCATCTCGCAGCGGAGCGCGGTGGGGACGGTGATCGCGGGCCCGTCGGCGCTGCGGCAGCAGGAGCGCGTCGGCGTCTTCACGACGTTCCTGGCCGACGGCAATCTCTTCTACTACCTGACCGTCGTGCCGGAGCGCGACGCCGACGCCTTCGCGGCGGCATTCGACCGCGTCGGCAACTCGATCCGCCTCAACGACCGCTGATCAGAGCTCGGCCCAGCGGCGGATCAGGTTGTGATACACGCCGGTCAGCTGGACCGCTGCGGCCTGCGCCTCGGGTGACTGCGGCAGCGCGCGTATCGCCGTGTCGAGCTCGAACAGCAGCCGTCGGTCGGCATCACCACGCACCATGCTCTGCAGCCAGAAGAACGCGCTGACCCGGGCGCCGCGGGTCACCGGTCGCACGTGGTGCAGGCTGGTGGACGGATAGAGCACGAGGTGACCGGCCGGCAGCTTGACGGCGTGCGTGCCATAGGTGTCCTCGATCACCAGCTCACCGCCGTCGTACTCGTCCGGCCGGCTGAAGAACAGCGTGCACGACAGGTCGGTGCGGATGCGGTGCGGCGTGCCGGGGATCTGCCGGATTGCGTTGTCGACGTGGTTCCCGAACGACTGACCGCCGGTATAGCGGTTGAAGAGCGGCGGAAAGACGTGCATCGGCAGGGCGGCGCTGACGAACAGCGGATGCCGCTGCAGCGCTCGCACGATGTCGTCGCCGAGCTGGCGGGCCACCGGATGCCCTTCGGGCAGCTGGCTGTTGTCCTTGGCGCGCGCCGACTGGTGGCCGGCGGTGACCTTCCCGTCCACCCACTCGGCGGCATCGAGCAGGTGGCGCGCCTGCGCCACCTGCTCGGCCGTGAACACGTCGGGAATCTGAATCAGCATCGACCGCGGATCAGAAGCCGAACTGCGTGCTGAGCAGCACCGAACGGCGCAGCCCCGGCATGTAGCGGCCGCCGTTGTTGCTGACGCTGCGGATGTAGACCTCGTCGGTCAGGTTGTAGCCGTTCAGGCGCAGGGTGAGGTGGGCGTTCACGGTGTAGGACGCCACGGCGTCGACGAGGTGATAGGCCGGCACGGCGATGGTGTTGGCGGTGTTGACGAAGACCTCATCCGAGAAGCGGACGCCGCCGCCGGCGGTGAACCCGCGCACCGCGTAGGTGGTCCACAGGCTGCCCGACCACTCCGGCATCAGGGTGAGCTGGCGCCCGTCGGTGGCGGCGTTCTGCGAGTCCTGCCTGCCGTCGAGCCAGGCGGCATTGGCCATCACACTCCAGCGGTCGGTGATCTGCCCGACCAGGCCGACGGTTGCACCCTGCAGGACCTGCGCGTCGTCCTGATTGAAGAGCGGCGGCACGGTGGTGGCGTCGATGGTGTAGATGACGTTCTCGTTGCGGGTGTCGAACAGGGCGAGCGTCGCGGACAAGCGCCGCCGGAACAGGTCCCACTTGGCGCCGACTTCCAGGTTGCGCGAGATCTGCGGATCGACGTTGGGATTGTTGGCGTTGTTGGCCTGCGTGCTGAGCGCGAAGTTGCCCGAGCCCGGCGGGGTGACCGTGCGGCCAAACGACGCGTAGACGTTGGCCGCGGGCGTGATCTGGAAGAGTACGCCGGCCTTGCCGCTGACGATGGTGTCGCGGGCATCGAGGTCGGTGCGGACGCCGGTGGTGGCCAGAGCGCGGTACTCGGTGTCGTAGCGTTCCACCCGCACGCCCCCGTTCAACTGCAGACGACCGATGGTGGCGACGTCGAACACCGACATCGCCACGGTGCGGGTG
>CAYUAX010000088.1:0-18596 GCA_964442845.1 uncultured Bifidobacteriaceae bacterium | reverse complement strand
GCGCACTGCATCAGCCAGTGGGGCCACGACTTCCGGCCCGAGTACCGCCAGCTCGGCCGCCTGCGCGAGCTGTTCCCCGGCGTCAGCCTGCACGGCTTCACCGCCACCGCCACGGCGCGGGTCCGCAAGGACATCGCGGCGCAGCTCGGCCTGCGCGACCCGATCGAGCTGGTGGGTTCGTTCGACCGGCCCAATCTCACCTATCGGGTCGTCCCGCGCAGCGCGCTCAAGAAGCAGATCCTCGACGTGGT
Source organism: uncultured Bifidobacteriaceae bacterium (assembly GCA_964442845.1). GTDB lineage: Bacteria > Acidobacteriota > Vicinamibacteria > Vicinamibacterales > UBA2999 > CAWAYR01. The sequence continues at coordinate 18,345 of CAYUAX010000088.1, read as the reverse complement.
GTCGCGCCACCGCGGCGATGCCGGCATCGTCTACTGCCAGTCGCGTAAAGAGGTCGACGCGTTGGCGGCGTGGCTGGTCGAGGAGGGCGTTCGTGCCGTGCCCTACCACGCCGGGCTCAGCGACGACGAGCGTCACCGGCATCAGGACGCGTTCCTCGACGAGCACGCCGACGTGGTCGTGGCGACGGTGGCGTTCGGCATGGGCATCGACCGCTCCGACGTCCGCTACGTGCTGCACGCCGGGGCGCCGCAATCGGTCGAGCACTACCAGCAGGAGTCGGGCCGCGCCGGCCGCGACGGCCTCGAAGCCGAGTGCGTGCTGGTGGTGTCGGGCGCCGACTTCCTCAAGTGGCGGCAGATGCTCGAGCGCAGCGGCGAGCTCACCGAGCAGCGGCGGGCGCTGCTGCGCGACATGGAGCGCTACGCCGCCTCGGTCGGCTGCCGCCACCGCCATCTGGTGCGGTACTTCGGCGAGGCCTTCGCCAAGGACGATTGCGGCGCCTGTGACTACTGTCTCGGCGAGCTCGAGGCGGTGGCCGACCCGGTGACGGTGGCCCGCCAGGTGCTGTCGTGCGTGGCCCGCGTCGGCCAGCGCTTCGGCGCTGGCCACGTCACCAGCGTCCTGCGCGGCGCGACCAGCGAACAGGTGACCGCCCGCGGCCACGACACGTTGACGGTCTTCGGCCTGCTGCGCGACGCCTCGATCGACGAGGTGCGCGGCTACATCGACCAGCTGCTGGCGCACGGCCTGCTGCGCCAGACCGACGATCAGTACCCGGTGCTGGCGCTGACCGACGACGGCGTCGCCCTGCTCAAGGACGCCGGCGCCCGCCCCGACCTGGCGCTGGCGCGGCAGCGCCGGCCCGACCCGGCGCGCGCGGCGCGGCGCTCGAAGGCCGAGACCGAGGGCTGGGAGGGCGTCGATCGCGACCTGTTCGAGCGGCTGCGGGCGATGCGGCTGCAGGTGGCACGCCGTCGCGGCGTTCCGCCGTACGTCGTCTTCCACGACACCACCTTGCGCGAGCTGGCGCGCGTGAAGCCGCGCACCCTCGAGGCCCTGCGCCACGTCTACGGCGTCGGCGCCCGCAAGGCCGACGACCTCGGCCCGGCCGTCCTCGAGGTCATCGCCGGCGCCTGAGCGCGGCCCGCCAACCAATCCCGCGGCGCCTTCGTCTCATGCTATGTAGCAAGACTACACAGCCATGCGACGGATGAGCGCGACCCAACTGGCGGTGCTGCAGGCCGTGGCCGACGGCGTCGGCTACGGATTCGACGTCATCGACCGCACCGGCCTGCCGAGCGGCACCGTCTATCCGGCGCTGTCCCGGCTGGAACGTGACGGCTACCTGCGGTCGGCGTGGGAGGACGAGGCGGCGGCGTTTGCGGCCGGGCGGCCGGCCCGTCGCACCTACCGCCTCACCGCCGCCGGCGTGCGGGCGTGGCGCGAGGCACTGGCCGCGTACCGCGCCCTGCTCCCGCTGGCGCCGACGCGATCGCGAGGTCGGGCGTGACCGGCCGGGACGACCTGCCGCCGGTCGCGCGTCGCCTGCTGGCAGCGGCCGCCCGTATCGTGCCCGCCGAGGCCCGCGCCGACTGGCACCGGGAATGGCACGCCGAGTGTGCGTGGCTGATTCGCGGCCGCCGACCCGGCGTCCGGCGCCGGCGTGGAGTCCACCGTGAATTGGTCGGCCGGTGCGGTGGCGCGGTGGTCCACGCGCTCTGGCTGCGCTGGGATCGCTGGAGGCCGGAGATGTGGATGTACGACCTGCGAATCGCGGCGCGGACGCTGCTGCGCCAACCGCTGTTCCTGGCCCTCACGGTGCTCACGCTGGCCATCGGCATCGGGGCCACCGTCGCCGCGTTCGGCGCCGTCCGGGCCGTGATGCTGCGGCCGTTGCCGTTCCCCGACGCCGACCGGCTGGTCAGCATCGCGACGACCGATCGCGGCGGCCCGCCGCAGGGCTCGGCGTCTTCGCCGTCCGACGTGGTCGACTGGGCGCGCGAGCAGCGCACGCTCTCCGGGGTCGCCGCGTACTCCGCGGACGCGCTGGCGGTGAGCGGCCCGGGTGCTCCGGCCGCGCAGGTGCCGGGCGCGTCGGTCACCGGCGCGTTCTTCGCGGTGCTCGGCACCGACGCGGCGCGTGGCCGCACGCTGCGGGAGGACGACGCCGTCGCCGGCGCCGCGCCGGTGGTCGTCATCGCTGATGCGCTGTGGACGCGGCGGTTTGCCCGCGCGCCGGCGGTCGTCGGCTCCAGCGTGGTCGTCGACGGCGTCTCCCGTACGGTCGTCGGGGTGCTCCCGCCCGGGATCACGTATCCGCTCGGTGCCGAGGCCTGGGTGCCGCTGTCGTTCACGGCCGAGGACCTCGCCACCCAGCGTGGCGCCCAATACCTGGACGTCATCGGCCGGCTGCGTCCCGGCGTCTCCATGGCGGCGGCGGACGCCGACCTCGGCGCCATCGCCGCCCGTCTCGCCGCCGCATATCCCCGCAGCAACGACGGCCGCGGCGTGCGCGTGCGCAGCCTGCGCACGGCCATCGTCGGCGACGCCGGCGCCGGGCTGCTGCTGCTCCTGACCGCGGCCGTCCTCGTGCTCCTGGTCGTCTCTGCGAACGTCGCCGGCCTGCTGCTGACCCGGGCCTTGGGCGGCACGCGCGCCTTGGCGATTCGCGCCGCCCTCGGCGCGTCGCGTGGCCGGCTGGCGCGGGCGGCCCTGATCGACAGCGGCATCCTGGCGGTGCTGGGCGGGTTGGCGGGCGTCGGCGTCGCCTGGGCGGTGTCCCGGCGCATCGCCACCCTCGACGACACGCTGCGCATCCCGCTGCTCGACGAGACGCGGCTCGACCCGGCGGTGTGCGCCGTCGCCGTAGCCGCTACCGCGGTCTCGGCCGTGTGCTTCGGCGTCGCGCCGGCGTGGCGCAGCGCCCATCTGGGCGAGGTCGCGGCGCGGGCCCGGGTGGCGCTGCGGCCGCGCACCCGCAGCCGGGCCGCGCTCGTCGTCGCCGAGATCGCGCTGGCGCTGATCCTCGTCGTCGGCGCTGCGACCCTGGTGCGCTCGTTCGGGCGGCTGATGGCGGTCGACGTCGGCTTCGACACGTCGGATCGCGTCCACACCTTCGCGGTCTCACTGCCCGACGTGCGCTACGACACCCCGGCGCGGCGCGCCCAGTTCATCGCCCGTCTGCTCGACAGCGTGCGGGGGGCGCCTGGCGTCGACCGGGCAGGGGCGGTCTTCGGGCTGCCGCTCACCGGCTTCGGCTACGTCATCTCGCTCACCGAGCTGGACGGCGTCCGCGTGCCCACCAGCGGCCCCGACGAACTGCTGCTGAACGTGCGGGTCGTGACACCCGACTACCTGCAGACGATCGGCATGCCGCTGCGTCGCGGCCGCGCCATCGACGACCGTGACGGCTTCGACAGCCCGCCGGTCCTGCTCGTCAACGAAGCCGCCGCCCGGCGCCTGTGGCCCGAGCGAGAGGCGATCGGTCGGGAACTCGTCGTCGGCGCCCGACTGGGACGCGACGATCGGCGCGTCGGCGGCCGTCGTCGGCGTCGTCGCCGATACGCGCGAGCGCGGGCCGGGCTCGCTGCCGCGACCGACCATCTACGCCGCCCACGCGCAGTTCCCGGCGTCGTTCATGGCGGTGGCGATGCGCACCACGACGCCCGGCGTGCCGGTGGCCGCCAGCGAGTTGCAGCAGCGGCTCGCCGCCATCGATCCCGAGGTGCCGATGTTCCGCGTGCGCACGATGGCGCAGCTGGCGGCGTCGGCGGTTGCGCAGCCGCGCCCGCCGCGAGCCCAGACGCCGGCGTCTATGCGGTGGCGGTCGCCGTTTTCGCGGCGGTCGGCGCCGTGGCGGCGTGGGTGCCGTGCCGGCGGGCACTCGCCGTCGATCCGGCCGCGACGCTGAAGGCGGAGTGACCGCCGGAGCCCCGATCGCCCCGGGCGCGGCCCACGCGCGGACCGTCGGCTATTTGCCCGCCGCCTTGTCCATCAAGGCGAACGGCATCACGCCGATGTTGAGGAACGGGTTGAGCTGCGATCCGGCCTTGGCCAGCACGTCGCCGGCGGCGTCGCGGCTGGCGGCGCCGGCCCAGTCGGCGGCGCTGGCGCCGCTGGCGTCCTTCAGATCCGCCTTGGCGCCGCGCGCCAGCAGCGTCTTCACGACCTCGGTGTGCCCGAAGTAGGCGGCGCACATCAGCGCCGTGATCCGCGTGCCGGCGGCCTGCCGGTTGACGTCGGCGCCCTTGCCGGCGAGGGCGGTGACGGCCGCGGCGTCGCCGCGGGCGGCGGCGCGCATGAGCGCGGTGAGGCCGTCGGCGTCGGGCGCGTCCACCGCGGACGGCTGCGCGGCGGCCAATGCGAGCAGGATCACGATCGCGGCCATCGGGGCACCTCCGGCGGCATCATCGCACGGCGTGGCCGGCGGCACCTCGACGCCGCCGGCGATCACCGCGTGCGATAAGATCTCCCGTCGTGGTCCGTCAGTACCTGCAGCTCGGCGCGCGCACGCTCGCCTATCTCGACAGCGATCCCGCGGCCACCGACAAGCCGGTGCTCGTGCTGGCGCACGCCTTCCCGCTCGGCGCCCAGTTGTGGGAGCCGCAGTTCAAGGGCGCGTTCTGGGGCTGGCGGCTGCTGGCACCCGACCTGCGCGGCTTCGGCGGCTCCACCGACGAACGGCCCGACGACGCCGCCCCGTCCATCGACGACTACGCCGACGACATCGCCGGCCTGGTGCGCGAAGTGGCCGGCATGCCGGTGGTGCTCGGCGGCCTGTCGATGGGCGGCTACGCCGCGTTTGCGTTGATGCGGCGGGCGCCGTCGCTGGTGCGCGCGCTGATCCTCGCCGACACCCGCGCCGGCGCCGATTCGCTCGAAGCCCGCGCCGGCCGCAAGGCCATGCTGACGCTGCTCGAACGCGAGGGACCGCAGGGCGTCGCCCGCGAGATGATGCCGAAGCTGCTCGGGAAGACGACGCGGGCCGAGAACCCGGACGCCGAGGAGACGGTGCGCCGGTTGATCAAGCGCCACTCGCCGGCCGGCATCCGCGATGCGATCGTGCGGATGATGGACCGCCCCGACTCGACGCCGCTGCTGGCGACGATTTCCGTGCCGACGCTGGTGCTGGTCGGTGACGAAGACACGCTGACGCCGCCGGCCGAAGCCGAGGCGATCGCCCGGGCGGTGCCCGATGCGTCGCTGGTGCGCATCGCCGGGGCCGGCCACCTGTCGAACCTCGAGCGCCCGGCGGCGTTCGACGCCAGCGTCGAGGACTTCCTGGGCCGCTTCGCGCGCGGCTGACCGCCATGGATCTGGGACTGCACGGCAAGGTCGCCATCATCACCGGCTCGAGCCGCGGGCTCGGGCTGGCCAGCGCTCGCGCGCTGGTCGCCGAGGGCTGCCACGTGTGCATCGCCGCGCGCGGCGAAGAGGCGCTGGCCGACGCCGCGCTGTCGCTGGCGTCGGCGTCGGGCGGCGGCGCCGAGGTGCTGGCCGTGGCCGCCGACCTGGCCAGCGAGGCCGGCGTGGCCCGGGTCGTCGATGCCACCATCAACCGGTTCGGCGGCGTCGACGTGCTGGTGAACAACCTGGCGCTGGCCCGCGGCGGCGACGTGCTGTCGACCAGCGACGCCGACTGGCAGGAGGCGTTCGACCAGACGCTGTTCCCGGCCATCCGCGCCACCCGTCTCGTGGTGCCGTCGATGAAGGCGCGCGGCGGCGGCGCGGTGGTGATCGTCTCGTCGATCTACGGCCGCGAGGCCGGCGGCCGCATGACCTACAACGCGGTCAAGGCGGCCGAGATCAGCCTCACCAAGTCGCTGGCGCAGCAGCTGGCCCGCGACGCCATCCGCGTCGTCGGCGTCGCGCCGGGGTCGATCTCGTTCCCGGGCGGGTCGTGGCACAAGCGGCAGCAGACCGACCCCGAGGGCATCGCCGCGTTCGTCAAGGCGGAGCTGCCGTTCGGCCGCTTCGGCCGCGCCGAGGAAGTGGGCGACGTCGTCGCGTTCGTGGCGTCGGCGAAAGCCAGCTGGATCAGCGGCACCACGGTGGTGGTGGACGGCTGCCAGAGCCGCGCGTTCTGAGAGTCGCCTCGTCGCTCTGCCGCCGCGGCGTCAGCGGCGGCCGAAGGCGAGGTGGTACACCGGCCAGCCGGCCAGCGTGATGCCGAACACCACCGACGTCCAGAACGGATCGGTGGCGAGCGCGTTGGCGATGAGATACAGCGCCCCGGCGACGAACACCGCCGGCAGCACCGGGTAGCCCCAGGCGCGGTAGGGACGCGGCAGATCCGGCCGCCGCCGGCGCAGGGTGTAGATCGCGGCGACGCTCAGGGCGTAGAACGGCCACATCGCCAGCACGAACGTGTCGGTGAGCTGCTCGAAGGTCTGCGTCAGCACCATCGCCGCGCCGAGCAGCATCGTCAACGTGATGGCCACGTGCGGCGTGCCGAAGCGCGGGTGCACGGCGGCGATGCGCCGGAAGAACAGCCCGTCGTCGGCGAGGGCGAAGAAGATGCGCGGGCCGGCCAGCATGCTGCCCATCAGCGAGCCGAACGTCGAGATCATCACCACCACGGCAATCGACGCCGCGCCGGCCTGGCCGAACAGCGCGCCCATCGTGTCGGCGGCGACCAGCCGCGACGCCTGCATGCGCGGCAGGCCGTTCACGTAGAGATACGCGAGGTTGGCCGATAGGTAGATGGCGATGATCGCCAGCGTGCCGCCGAGGATGGCGCGCGGCAGGTTGACGCCGGGATCCTTCACTTCGCCGCTGGCGAACGACACGTCGGCGAAGCCGTCGTAGGCCCACAGCACCGAGATGAGCGCCAGGCCGAACATCCCGGCGTCGACCGGGCCCGTCGCCTCGCTCAGGTGGGTCCAGGTGGCGCCGCTCCCGCCGCCGAGCAGGAACGACGCCACCACCAGCACGACCAGCGCGCCGTACTTGGTCACCGTCGAAATCGACGCGAACAGCGCCCCGAGGTTGACGCCGACGATGTTGACCGCGCCGGCGAACAGGATCGCGCCGGCGGCGAGGGCGTCGGCGGCATCGGCGTGCGTCGCCGGGTCGATGCCGGCGACGCGCAGCGCGTACTCGCCGAACACCGACGAGATGCCGCCGAGCGCGGCGGCGCGAATCAGCACCAGCTGCGCCCAGCCGTAGAGGAACGCCGCCGGCCGGCCCCAGCCTTCGCGCAGGTACACGTACAGGCCGCCGGTGTCGGGCAGGGCGGCGGCGAGTTCGGCCAGAGTGAGCGCGCCGCACAGGACGATCAGCCCGCCCAGCACCCACACCAGCAACATCAGCTCGGCGTCAGGCACGCGGCTGGCGATGACCGCCGGGGTCCGGTAGATGCCGCCGCCGATGGTGATGCCGATGGCGACGCCGATGGCGCTCCACAGGCCGAGACGTCGGGTGAGCGCGGGCATCCGGACCAGGAGTGTACCCGAGCGCTAGAATGGGGTGATGCCTCCCTCCGTCCCGACCGCCGGGACGCACCTGCTGCACTACCGCGTCATCGAACGCCTCGGTGGCGGCGGCATGGGCGAAGTGTTCCTCGCCGAGGACACCCGCCTGGGCCGCCAGGTGGCGCTCAAGTTCCTCACCTCGGCCGACGCTCACGATCCCGAGGCGCGCTCGCGGCTGGTCCGCGAAGCGCGCGCCGCCTCGGTGCTGCGCTCGCCGCACGTCGCCGTCACCTACGATCTGGTCGAGCACGGCAGCGATCTCTTCATCGCGATGGAGTACGTGGAAGGGGAGCTGCTCTCCGACCGCGTCGGCCGCGGCATCCTGCCGGTGCCCGAGGCGCTCGAGATCGCCATGCAGGTGGCCGACGCGCTCGACGAGGCGCACGGCCACGGCATCGTCCACCGCGACATCAAGAGCGCCAACGTCATGCTGACCCGGCGCCAGCTGGTGAAGGTGCTCGACTTCGGCCTGGCCAAGTTCCTGCGCCCGTCGGCGCTCGACGAGGCGGCGACCATCGGCGTGACCATGCCCGGCATGGTGCTGGGCACGCTGCACTACATGGCGCCCGAGCAGCTGCGCGGCGGCGACATCGATCACCGCGCCGACCTGTTCGCCGTCGGCGCCGTGCTCTACGAGATGCTGGCCGGCCGGCCGCCGTTCCAGGCCGACACGATGGCCGATACGGCGCACCGCATCCTCACGCAGGAACCCGACGCGCTGGCCCGGTTCAACTACGCGGTGCCCGCCGACGTCGAGGCGGTGGTCCGCAAGGCGTTGGCCAAGGATCCCGAGTTCCGCTACCAGTCGGCGCGTGAGCTCTACGTCGATCTGCACCACGCCCGCGAGCGGCTCGTCCGCGAATCCACCGCCAGCGGCGCCCGCGGCACCTGGCGGCCGGGCATGCTGCTGCCGCCGGTGGGCTTCGGCCAGCCGGCGCCGGCGCGGCCGGCCGGCGAGCGGACCGTCGCCGTGCTGACCTTCGCCAACCTCACCGGCAACCCCGCCGACGAGTGGATCGGCCAGGGCATCGCCGAGTCGCTGACCATCGACTTCGCCAAGGTGCGCGGCGTCAAGCCAATCCCGCGCGAGCAGATGTTCGACGTGCAGCGCGAGGTGAGCAACGCCCAGGGCCGCGTCGTCGACGAGCGCCAGTCGATCGAGCTGGGCCGCCGGCTCGGCGCCACCTGGGTGGTCGGCGGCGCGGTGCAGCGGCTCGGCGACCGCGTGCGCCTCACCGCCCAGACGATCGCGGTGGACGAGGGCCACAGCGTCTCGACCGTGAAGCTCGACGGCACGATGGATCAGATCTTCGAGCTCCAGGATCGCCTGGTCGAGGAGCTGGTGCGCACCGGCCTACAGCGCGAGCTGCAATCGAGCGAGAAGCGGGCGATTGGCGAGGACGTCCGCTCGCCCGAGGCCTACGAGGCCTACGCGCGCGGCATGCTCAACCTGCGGATTGCCACCCAGGAGTCCACCGAACGGGCGATCGCGCTGTTCGAGCGGGCGCTGGAGCTCGACGCCGGCTACGTCGAGGCGCTGGTCGCGCTGGGCAGCGCGCTGCAGTTGCGCGGCTCGTTCCTGTCGCTGCCGCACGTGCTCGAGCGCAGTCGGACGCTGCTCGAGAAGGCGGTGGCGATCGCGCCGCAGCACGCCGAAGCGCACGTCCGCCTCGGCCAGACGCTGGTGACGCTCGGCGAGGTGGACGCCGCCGAAGCGGCCATTCGCCAGGGTCTGGCGCTGGAGCCCGACAGCGCGGTGGCGCACGGTCAGCTGGCCCGCTTGCTGTGGCTCGGCCGGGCCCGCATCGACGACGCCATCGACCACTTCCTGAAGGCCGCCGAACGCGCGCCGCAAGCCGGCTACACCTATCTGCAACTGGCCCTGTTGCAGGCACTGACCGGGCGGCTCGACGACGCCGAGCGCTACGCCCGCGAGGCGGTGGACCTGCAGCAGCGGGCGATGTCCGGGACGCAGGGGCTGATCGTGGTCGGCGCCCACACCCGGCTCGGCTACGTGCACTACCTGCGCGGCCACTACGAGGAGGCGATCCGCGAGTATCGCAGGGAGTTGAACTTCCTCTCCCTGACCGACCACGCGCTCCGCGACCGTTCGATCATCGAGGTGAACCAGAAGCTGGCGGCGGCCTACCACCGCCTGGACGACGCCGATTCCGCCCGCACCTTCGGCGACAGCGCGGTCGAGGCGTTCGATCGGCGTCTCGCCGCCGGTGCCGACGACCCGTTCACGCGCTACTACGTCGCCGCGGTGCACGCGCTGCGCGACGACATCGAGCCGGTGTTGACGCACCTCGAGCGGCCGCTGCGCGAGCTGGGCGCGTTCACCCGGTGGCGGCTGCCGCGCGATCCCGACTTCGCCACGGTGCTGGCCAACCCGGCGGTGGCGGCGCGGCTCGCCGGCTGAGCCCCGCCTGCTACAGTGGACGCGTGCCTGCCCGGTTCCAGCCCGGCCGTCGCGCGGTGTTCGGCGCGCTGATCGCCGGTCTTCTCGTCCTCGCCACGCGCGCCACGGCGGCCTTCAACCCCGAGGCCATCGACACGGCGGCGCGGGCCTTGCCCCGGCTGCACAGCCTGCTGGTCAGCCAGCGTGGCCAGGTGCTCTACGAGCGCTATTACAACGGCCGCACGGCGGCGCGGCCGGCCAACGTCAAGTCGGCGTCCAAGAGCGTGATCTCGGCGCTGGTCGGGGTGGCCATCGCGCGCGGCCACATCGCCGGCGTCGCCACGCCGATCGCCACCTGGTTTCCGGAGCTGGCGAAGGACGCCGATCCGCGCAAGCGGGCCATCACCGTCGAGCACCTGCTCGAGATGCGCTCGGGCCTCGAGGGCACCAGCGGCCGCGGCTACGGCGCCTGGGTGACGAGCGGCAACTGGGTGCGGCATGCGCTGACGCGGCCGATGATCGCGGCGCCCGACGACGACATGGACTACAGCACCGGCAACACGCACCTGCTGTCGGCCATCCTCACCAAGGCCACCGGCGTCAGCACCTGGCGCTTCGCCAACGACGTGCTGGCCCGGCCGCTCGGCTTCACGCTGGCGCAGTGGCCGCGCGATCCGCAGGGCGTCTACTTCGGCGGCAACGACATGCTGCTGACCCCGCGGCAGCTGCTGGCGTTCGGCGAGCTGTATCTCAATCGCGGCCGCGCCGCCGGCCGCCAGGTGGTGCCCGAGGCCTGGGTGGCGCGGTCGTGCCAGGGCCGGACGCGGGAGCTGCCGTCGTTCGCCCGCGGTCCGGGCGGGATGCTCGACCCGATGCGCGACCGCCAGTACGGCTACGGCTGGTGGGTGCACGACCTGGCCGGCCACGCCACCTGCTTCGCCTGGGGCTACGGCGGCCAATATGCCTTCGTGGTGCCGGACCTGGACCTGGTGATCGTCTCCACCGCGTCACCCGACGTCGGCGAAGAGCGCAGGGGGCATCGTCGCGAGCTCTTCGCGCTCCTCACCGAACACGTCGTCAAGCCGCTCGCCGTGGCTCGCGCCACAGCGGCCAGGCTTCAGTAGCTCCCCGCGTCCCGAGCCCCGAGCCCCGGCCAACGTCAGTTCGCATTCATCGCCCTCGCCGGATCGATGCGCATCGCCCGGCGGCCGGGCACCAGCGCCGCGATCGTCGCGACGACGACCAGCAGCAGCGGCACCGCGCCGTAGGTGACCGGGTCGAGCGGCGGCACGCCGAACACCTGGCTGGCCAGCAGCGGCGAGAGCGCCGCGGCCACTGCCACGCCGGCCACGACGCCGAGCGCGGCCAGGGCCACGGCCTGGCGCACGACCATGCCCAGCACCTCGACCGGCGCGGCGCCGAGCGCCAGCCGCACGCCCATCTCCTGCGTGCGCTCGGAGACGACCAGCGCCATCACGCCGTAGACGCCCACCGCGGCGAGCACCAGCGCCAGCATGCCGAAGGCGCCGATGAGCAGCAGCAGGAAGCGGCGCTCCGCCACCGACTCGCTGCGGATCTGCTCCATGGTGCGCAGGTCGTAGAGCGCCAGCGTCGCGTCGAAGGCCCGGGCCGCGGCCCGCACCGCTTCGGCCAGTGCCGCCGGATCGCCGGTGGTGCGCACGGCGATGAACGGCGCCACCGGCGGGCTCGCCAGGTAGTTGATGTACATCTCGGCCGCCGGCGTCTCCTCGAGCCCGGCGTGGCGGATGTCCCCGACCACGCCGACCACCGTGCTCCACGGCCCCGACGGATTCGGCCCAATGCGCACGTGCTGGCCGATCGGGTCGTCGGTGCCGAACACCTTGCGGGCCATCGTCTCGTTCACCACCACGACCGGCGCCGCGTTCGGACCGTCCTCGGCGGTGAAGCCGCGGCCACGCCTGATGGGGATCCCCATCGTCGTGAAGTAGTCGTGCATGGCGCGGCGGAACTCGACCTCGGGCAGCTCCGAGGGCGGCAACGGCCGGCTTTCGACCTGCACCGACGTCGTGACGCTCGTGCTGCCGAGCGGGATGCGCGTGGTGCCGCCGACGGCGGTCACACCGGGCAGCGCCTCGAGCCGTGCGAACCACTCGGCGTAGTAGGCGCGTCGGGCGTCGGGTGTGTTGACGCGGGCCGGCAGCGTCAGCTGCATGGTGAGCAGGTGCTCGGCGCGGAAGCCGGGGTCGAGCGTCATCACCGAGTTGAAGCTGCGCAGCAGGAGTCCGGCGCCGACCGTGAGGACGACCGCCAGCGCCAGTTCGGTGACGACGAGCGCCGTGCGCATGCGGTGGCGCGCGCGCGAGCCGATGGTGCCGCGGGCGTGATCCTGCAGCGCCGGCGCCACGTCGGTGCGGCCGGCGGCCAGCGCCGGCACGACGCCGACCAGCGTGCCGGTCACGATCGCCACGGCCAGGGTGACGAGCAGCATCGACCAGTCGGGCGCCACGTCCTGGATGCGGGGCAGGTTGGCCGGCGCCAGCGCGATGAGGCCCTGCACGCCCCATCGCACCACCAGCAGGCCCACCACGCCGCCGCTCACCGCCAGCAGCAGGCTCTCGGTGAGCGCCTGTTGGGCCAGCCGCCAGCGGCCGGCGCCGAGTGCGGCGCGCACGGCCAGCTCCTTCTGCCGGCTGGCACTGCGCGCCAGCACCAGGTTGGCGACGTTGACGCAGGCCATCAGCAGGATCACGCCGACGCCGCCGAGCAGTACGAGCAGCGCCGGCCGCACCTCCCCGACGACCTGTTCGTGCAGCGGCGTCACCGTCGTCGTCCAGCCGGCGTTGGTGTCGGGATACGCCCGCTCGAGCCGGGCGGCGATCGCCGCCAGGCCCGCCCGCGCCTGCTCGACGCTGGTCCCGGGCGTGAGCCGGCCGACCGCGGCCAGGTAGTGGACGTTGCGGGTCAACTGGCCCGACGCATCGACCATCCGCGGCCCGGTCATCAGCATCGTCGTCCACGCGTCCACCTGCAGCGTGCGCGTGAAGCCGGTCGGCCCGACCATGCCGCGATACGGGAACACGAAGTCGGGCGGCATGACGCCGACCACCGTGGCCGGCGCGTCGTCGAGGGCCAGCGTCTTGCCGACGATGTTCGGATCGCCGCCGAAGCGCCGCTGCCAGTAGCCGTGGCTGAGCACCAGCGCACCGGCGCCGTCGCCGTCGCCGAGCGTGCGGCCGAGCAGTGCCTGGCGGCCGAGCAGCGGCATCAGCCCGGGCGCCACGTACGAGGTGACGACCATTTCTGGCGGGCCGTCGACGACCAGCGGCGTGTTGGTGACGAACGAGAAGTAGCCCTGCAGCGCGACGAACTCGCGGCTCTCGTCGCGCAGGTCGGCGAAGTTGGCGGGGGAGATCGGATTCTCCGGCTTCTCCTCCTTGGTGTTGTGGCTCCACACCATGACCAGCTGGCCCGGATCGCGGTAGGGCAGCGGCTTGAGCAGGATGCTCTGCACCACGGTGAAGATGGCGCTGTTGGCGCCGATGCCGAGCGCCAGCGCGGCGACGGCCAGCGTGGTGTAGAGCGGCGCGCGGACGGCCTGGCGAAGCGCGAAGCGCACGTCGGCGCGCACGGTGTCCCAGAACATGGCGTGTCTCCCGGACGGTTCGTAGAGGTGGGGCGTGGCGTTGGGGTAGAACGACCAGCGGACGACGGCGGCCCAGCGTTCGGCCAGGCCGTTGGCGACGAGGGTGCCGAACGCCACGGTGCCGCGGCGGCGGAACGCTTCGCGCATCTCGCTGGCGAAGCGGCGGCGGAAGGCGCGCGGGTAGACGCGGAGACCGACGGCGAAGAGCGCTTCGGCCCACGGCGAGCGGCTTGGGGTAGGCGTCACGCTCGCGCGCCTTTCAGCAGCCGTCGCGCCCGGGCCGCCTCGACCTGGCCTTCGAGACGCGCCGCCTCGGCGCGGGCCACGGCGATGCCGCGAGACGTCAAGGCGTAGTAGCGGCGCCGCTCATCGGTATTCGACGGGTCGGGCGACTCGGCCAGCTCGTCGATGAGGCCGTTCTCGAGCAGCCTGGCCAGGGCGCGGTAGAGCGTGCCGGCGTGCAGGGCGACGGCGCCGCCCGACCGCTGCTCCACTTCCTGCAGGATGCTGTAGCCGTGCCGCTCGCCGTCGGCGAGGGCCAGCAGGATCTCGAACGCCACCGGGGTGAGCGGCAGCAGGGCGTCGGGGCGGAAGCGGTCCATAGGTGCCGGGTAACTATACGCTCTCGGCACATAGACGGGCGAGCCGCCCGGAAGGTTGCAGGGGCGGATCGAGGGCCCGGTGACGGCGCCTATTCCCGCAGCGCCGTCAGCGGATCGACGCGCAGGGCCCGGCGCCCGGGGACCAGGCAGGCCGCCAGCGCGGCCACGCTCACCAGCACCACCACGCCGGCGAGCACCCATGGATCGCGCGGCGCCACGGAGAAGAGCAATCCCGACAGCAGCCGCGAGCCCGCCAGCGTGAGCGCCGTGCCCAGCGCCACCCCGGCGGCCACCAGCCGGCCGCCGTCCTTGAGCACCAGGCCCAGTACGTCGGCTGGGGTCGCGCCCAGCGCCACGCGGACGCCGATCTCGGACACCCGCTGGCTCACCGTGTAGGCCATCACGCCGTAGACGCCGGCGACCGCCAGCAGCAGCGCCACCGCGGCGAACGCCACCAGCAGCGCGGTACGGAACCGCGGCGTGGCGGTGGCGGCGGCCAGTGTGGTCGTCATCGCCTCGAGGCGCACCGGCATCTCGCGGTGCCGCTCGCGGATCACCCGCGCGGCCGCCGCACCGGCAGCGAGCGGATCGCCAGCCTCGGCACGCACCACCAGGTTCAGCATCGTCGCCGGCCCGGGATGCTGCTCGAACGGGAAGTAGATCTCGGCCTGGACCGGGCGCGCCGGTCCGCGGGTGCGCACGTCCTGCACGATGCCGACGATGGTCATCGGCTCGAGGCTGTCGAGGCCGGCGCGAATCGTCCGGCCGATCGGATCGACGCCGGGGAAGGCGTCTTTCGCTAGCTGCTCGTTGACCACGGCGACGAACGGCGCGTCGAGCCGATCGCGATCGCCGAAGTCGCGGCCGTGGACCACGCGCACGCCCAGCGCGTCGAAGTAGCCGGGCGTGGCCACCGTGAAGAGCGCCTGCGGCGACGCGATGCCCAGCGCCTCCGGGCCCGGCGCGCCTTCCACCCAGTAGCCGCCGTTCGAGCGCGGCAGCGAGGGCAGCGAGGTCACCGCGCCTGCCGCCGCGACGCCGGGCAGCGCCCGCACCTCGTCCAGCAGGGCCCGATAGGTCGCGGTCGCCCGCGGCAGGTCGTCGGTCCCAGCGACGGGCACGGTCGTGTGCAGCACGGCCAGGCGCTCGCTCGCGAAGCCCAGGTCCACCCGGGCCAGAGCGGCGAGGCTGCGGCCGAGCAGGCCGGCGCCTACGACCAGCGCGACGGCCAGGCCGATCTCGGCGACGACGAACGCCTGGCGGGCCCGACGGCCCCGCGCGCCCACGGCCGACCCCTTGCCGCCTTGACGCAGGCCGTCGGCGAGATCCACGCGCGACACGTGCCAGGCCGGCGCGAGGCCGAAGGCGAGGCTGGCGAGCAGCGCCAACGCCAGCGCGAAGGCCAACGCCGTCAGGTCCACCGTCACCTCGTCGAGGCGCGGCAGGTCGGGTGGCGCCAGCGCCAGCAGCGCGACCACGCCCCACCGTGCCAGCAGCGCGCCGCCGAGTCCGGCGGCCAGCGCCAGCACCGCGCTCTCGGTGAGCAGCTGCCGCACCAGCCGGCCGCGGCCGGCGCCGACCGCCGCGCGCACGACGATCTCGCGGCCGCGCGCCGAGGCGCGGGCGAGCAGCAGGTTGGCGACGTTGGCGCAGGCGATGAGCAGCACGACGCCGACCGCGCCGAGCAGCACCAGCAGCGTCTGGCGCGTGTCGCCGACGATCGCCTCCTGAAGGGGCGTCAGCCGCACGCTCTTGTCGCCGTTCGATTGGGGATACGCCGCGCTCAGCCGGCCGGCAAGCGCGGCCATCTCGCTCGATGCCTGCGTGAGCGACACGCCGTCGGCGAGGCGGCCGACGGCGCGGTAGTTGTGGGCGCTGCGCGACGTGCCGGCGAGGCGCTGCGGCTCGGCCACGTAGACGTCGGCGCGGGCAGGGAAGCGGAACGCCGGCGCCAGCACGCCGACGATGGTCACCGCCCGTTGATCGAGCGTCAGCGTCGCGCCGATCGCGCCCGGGTCGGCGGCGAACTGCCGCCGCCAGTAAGCGTCGCTGATCACGGCGGCGGGCGGCCCGGCGGGTCCGGCCTCCTCGGCCGTCAACCGGCGTCCCAGGTGGGTCGACGCCCCGAACACGGCGAAGAACTGCGGTGACACGCGGACGACCATCGCGTAGTCGGCCCGGCCGGCCACCACCACGCTCGACTCGTAGGCGCGGTAATGCGCCAGCGCGGCGAAGCTGCGGCTCCCGGCCTGCCAGTCGATGACGTCGGGCCCGGACACGGTGGCGCCGGTGAGGCCCGTGCGCGTATAGAGGTTCGTCACGGCGACGAGGCGGTCGGGCGCCGCGAACGGCAGGGGCCGCAGCACCACGGCGTGGACGACGCTGAAGATGGCCGTCGTGGCGCCGATGCCCAAGGCCAGCGTCAGCAGGGCGGTCGCGGCGAACCCGGGTTGGCGGGCGAGCGTGCGGAGGCCATAGCGCACGTCCTGCAGCAGGGTGTCCATGCGGCGGTTGGACGAGAACCGCCGATCCGGGGTTGCCGGTCCCCGGGCGTGATAGCGTGCCCGCATGCCGACCCTGCGGCATCACGTCGTGGCGGCGATCCTGGCCGCGAGTCTGGCGGGGCTGGCCGCCGGTGCCGCCCAGTCCGCCGATCGACGGGCGCCGGAGCGCTTCCGCGTGCGCCTCGACACCACCAAGGGCGCCATCGTGATCGACTGCACGCGCGCCTGGGCGCCGCACGGCGTCGATCGCTTCTACACCCTGGTCACCAGCGGCTACTACGACGACGCGGCGTTCTTCCGCGTCGTCCGCGGACGGTGGGCGCAGTTCGGCATCAGCGGCGTGCCGGGCACGGCGCAGGCGTGGCGCACGCGGACCCTCCCCGACGATCCGTTCGTCGGCCAGTCGAACGTGAAGGGGACGGTGGCGTTCGCCTTTGCGACCCCGAACGGCCGCACCACCCAGGTGTTCTTCAACCTGGTCGACAACAGCGCCGCCCACGACAAGGAGCCGTTCGTCGTCTTCGGCCGCGTCGTCGAGGGCCTCGAGGTGATGGACGCGCTCTACGACGGCTACGGCGAATCGGCCCTGGGCGGCATCCGCGCCGGCAAGCAGGACCCGCTGTTCGAGCAGGGCAACGCTTATCTGCAGAGCAAGTTCCCGCGCCTCGATTACATCAAGGCGGCGCGGGTGCAGTGAGCGGGGCTCGGGTCTCGGGGCTGGGGTCCCGGGAAGAACCGCCGACGGAGCTTCGCCCGCGGCTGGCTGACTGCCCAGAGTGGGGCTCGCGCATGCCTTTCCCGAGGCCCGGGCCCGAGCCCCGAGCCCCGAGCCCCGGCACTTTCGCCTATTGATCGTCCCCCGCCTGGCTGGTACGATGCGGCCCTCCTTCCTGGAATTGCACGCATGCCCGCCGAGCCGCCGCCTTCGCTTCCGGCCCCAGTGAGCTCGCTGGTCGAGCGCAAGGACGTGGCGCTGCGCGGGGCGCTGGAGCACCTGGCGCCGGGTCCGTGGGTGGAACGGGCGGATACGCCGGACGGCGTCATCACGGCGGTGCGCCGTCTGGCCCCGGTGGAAGCCCGTTACGAGCCGTTTTCGCCGCTGCTCGACGCCCGTCTGGTCGCGGCGCTCGAGCGGCGCGGCCTGCGCCAGCTCTACTCGCACCAGGCCGAGGCCTATCAGCGGGTGGCGGCCGGGGAGCACGTGGTCGTCACCACGCCGACGGCGTCGGGCAAGACGCTCTGCTACAACCTGCCGGTCCTCGACGCCATCCTGAAGGACCCGTCGGCACGAGCGCTGTACCTCTTCCCGACCAAAGCGCTCGCCCAGGACCAGATGGCCGAGCTGCACGAGCTCACCGCGCTCGTGACCGAGGCCGGCGGCGAGCCCGTTGGCGTCCACACCTACGACGGCGACACCCCCGCCGACGCACGGCGCACCATCCGGGCCCGAGCGCACATCGCGCTCACCAACCCCGACATGCTGCACGCCGGCATCCTGCCGCACCATCCGCGCTGGGCGAAGCTGTTCGAGAACCTGCGCTACGTGGTGATCGACGAGCTGCACGCGTATCGCGGCGTGTTCGGCAGCCACCTGTGCAACGTGCTGCGCCGGCTGCAGCGCATCTGCCGGCACTACGGCTCGAGCCCGCAGTTCATCTGTTCATCGGCGACCATCGCCAACCCGCGCCAGCTGGCCGAGCGGCTGGCCGAGCATCCCTTCTCGCTCGTCGCCGAGAGCGG
>CAYUAX010000087.1:7014-19088 GCA_964442845.1 uncultured Bifidobacteriaceae bacterium | reverse complement strand
GGTCGGCGGCGCGCGCCCGCGCCTTGGCGGCCTCGTCCGCACGGGCCCTGGCGGCGTCGAGATCGGCGCGGGCCTGCCGCGCCAGCTCGCGGGCCCCCCCGGCGTCGGCCTCGAGCGCGGCCAGTCCTTCGGCAGCGGCCGTGGCGGCGCTGGCCGCCTGCACCGGGTCGATGCGCGCCAGGCGCTGGCCGGCGCGCACGCGGTCGCCTTCCTTGACCGCCAGCTCGACCAGGCGGCCCATCGCGCTGGCGCCGATATCGGCGAACCGGGTGGCCACGATCTCACCCGACGCGGTCACGAACGACTGCAGCCGCGGCGTACGCGAGACCTCGACGACGTCCACCTCGGCGCCGTCGGCGGCGCGCGGCCGCAGGCGCAGGCCGGCGACTACCAGCCCGAGGACGAGGAAAACCAGCAGAATGCGGCGGGACGGCATGCGGGACAGCGGCGTCTGGCTCAAGTGTATGCTGTGACGCACGGGACCGCCTCGGCGTCCCCGGTGCCCGGCGTGAAGTGCGGGGCGCATGACGCCGGTCGGGCGTCTTATCCACGCATGCGAGGCCGGTCCATACCGCGGGAACTGCTCGAAGCCGGTCGCCAGGGGCTGGCGGCGGCGCGTGCGCACCGGCTCCGCACCGCGCTCGGCGCGCTGGCGATCGCCGCGGCGGTCGCCACCATCGTCGTGGTGGTGGCGGCACTCGACGCCGTGGCCGCCTACGCCCGGACGACGACGGCCCGGGCGTTCGGCTCCGATACGTTTCTCGTCGCCCAGGTCGCCTCGCCTGGCCGGGTGTCCCGCCGGGAACTCCAGGAGCAGCTGCAGCGCAACCCGCCGATTCGACGGCTCGAGCTGTCGCAGATCGAGCGTCTCGCCGACGGGGTGGTCGCCTACGCGCCCAACGCGCAGACGACGGCGGAGGTCGCCGCCGGCGGCCGCCTCTTCGAGAACGGCGCGGTCACCGGCACGTGGTCGACCCTCGCCGACCTGCGCGACCTGGCGATCGGGCGCGGCCGCTTCTTCCGACCGGACGAGGATCGCTCCGGCGCACAGGTCGCGGTCATCGGCACCGACGTCGCCGATGCGCTCTTCCCGGCACAGGATCCGCTCGGCCGGTCGATTCGCCTGGCCGGGCGCCGCTTCGAGGTCATCGGCGTGCAGGAACGTCTGGGCAACTCCGGAGGCGCGTCGCTCGACCGCTACGTCTGGATCCCCCTGTCGGCGTACGAACGGGCCTTCGGCGCGCCGCGCAGCCTGCAGATCTTCGCCCGTGCCGGCGCCGGCCGGCCTTCGGTGGACGGCGAGGACCGGGCCCGCATCTCGTTGCGCGCGGTGCGCGGGCTGCGGCCCGGTGTCGCCGACACCTTCGACGTGCTGACGCCGGACGCGGCGCGCGGCTTCGTGTTGTCGTTGTCCCAGCGCATCGGCGCCGCCGCCGGCCCCATCTCGGCGATGGCGCTGCTGGCGGCGATGGTCGTCGTCACCAACACGGTGCTGGTGTCGGTGACGACCCGCACCCGCGAGATCGGCGTCCGCCGGGCGCTGGGGGCGCCGCGGGCGCAGATCCTGCGCGAGGTGCTCGCCGAAGCCGTGGTCGTCGCCGTGGCCGGCGGGCTGGTCGGTGCGGTGCTCGCCGCCACCGTGGTGACCGTGCTGGCGGCCGCGACCGGGCTGCCGGTGGCGGTACGTGCCTCGACGCTCGCGATGGCCCTGACGGCGGCGGCGCTCAGCGGCGTGGTCGCCGGCTGGTACCCGGCCCGGCGGGCCACCCGGCTCGACGTCATCGCCGCGTTGAGGGCCGACTGATGGCCGGGGCCACCCGGCGCGGCACGGCCGGTCTGCGGGCGTCGATCGTCGAGGCGGCGCGTCTCGCCTGGGAGTCGCTGCGTGCCCAGCCGGCCCGGTCGGCGCTGGCCATCGGCGGCGTGGTCATCGGCATCGTCACCGTGGTGCTGGTCGCCTCGGTGCTCGTCGGCCTGCGCAACAGCGTGGCGCAGCTGTTCCGCGAACTCGGCACCGACAACATCTTCGCGTTCCACCGCAACGGCGACCCGTACACCCCGGCCTCCGACCGCGACGCCCTGCGCCGCCCGCTGCGTCCCGCCGACGCCGCGGTGATCGAACGGCTGGCCCCGTCGGTGCGCGACGTCGGCGTGCAGCTGCTGGTCCCCGCCGTCACCGCGACGCGCACCCTCACCGCGCGCGCCGGCGCCAACGAGTCGGACGCGGTGCTGATCGAGGGCGTGTCGGCGAACTTCTTCGACGTCACCGGCGCCGACTTCGCCGCCGGCCGGCCGTTCAGCGAGGCCGAGAACCGCGTCGTCGCGCCGGTGGCGGTGCTCGGCGCCAACGTCGCCGCCGCCCTCTTCGGATCCGCCGAGGCGGTGGGGCAGTCGTTCCTGCTCGGCGGCAGCCGGCTCTACGTGGTCGGGGTGCTGGCCAAGCGGCGCGGGACGTTCTTCGGCGAGAATCGCAACGACAACGTGGTCTCGCTGCCGGTCGCGACCGCCGAGCGGCGATTCCCCGAGGCCGAGAACACCGTGCTCTACATCCGCGCCAGGCCGGCGCTGCGCGCCCGCGCCCGCGACGAAGCCGAGACCGTCCTGCGGCTGGTGCGCGGGGTGGAGGGCGAGGCGCCGAGCGACTTCCAGCTCTCGACCTCGGACCAGATCATCGCCCAGTTCGACCGTCTCGGCGCCCAGCTGTTCTTCGCGACCATCGGCCTCGCGGCGGTCAGCCTGCTGATCGGCGGCATCGGCATCGCCAACGTGATGGTGATGAGCGTCACCGAGCGGACCCGCGAAATAGGCGTGCGCCTGGCGATCGGCGCCCGGCGCAGCGAGGTCCTGCGCCAGTTCCTGTTCGAGGCGGCGATGCTGGCCGGCGCCGGCGGCCTCGCCGGCGTCGCGACGGCGACCGCGCTCGGCCTGGTCGCCACCGCGGTGGCGCCGACGTTCCCGGCGACGCCGCCGCTGTGGGCCATCGGCACCGGGCTGGCCACGTCCGTGGGGGTCGGGATCATCGCGGGCTACTGGCCAGCCCGCCGCGCCGCCCGCCTCGATCCGGTGGAGGCGCTGCGCTACGAATGACCGGCACGCCGCACGTCGTGATCGTCGGCGGCGGCTTCGCCGGGCTGGCCGCAGCGCGGGCCTTGCGCCGTGCCGCGGTCGACGTGACCGTGGTCGATCGGCACAACCACCACGTGTTCCAGCCGCTGCTCTACCAGGTGGCCACGGCCGGCCTGTCGCCGGCCGACATCGCGGCACCGATCCGCTGGATCCTGCGCCGCCAGCGCAACGTGCGCGTGCTGCTGGGGGACGCCGTCCGCGTCGACGTCGCCAGCCGGCGTGTCGAACTGGCCGGCGGCGACGGCCTGCCGTACCACGCGCTCGTGCTCGCCACCGGGGTGACGCACGCCTACTTCGGCCACGACGACTGGGCGCCGCACGCGCCCGGCCTCAAGACGCTCGATGACGCCGTGGCCATCCGGCGGCGCGTGCTGCTGGCGTTCGAGCGCGCCGAAGCCGAGGCCGACCCGGTGCGCCAGCGCGAGTTGCTCACGTTCGTCGTCATCGGCGGCGGTCCGACCGGCGTCGAGATGGCCGGCGCGATCGCCGAGATCGCCCGGCAGGCCCTGGCCGACGAGTTCGACCGCATCGCGCCGCAGACGGCGCGGGTGTTGCTGCTCGAAGGCGGCCCGACCATCCTGAGCACCTATGTGAGCACGCTGCGCGACGCCGCCCGTCGCGACCTGATCGATCTGGGCGTCGAGGTGCGCGAGGGCGCCGGGGTGACCGCCCTCGACGGCGAGACGGTGACCGTCGGCGGCGAACGGCTGCGCGCCGGCACCATCGTGTGGGCCGCGGGGGTGCAGGCGTCGCCGCTCGGCCGCACCGTCGGCGCGCCGGTGGACCGCCTGGGGCGGGTCGAAGTGCGCGACGACCTGTCGGTGCCGGGACAACCGGAGGTCTTCGTCGCCGGCGACCTGATGCTGCGCCCCGGCGCCGATGGCCGGCCGATTCCCGGCGTCGCCCAGGCGGCGATGCAGGCGGGGCGCGCCGCCGCCGCCAACGCTCTGCACGTGCTGGCTGGCGAGCCCACGGTGCCGTTCCGCTACCGCGATCCGGGCAGCATGGCGACGATCGGCCGCGCCCGCGCCATCGCCGATCTGGGCTGGGTGCGGCTCACCGGGTATCCGGCGTGGCTGGCCTGGCTGTTCCTCCACCTCGTGTTCCTGATCGGCTTCAAGAACCGGGTGGTGGTGCTGGTGCAATGGCTGATCGCCTACGTCACGCGCCAGCGCGGCGTGCGGCTCATCACCGGCGATTCCCGCTGAGCGGACGGGTCGACGGTTAGCGCTCGAGCCGCAGGACGCGGCCCGGCAGCGTGTCGCGGAAGGCCCCACCGGCGCGCACGACGCGGCCGTTGACGACGATCGTGTCGAAGCCCTCAGCGAGCTGGTGCGGCTGCTCGTAGGTGGCCGTTTCCTTCACCGCGGCGAGGTCGAACACGACGACGTCGGCGAACGCGCCGGCGCGGATCACGCCGCGGTCCTTCAGCCCGAACACCTCGGCCGGCAGCGCCGTCATCGAGCGGATCGCGAACGGCAGATCGACCACGCCGCGTTCGCGGACGTAGCGGGCGAGCTTGCGCGGGAACGCGCCGTAGGCGCGCGGGTGCGGCTTGCCCTCGGTCATCGGCTGCAGGCCGCCGTCGGTACAGGTCATCGTCCACGGCTGGCGCATGATGAGCGCGATGTCGTCTTCGGCCATGTTGAACGAGACCAGGCCGGCATCGTCCTTCTCGAGCAGGGTCAAGGCGTACTCTTCCGGCGATTGGCCGGCCCGGGCGGCGAGCGCCGACAGCCGCTGGCCCTCGATCGACGTGTCGGGCGTGTATTCGGCGACCAGGAACGTGTCGGCGCCGCCGCGCCGGGCGAGGTTGGTCTTCACCTCGTCGCGCACCTTGCCGCGCAGCTCGCCGGTGAGCCGCCGCTGCATCACGTCGCGGCCGCCCACCTGGACCCAGCGCGGCACCAGCGCGCCGACGATGCTCGTGCCGCTGGCCTCGTAGGGATACTGGTCGGCGAACACCTTCACCCCGCGCTGCCGCGCGGCCTCGATGTGCGCGACCATCGTCTTCGACAGCCCCCAACTGGCCGGGCCGAGCGCCTTCATGTGGGTGACGACGCCGGTGAGGCCGGCCGCCTCGGCGATGGCGATCACTTCGTCGACGGCGGCGACGACGCCGACGCCGTAGTCGGCCTCGTCGCGGATGTGGCTGGAGTAGCTGCCGCCGCCCTCGGCCGCGGCCTTCGCCATGGCGATGACCTCGTCGGTCTTCGAGTAGCTGCCCGGCGCGTAGTAGAGGCCGCTCGACAGGCCGAAGGCGCCCGCCTTCATGCCGTCGCGCACGAGCCCGACCATCCGCGCCAGCTCGGCCGGCGTCGGATCGCGATCCGACATCGCCAGCACCTCGCGCCGCACCGAGCCGTGGGGGACGAACAGGCCGACGTTGAGGCCGATGCCGGCGCGGGCGTAGCCGGCGCGCTGGGCCGCCAGGTCGACGGGGCCGCCGCCGTCGGGATTGACGAGCACCGTGGTGATGCCCTGCGCCAGCACGGGGCGGCCGTGCTTGAGATCGGCGGTGGCCAGTCCGGGACCGGCGTGTGAATGGACGTCGATGAACCCGGGCGTGACGAACGTTCCGGCGGCGTCGACGACGGTGGCGGCGCTCGCCGCCGCGAGATCACCGACGGCGGCGATGCGGTCGCCGGTGATGCCGACGTCGGCGCGCCGGGCCGGTCCGCCACTGCCGTCGAGCACCTGCCCGCCGCGGATCAGCACGTCGAACCGCTGCTGAGCCGCCGGCCCCGGCATGGTGGCCGCGACGACGCCCGCCACGAGCAGCACGGCGAGGCGAAGGCGAGTCGACAACGTCGGCATCGGCACCGGATCAGCCCCGAGCCCCGAGCCCCGAGTCCCGAGCCCCGGCCTTGATCGGATACTTCGTCGCGACGTACTCGTCGAGCAGCGCCTGGAATTGCGCCGCCAGCTCGTCGTAGCTGCCGCGGAAGGTGTGGCGGTGCTCGCCGTCGATGTACACCGGGCAGGTCGGCGCCTCGCCAGTGCCGGGCAGCGAGATGCCGATGTTGGCCGCCTTCGATTCGCCGGGACCGTTGACCACGCAGCCCATCACGGCCAGCGTCAGCGTCTCGACCCCGTCGCGCGTCTGCTTCCACTCGGGCATGCGGTCGCGGATGTAGCCCTGCACACGCTCGGCCAGTTCCTGGAACGTCGTGCTGGTGGTGCGGCCGCAGCCGGGGCAGGCCGTGACGCTCGGCGCGAACGAGCGCAGCCCCATCGCCTGCAGAATTTCGCACGCGGCGTAGACCTCCTCGCGGCGGTCGCCGCCCGGCCGCGGCGTGAGCGAGACGCGAATCGTGTCGCCGATGCCCTCGGCCAGCAGCGGTCCCAGGGCGGCCGCCGACCACGTCAGGCCGCGCACGCCCATGCCGGCCTCGGTGAGGCCCAGGTGCAGGGGCTGGGTGGTCTGCCGGGCGAGAGCGCGGTAGACCGCGATCAGGTGCGTCGGCTTGGAGACCTTGCACGAGATGATGATCTGGTTCGCGGTCAGCCCCGACTCGAGCGCCAGCTCGGTGGACTGCAACGCCGACAGCACCATGCACTCGTCGAGAATCTCGTCCGAGGTGAGGCCGAGCTGGCGGTCGGTGTTCTCCTGCATCCGCGCCATCAACAGCTCCTGGTTCAGGGAGCCGCCGTTGACGCCGATGCGCACCGGCTTGCCGTGGTCGCGGGCCACCGCGCAGATGGTGGCGAACTGCTCGTCGCGGCGCTTGCCGGTGCCGACGTTGCCGGGGTTGATGCGGTACTTGTCGAGGGCGGCGGCACAGGCGGGGAAGCGGGTGAGCAGCAGGTGGCCGTTGTAGTGGAAGTCGCCGATGAGCGGCGCCGGGCAGCCGGCGTCGCGCATCCGCTGCTTGATCTCGGGCACCGCGGCCGCGGCCTCGGGCAGGTTGACGGTGACGCGCACCATCTCCGACCCCGCCTCCCACAGCTCGACGCACTGCTGTGCCGTGGCGGCGGCGTCGGCGGTGTCGGTCATCGTCATCGACTGCACGACCACCGGGGCCCCGCCGCCGACGGTGACGCCGCCGACGACGACCGGGACGGTGCGATGACGGGCGTGCAGTTGGATCATCGGCGGGCCGGCTCCTCGTGCCAGCCGTCGGCCAGCAGCGTGGACTTCAGATCGTCGGCGCGGAAGAGCGCGACGTCGAGCGTGGCGAAGTTCTCGGCGCGATCCATCACGTCGTCGACGAAGACCGTCAGGGTGCTGTGCGGCGTGCCGGGCAGCAGCACCGCCCGCGCTTCGGCGCCGGTGCCGTTCCACAACCGCCACAGCACCGTCGGCGCCGATGCCTCCATCCGTGCGATTCTACCGCGCCGCTACGACGGACCGGGCGTCCCCTGGAGCCGGGCCGTATACGCCTGCGACTGGCCGCGCGGGATCGACAGCACGCGCCAGCCGTCGCCGCGCAGGTGCTTGGCGAGCAGCACGATCTGGTGGGCGTGGCCGGCGTAGTGGGCGAGCTGGCGGACGATGGCGGCCAGCGCCGTTTGCGACTCGCCGCGGATCGCGACCGGGCGCGCCAGATCGGCGTCGGTCAACGCCGCCAGGGCCGCGAAGAGGGTGGTCCAGCCGGCCTCCCAGGCGGCGATCAGCTCGGCGCGCGTCGTCGCCGGCGGCTCGAACTCGTCGTCGCGGCGGCGCCACGGCTTCTCGCCGTCGGTGGTGAGGAAGTCGGTCCAGCGCGACTGCATGTTGCCGGCGAGGTGCCGCATCAGCACCGCCACGCTGTTGGCCTCGGGGTCGAGCCGGGCGTGGAGCTGCGCGTCGTCGAGCTGGGCGATGGCGTCGTCGGCCAGCGCCTTGACCTTGCGGAACTCGGCGGTGAGGGTGGCGACCACCATGGCGTCCGCAGCCGCCACCGGCGCTACTCCCGGTCGTCGCCGCCGTCGTCGCCGGCCGCGGTGTCGGCCTCGTCGGCCTTCATGAAGTCGGGCAGCGCGTCGTCGCCGGCGCCGCCGGCCTCGTTCTCGTCATCGAGGCCGAAGACGCGGCCGGTGAACTTGGTCGGAATCGGCCCGCGCGGGCCGCGCTCCTTGTTGGCGCCGGCCTTCGGGCCCTTCTTGCCCTTGGGCGGTGCCGGCGGGCCGAAGTTCCGTTGCCGCGCGATCGCCGCGTCGGTCATCGGCGGGTCGCCGGGGTTGGAGCGGAAACCGCCAGGACGGGGCGCATAGCCCCCTTCGCCGGGCGGGCGCGGGGCATAGCCGCCGGGGCGCGGGCCGCCGGGGCCAGGGCCACCCATGCCGCCAGGCCGCGGGCCGCCGAAGCCGCCACCGGGCCGCGGACCGCTCGGGCCGCGGTCGTCACGCGCGCGGGCTTCGCTGACCGCCAGCGGGCGTCCCATGAACAGCTGGCCGTCGAACCGCTTGATCGCCTCTTCGGCGTTCGCCCGCTCGCTGTACTCCACGAACGCGAAGCCGCGCGCCCGGCCGGTTTCGCGGTCGAGCGGACGCACCACCTGCGTCGGCGGCGCGACCTGGGCGAAGTGCGACCGGATGTCCTCTTCGGTGGCGGTGTACGGCAGATTTCCGATGAACAATCGAACGGCAGGCACGGCTAAGTCTCTGGGGATCCGGGAATCGGCTCAGGGGTGGACGGGTGCGATCGCGCCCTCTGCTGAACGGATGATCGGTGTGGGATGTTCAGGAGGTGCGTCGGGGCAGCGGACACGCGGGGCGGGGTCGAGACAGACGCAATCCTCGGCTGTCGGAGCATAGCAGGAAGGCCCGGGGTCTGCAATCTGCCGGCCAGCCACGCGCCGCTCAGTGTCCGCCGGGCCCCACGTCGGCGGCGAGCTCGGCCAATCGGGCCTCGAGCGCCGCGATGCGCTGGCGCAGCATGTCGCGGTGCACGGGACGGCACGCGGCCTGGAGCTGGGCGGTGGCGTCGGCCAGGGCCAGCCGCACGCCGTCGGCGGCCTGCCGCCGTTCCCGCTCGGCGGCGGTCAGCGGCGGTGCCGTCGACCGCGGGCGTCCAGCGTCGGCCTGCTGATCCTCGACCGCTTTGCTCTCCCAGCCGCGCGCCACGGCCTGCAGCATACCAGCCCCGCCTGGCGGCGGCGCCCGCGGTCGCGGCGCGCCGAACTGCTACACTGCACGCGTTCCTCGCGGACCCTGCCCAGGTACTGAATCAGGGGTCCTACTCGCGCCGGGCGCTCGCCCCAGCGCGGACGGAGGTGTCGCGAGCACACGCGAGGCGTGTGCTCGGCGGCCGCCGTCGCCGCCGGGTCCACGCCGAGGAGCCGTTCCATGAGCACGCCGACCGTGGCCTTCAAGGCCGTCACCCCCAACCTCGTCGTCGCCGACATCGAGCGCAGCCGCCGCTTCTACTGCGACGTGCTCGGCTTCACGGTGAAGCAGACCGTGCCCGACGCCGCGCCGTTCGTCTTCGTCTGGCTCGAACGCGGCGACGTCACCGTGTTCCTCAACGACCCGGCAGCGGTGGCCGACGACGTGCCGGCCATGGCCGCGCCGGTGTTCGGCGGTACCGCGACGCTGTTCGTCACGGTCGAGGGCGTGGACGCGCTGCACGCGCAGGTGGCGCCGCAGGTGCCGCTGGCGATGTCGTTGCGCACGCAGTTCTACGGCATGCGCGAATTCGCGATTCACGACCCCGATGGCCACCTCATCACCTTCGCCGAGCGGGTTGGCGCCTGATCGGATGACCGCCGTGCCGCCGCGCCTGATCGATCACGACGAGGCGGGGCGGCTGATCGCCGCCGGCGCGGTGACCGTCGTCGACGTCCGCACGCCCGAGGAGTACGCGCGCCTGGGCCACATCCCGGGCGCGCGGCTCCTGCCGGCGGACGTCATCGCGTCGGGCCCGGCGGTGCTGCCCGACGACGGCCGCCCGCTGCTCGTCTACTGCGAGCACGGCGTGCGCAGCCGGCACGCGTCGCGACTGCTCGCCGACGCCGGCCTCGGGCCGGTGCTCGAACTGGCCGACGGGCTGGCATCATGGCGCGGGCCGCGCGAGTTCGGCGCGGCGCCGCCGGATGGGCCGGCGGCGTGGCTGATCGACAACGTCGACCTGCTGCGTCCGGGCATGCGCGTGCTCGACGTCGCCGCCGGGCGCGGCCGCCACGCCCTGCTGTTCGCCGCCGCCGGGTTCGCCGTGACCGCCGTGGATCGGGACGCCGCGCTGATGGCGCGGCTCGACCGGCTGGCCGGCGCGATCGGCCATCCGCTGGCGACGCGCGTCGTGGATCTGGAAGCCGGTCCCGTCGATCTCGGCGCCGGGGCGTTCGACCTCGTGCTGGTGACGCACTACCTGCACCGGCCGCTGATGCCGGCGCTGGTGTCGGCGGTCGCCCCTGGCGGGCTGCTGATCTTCGAGACGTTCACCATCGCGCAGGCGGCGCGCGGCAAGCCGACCAACCCCGCGTTCCTGCTCCAGCCCGGCGAGCTGCCGACCCTGGTGGCGCCGCTCGAGGTGCTGCGCCAGCGCGAGGGCGTCGTCGACGGGCGCGACGTCGCCTCGGTGGTTGCCATCAGGCGGTGACGGCGCCGGCTCGCGCGTCGCGCAGCCGCTCGAACGCCGCGATCACCCGCTCGCGGGTGACCCCTGAGTGCGACGTGTGCCAGGCGACGCGGCCGTCCACGAGGATGAGCACCTGCGGCGACTCGTGGCGTACGCCCAACGCCGCGGCGATGCGCGCCGACAGCTCGCGCTGCCGCTGCACGACCACGCGGTGCACCGGCGCCGGCAGGTGCTGCTCGCCCAGCGAGGTCTCGGCCATCCAGCTGGCGCCGCACGATTCGCTATGCTTGAAGACGATGACGGGAGCGTCGTGCGACGCGGCCAGCAGGCGGTCGAACTCGGACGCGGACGCGAGCGGCACGAAGACGTCGGACACTCCGTCATTGTACGCGCCGGCGCTCGCCGGCGTGATCGCCGCGGTGCTGATGGCGTTCCCGGCCGCCGCGACGGCGCAGCCGGCCGCGTCGCCGCTCGTCCGGGGCGCCGCCGAATGGAGTGCAACGGCCGCCGTGGCCCAGGGCGTCTCGGTGCTGCAGTCGGCCGGCGGGCAGCGCTACGCGCTGCCGGCGCTGGGCTGGGGACGCGTGCTGACCGACGAGCGCGGGCCGGGCTGGCTCCGCGGTCGTTTCGAATGGGTGGTCGAGGCGGTGCCGTACTTCGCCGAGTGGGCGGAAGGCGGCGCGCGCGGCGCCGGCGTCGTGCCGCTGGGGTGGCGATGGAATCTCGCGCCGCGCGGCCGCATCCATCCCTACCTCGAGGTCGGCGGCGGGGCGCTGTGGACCTCGGAGGCCGTGCCGGCCGGTACCACCGGCACCAACTTCACCACCCACGCCGGCGGCGGGCTGCGCGTGCTCGGCGGCGGCGGATCCGGCCTGCTCGTCGGCTACCGGCTGCACCACATCTCGAACGGCAATCGCGTCGCGCGTAATCCCGGTGTGAACGCGCACATGCTGGTCGTCGGCTGGACGAGGGTGGCGACGCGATGACCGCGCCGCGCCAACTGGCGCTGCCGCTAGTCGCGCCCGACACGCCGGCGGCGCCGCCGCGCCGGGTGCGGTCGCGTCGTCCACCCACGCCAGTGCCGGCCGCCGCCGACATCCGCTTCGTTCGCCGTCGCGGCACCCGGCGCTACATCCTGCGTGTGCTCGACGACGGCACGCTGCGGGTGACGCTGCCGTGGTGGGGCAGTCAACGCGAAGCCCGCGCGTTCGTGGCGTCGCAGGCCGACTGGATTGCCGCCCAGCACGCCCGCCGCGCCGCCCGCCCCGACCCGCGGTGGACCGACGGGCGTGGGCTGCTCGTGAACGGCGAGGCGCTGGCCTTGCGCGTCGTGGCAGCCGAGGCCTGGTGTGGCGACGAGCGGCTCGGCGCAGTGCCGGCCGGCCGCGGGCTGCGGCCGCTGGCTGAGCGGTGGCTGCGCCGTCGCGCCGTCCGTGAACTGCAGCCG
>CAYUAX010000087.1:0-7004 GCA_964442845.1 uncultured Bifidobacteriaceae bacterium | reverse complement strand
ACGTGACGGTGGCGCGCGTCACCATCCGCAACCAGCAGTCGCGGTGGGGATCGTGTTCGCGCCGCGGCGTCATCTCGCTGAACTGGCGGCTGGTGCAGGTGCCGCCGTTCGTGCGCGACTACGTGCTGCTGCACGAGCTGATGCACCGCCGCGAGCTGAACCACTCGGCGCGGTTCTGGCGGCACGTCGCGGCGGCGTGTCCGCGCTACCTCGAGGCGCGGCGCTGGCTGCGCACCGAAGGCCAGGCGTTGTTCGCGTAGCCGGCGCTACGGCGCCGGTCGTGGCGCTGCGGCGGTCGGTTGGGTCGCGAAGCCCTTGCGGGTCATGGCGCCCCAGTCGGAGCGGCCGCGCATGTACTTCACCAGCCCACGCAGCCGCCAGTAGACGGTGAGCTGCCGGTAGCCGACGTTCTCGACCACCGCCCACCACAGCAACCACGCCAGGTCCGCGGGCTTGCGGTAGCGCATGAACGAGGCCTGATCGAGCAGCAGCGTCGCCACGCTGAGCACCAGCCCGATACCCACCGCCAGGGCGAAGAACAGGATCGCGAAGGTGCGATCGACGAGCCCGGCGGCCAGCGTGGCGATGAGCATGACCAGCCCGAGCGCCTCGACGATCGGCGCCAGCAGCTCGACGATTACGAAGTAGGGGAACACCACCAGCCCCATGGCGCCGTAGCGCGGGTTGCCGATCAGGCGGCGATGTCGCCACAGCGTGTCGGTGAGGCCGCGGTGCCAGCGGTCGCGCTGCCGGCCCAGCACGCCCACCGATTCGGGCACCTCCGTCCACGCCGTCGGGTCGGGCACGAACACCACGTCGCTGGCCGTGCCGCGCTCGTAGCCGAGCCGGCGCAGCCGCACCACCAGCTCCATGTCCTCGCCGACGGTGTCGTGCAGCCAGCCGCCGGCGGCGATCATCGGCTCGCGGCGGAACAGGCCGAACGCGCCCGAGATGATCAGGTTGCCGCCGAGGCGGTTGAGGCCCAGCCGGCCGAGCAGGAACGCGCGCAGGTACTCGACCACCTGGATGCCGGCCAGCCACGTCCGCGGCACGTTGATGTCGAGGACGCGGCCGTGCCGGGTGACGACGGCGTTCACCGGCCGGATGGTGCCGCCGGTGGCGACCACGGCCGGGTCGATCAGCATCGGCCGCATCAGCCGCACCAGCGCGCCGCGCTCGATCAGCGTGTCGGCGTCGATGGCGCACACCAGCTCGCCGCTGGCCAGGTTGAGGCCGACGTTCAAGGCGTCGGCCTTGCCGCCGTTGAGCTTGTCGACGACCACCAGGTTGGCGTGGCGCATCGAACGGTAGAGCGCCACCACGCCCTTGGTCGGCACGCGCGGCGCGTAGGCCCGGTAGACCTCGACGAGCGCGAACTCGCGGCGCAGCACGCCGATGGTGTCGTCCTTGCAGCCGTCGGCGATCACCACCACCTCGAGGTTGGGGTACTCGAGGGTCAGCAGCGATTGCACGCTGGCGGTGATCGTCGCCTCCTCGTTGTAGGCCGGGGCGAGGATGCTGATCGTGGGGGCGAGGCGCGAGCCGACCACGATGTGGTCGCTGATGCCGACCGCCTCGTTGCGCGTGCGGCGCATCTCGACCACCGCGGCGACCAGCAGCGTGAGGTAGCAGAGGTTGAGCAGGCAGAAGTAGACCAGCACCGCCGCGTCCACCGGGCGGGCGATGGCCTCCACCCAGGCGACGGCCTCCGGGCTCACGACGACACTCCGGTCGCGGCCAGGTCGAGCGCGTAGCGGGCCACCGCCGAGGCCACCGGGTCGTCGGCGTCGCGCAGCCGGCGCAGGAACAGGAGGCCGGGCGGCCCGAAGGCCCGCAGCGTGAGCGCGGCCTGGCGCCGCACGTCCCACGCGCCGTCCTGCAGGCGCCGCGCCACGGCAGGTGCGGCCGGCCAGTGCACCAGTCCAGCCAGTGCCCGCAGCGCCGACAGGCGCACTGCCGGCTCCGGGTCCTCCAGGGCCGCGACGACGATGGTCAGGCCGTCTTCGCTGCCGAGCGCGCCGAGCAGCGCCACCGCGCGGGCGCGCACGTCGGCGGCGGGCGAGGCGGCCAGCCGTCGCGCCGGCGCCAGCAGCCGGGCGTCGGCCATCGTCAACGCCACCTCGAGCGCGCCGAGCACGCCGTCGTGGTCGGCGGTGTCGAGGTAGCGGATCAGGGGCTCGATGGCCGCGTGACCGACCCGCACCAGCGTGTCCTGCGCGGCGAAGCGGCAGCGGCCGTCGCGGTCGCCGAGCACCTGCAGCAACGCGTCGATGAGCGCGTCGTCGATGGCGTGCACCGCCCACTCCACCGCCTGCGCGCGCACCGCCGGCGTGCGATCGGCGAGCAGCCCGCGGACGACCGGCGCCGGGTGGCCGACCAGCGTGCAGATCTTGGCGCCGAACAGCCGCCGCGACCAGAACCAGCTGCGGCACAGCCGTTCGGCTTTGCCGAGCAGCCCGGCCCGCATCGCCAGGCGGCGGAGCGCCTGCTGCTCGACGCCGGACAGGTGCGGCGCCAGTTCGCCGAGCAGGTAGATCTGCAGGCGCATCGGGAGGCGCACGAACTCGCGGGTGAAGGCCGGGGTGCGGTCGCCTTCAGCGAGGGCTTCGCGCAGCGAGCGCCGCACGCGGTCGAGGCGTCCGGCGCTCCACTGGCCGTACCACCACCACCAGGCGGCGTGGGCGGCCAGCAGCAGGACGCCGACCGCCAGGGCCAGCGTCTCGCTGAAGAGCACCATCCGGACCAGCGCGTCAGGCGACACCGGGCGCTCCGGCCAGCGCGGAGCGCAGACGCCGCATCAGCACCGGCAGGCTCACCGGTTTGGTGATGTAGTCGGCGGCGCCGAGCTCCATCGCCTTGATCATCTCGGCCTCGACCGAACGGGTGGTGACGACCACGACCTTCGAGAACTTGAGCACGCCGGCCTCGGCCAGCTGGCGGAGCAGCGACAGGCCGTCGAGCCCGGGCAGCCCCAGTTCCAGGACGATGAGGCGCGCCCGCACCGGCGCGTCGGCGTTGGTGAGCACCTCGAGGGCTTCGCGACCGTCGCCGATGGCGCGGACCCGGTGGCCGCGCGTCTCGAGGGCGTGCGCGACCAGCGCGGCGAACGGCGCGTCGGCGTCGACGATGACCGCATCGGCGGTCCATTCCACTTTGGCCGCCTCCGGATGGCTGGCCGACTCGACGCGGTCGCCGCCCTGGCGCTGCGCCGCGGCCAGCGCGGCGTCGGCGGCGCGCAGCAGCGCGGCGGGGTCGGCGCCGTCGGCGCGCAGCTGGGCGATGCCGGCGCTGAACGTGCCGGTGACGGGCACGCGGCCGCGGCCCTCGACGGTCTGCTCGCGAAAGCCCTCGAGCAGCTCGGCCATCCGCTGCACGCCGTCCTCGCCCTTCATGCCGAAGGCGACGACCAGGAAGCGGCCGGGCGAGACGTGCGCGACGACGTCCTCGTTGCGGAAGGCGCGGCCGAGCCGGCGGCCGAGCAGTGCGGCGAGGCGTTCGGCGGTGTCGTCGTCGTGCTGCGCGGCGATCGTCCGCAGGTGATCCACTTCGGCCACCAGTACCGCCAGGGGATGCTGGTAACGGCGGGCGATGCTGACCATGCGCTCGGCGATCGGCAGCACGGCGCGCAATTGCGGGAGCCGGGTGGCGGGATCGAGATCGGCGGCCTGACGCTGCGTCCGGCCGCGATCGAGGCGGTTGCGGACCACGGCGGTGAGGGCCGACACGCCGGCCTGCGGCACCACGTCGTCCACGCCGGCCTCGGCGGCGCGAGCGGCGAAGGCATCATCGAACGCGGTGGTGAGCAGCA
Source organism: uncultured Bifidobacteriaceae bacterium (assembly GCA_964442845.1). Classification (GTDB taxonomy): domain Bacteria; phylum Acidobacteriota; class Vicinamibacteria; order Vicinamibacterales; family UBA2999; genus CAWAYR01. Next base: position 3,196 of record CAYUAX010000087.1, on the reverse strand, counting down.
CCACGCTGGTGTGGGCGACGTCCGACTCGCGGCGCATCGCCCGCACCGTGTGGAAGGCGGCGCCGCCAGCGGCGCGGTCGTCGAGCACGCACAGCTCGGGCCGCAGCTGCGTCACCGCGGTCCACAGCGTCTCGGAACTCTGATGTACGTCCACGACCTGCCCCAGGCCGCTCAGGTCGGCGTGTACCGCGGCGCGCAGCGTGGGATCGGCGACGCCGACGACGATCGGCGCGGCGCCGGCGAGGCGGCGGCGCAGCAGGTCGGCGGCTTCGTCGACGAGCGCCGCCGGCGCAATCGGCTTGCAGAGCGTGCGCCCGGCCGGCACGGCGTGCGCCGCGGCCCGCTCGACGATCGACGGGCCCGGCACCAGCGCGGCGACGGCCGCCGAGGGGAACGCCGCCAGCAGCCGGCCGCGTGCGGTGGCGTCGGTGTCGGCGAGGCACTCGGGGCCGAGGACGATCACCGCCGGCACGTCGTCTACCGGCGCGAAGAGGTGGCGCACCACCTTGGCCCGCCAGCCGCGCACGGCGGCTTCGATCGGCAGCTCGCGGGCCAGCGCCTCGTCGTCGTCGACCACCAGCAGCAGCGGTGCATGCGCGCGTCCGGCGGTCGAGAGCGCCTCGGGCGGCGGCAGGGCCCGCAGCGCGCCGTGCAGGCTCTCGACGATCTGCGAGAGGCGGAGCGCGTTGGCGGTGCCGAGCAGCGTGCCGGCGTCGAGCAGCCCGGCCGCTTCCCAGGCCTGGCGCGCCGCGTCGCGGGCGCCGACCAGCCACAACGACGTGGCGAGCTTGTGGGTGTCGCGAGCGGCCCGGCGGCGCGGCCCCGCATCGAGCCGGCCTTCCAGCGCGGCGATCGCGGCGTCTTCGAGCGTCGTGGCCCGCGCCGCCAACGTGGACGTGAAGGCGAGCCACACCAGCGTGGACGACGCTTCGTCCACCGGGTCCGTCGAGGGCTCTGCCGTGAGCGCGACCGGCGGCGGGGCGACCGACGGCGTCGCGCGGGCTGGTGCCGGCGAGTCGTCGTGGCTCCCGGAGGACGGTGCGATCGGCGGCCGATCGACTTCGGGCTCGACGACCCCCGCGTCGGCCGGGCGCCGGGTACGGACCCCGAACGGCAGACGAATGGTGATCAGGGGCCGGCCGGGAGCCATCGCTTCCTGTTTCGGCCAAACGGTGCGCGCCGTTCAGCCGCGCCGGGCTCGCCGTCGAGGGCCGCGGTCTGCTACCGTGTGCAGCAGTGCCGCGGTGCGCCGCCGCGGCGCGACGCCGGGAGAACATCGGGTGGTGCAGAGGGGGCTGCTGATCGTCGGCCTGCTGGTCGTGGCGGGAATGGCCACGGCGTGGCGCGGCGCTGCGCCCGCGCCGCCGCTGCACGCGATGGCCCACGACGGCCAGGTGCGGCCGATCCTGCCGCCGCATCCCGACGGCCCGATCTGGGGTGCCGTCGATCCGTCGATTCTCGGCGAGTGTTCCGCCGAGGCGCATGACGCCCACGTCGTCGCCGGCGGCGACGGCTTCCGCTATCGCACCTGGCATCCGCAGGTCGATCCGACCGGGTGCGTCTACGCGCACGAACACGGCGACGATCCGGCGCGCATGACCCACGACGAGATCGCCGCGGCGCCGGTGCGCTTCGGCTACATCGGGCGGCGCCATCCGATGGACGATGAGCCAGCCGGCCACGAGGAGCCCCACGAAGGCTTCAAGGTGTTCATCGCGCTGCCGGGCGAGCGCAACGACGAAGGCCGGGTCAACCGCGTGTTCTCACGCTCGGTGTTCCACATGGGCACCGGCGGCCCGCGCCGCTTCGTCACCCGTCATCACTCCGCCGAGATCCGCCTCGTGCACCCGGAGTTCGCGCTCAAGGCGTTCACGCAGCTGATGATGGACACCGGCGCGGTCGGCGCCGTGTGCGACCCGCGCACCAAGGCGCCGATCAAGGACGTGATGCAGGTGGACTCGCCGTGCCGCATCCAGAGCGGCTACGAGATCTGGACCACCGAGCAGGTGGTGCGCGCCGACGGCGGCAAGGAGGTGTATCGCGCCTTCGCCACCCCCGCCGTGTTCGATCCGATCACCGTATTCAGCCGCACTAATCCCGCCGAGGTGATCTACGCCTGGGAGCCGCGCATGTATGCCTCGCGGGCATTTCCGGAAAACGACTGGAGCGGCAACCGCGGCTGCGATCGCGAGAGCTACGCACAGCCAGGCTACTGGTACAACGCCGGCGGCGGCGAGGACTACTACACCGACGCGATGGGCGAACCCATGGACATGTACGATCCGCGCGCCCTGCAGCAGGTGATCTCGTCCACCGACAGCGTCCGCGCCCCGGCTACCCGCGACGGCCTGGCGGCCTTCAAGATCCGCCGCAACTACTGCGGCCAGATCGAGCAGCTGGGCCTCAAGAACTGAACCGGATCACCGCCCGTCCCTTCCCGCGCTCCCGCCCCTCACTCTTCCAATGGACTTCAACTCACGCATCGAGACGCCGCTGTGGCGCCTGACCCGGGGCGCCGACCGCGCCGAGGCGCGCATGCGCGTCAAGTTCAACCGGCGCGAGTTCCGCGTCTTCGTCAACGGCGAGCTGCTGTGGTCGCGCAACTACGGGCTCGAGGACCAGGCGCAGTTCGACGCCGATGCCGCCGCGAAGTACGAGGAGATGGCCGGGCAGGGCTGGGAGCCGCCCGACCCAAGCTCAGGCAAGGGCGGCGGCTAGCCTCGGTGGCAGCTGTAGGGCAGCTCTTTAGTGCTGCCTCGCCAGCCGTAGCTCGCGAACGCTTCAGGCGAGCGAAGGCTGGTGCCGGCGGAGGGAATCGAACCCACACTCCCCGTAAGGGGAACAAGATTTTGAGTCTCGCGCGTCTGCCAGTTCCGCCACGCCGGCACGTGGGACAGCGCTTCAGCTTACTACGACCGCACGCAGGCGGCGGGCAGACAGCCGGCGGGGCGGTGTGGCGTCCGTCACGCCGAAATCTGAGCCCCGGGCGCTTTGCCGGACTGGCCCAGCGCCAGGTCGAGCCCTCCTGGTAGCCCGGAGCGAAGCGTGAGGTGTGAGGGACGCAACGCCGTCCCGGCGGCGTGATCGCCGCCGAACTCGGCAGCTCTAGAGAGCTCAACTCGGCAGATCTGAAGAGCACGATTCGGCAGCTCTAAAGTGTGCGACGGCCGCACATGGGTGACGGTTCGACGTCAGG
>CAYUAX010000086.1:7067-19132 GCA_964442845.1 uncultured Bifidobacteriaceae bacterium | reverse complement strand
ACGCCGGCCGGGCGGCTGACCGGGCGGCGCCCGACGGGCTCGGCTTGCGCACGCCCGACGCCGGGGCGGCGCGCGGCGGGGCCGGCGGGGCGACGGTGGCGGCCGGCGGCTGCAACGGCATCACGCGGGCATCGAGGAACGCGTTGAGATCGTCCTGACAGCGGACGACCAGCGAATCGGTGGGCGGCAGCGCCGCCACGGCGACGGCGTAGGCGCGTCGGTACAGGCCCTCGGCCTCGCCGATGCGCCCGGCCCGCTCACAGACGACCGCCAGGTTGTGCAGCGTCGACGCCACCTCGGCGTGCTCGGGGCCGAGCCGTGCCGTCTGCAGGTCCAGCAGCTTGCGGAGGTGCATCTCCGCGGCGATCGTGTCGCCTTCCGCCGCTGCCTGTTCGGCAGCGACGAGCACCGCTTGCTCTTCGAACGCGTCCGGCATACGACCTCCGGTCCACAGGAGCAGGCCGCCCGTGGAGAGCGTGCCGCGACACGCGGGGACGCTCGCGACGAGCTGCTGGGGGCGCTCGCTCGACGATATGCTCCGGCCATTCTACGTCGCCTGCCGCCGCCGGCCGGCGTTGCGCAGCGGTGCACGGCGTCGCCGCCGGCCCGGGCGTGGTAGAGTCCGCGCGTCATCGCACCACATTGGCCACGGAGCGCTTCTCGATGCCTCGCGCCGGCTGGTTCCGCCCGACCGTCCTGGCTCTCGTCCTCGCGCTGCTGACGCTCGCGCGGGTCGCCGCGCAGTACCCGCCGCCGGGGCTCGAGCGTCCGCTGTCGGCAGCCGACGCCGCCGATCTCGCCGAAGGCAAGCGCCTCTACGGCGCGCAGTGCGCCCTGTGCCACGGCATCGACGGCAGCGGCGGCTACGGGCCGTCGCTGCTGAAGCCGGCGTTCACCCGCGGCGCCGACGACGCCGGGCTGTACACGCTGGTGCGCACCGGCATCCCCGGCGTGATGCCCGGGTTCGGCGACGCCAACGGCCCGCGCCGCAGCTGGCAGCTGGCGGCCTACGTGCGCGCGTTCAACCAGCAGGGGGGCGCCACGGCCAGCGGCGATCCGCGCCACGGCCGCGAGGTGTACGCGGCGCGCGGTTGCGCCACTTGCCACGTCGTGGCCGGCCAGGGCAAGGCGCTCGGTCCCGACCTGTCGTCGATCGGGGTTCAGCGCGGTCCGGCCTATTTGCGCGAGGCCCTGGTCAGCCCGGCGGCGCGGGTGCCCGACGGACACGTCGTGGTCACCGCCCGCCCACGGACCGGGCCCGTCGTCCGCGGCGTGCGGGTGAGCGAAGACGCGTTCTGGGTGCACGTGCGCGACACCGCCGGACGCCTGCACACGTTCCGCGTCGCCGACCTGGCCGAGTTGACGCGTGAAGCGGGCGCCAGCCTGATGCCGGCCTACGGGTCGCTGGCGGCGACCGATCTCGACGACCTGGTGGCGTATCTCTCCAGCCTGCGAGGACAGCGATGAGGCGAACGGCGATGGCGATGACCGCCCTGGCGGTCTGGGGCGCGGCGCTCGGCGCCCAGGTGCCGTACCAGCGCATCGTGGACGCCGCGAAAGAGCCCGGGGTCTGGCTCACCTACAACGGCGGCTACTTCGGCCATCGGCACTCGACGCTCGATCAGATCACCGTCGCCAACGTCGGCGGCCTGCGGCCGGTGTGGCTCTACCAGGTGGCCGGCAACGGCCAGATGGAGACGTCGGCGATCGTCGCCGACGGCATCATGTACGTCACCGAGCCGCCGACCACCGTCACCGCGCTCGACCCGAAGAACGGCCGGCCGATCTGGAGCTACGTGCGGCCGATGCCCTCCGACCTGCGCCTGATCGGCTTTCCGGCCACCAATCGCGGCGTCGCCATTCTCGACGACAAGGTGTTCGTCGGTGCACTCGACGGCGCGCTGGTCGCCCTCGACGCCCAGACCGGCGCGGTGCGCTGGGAGACGAAGGTGGCCGACAACGGCACCGGCCACTCGATCACGATGGCGCCGCTGGCGGTCAAGGACAAGATCGTCGTCGGCATCAGCGGCGGCGAGGCCGGCATCCGCGGCTTCGTCGATGCCTACGATGCGGCCACCGGCAAGCGCGCCTGGCGCACCTACACGGTGCCGGCAGCGGGGGAGCCCGGCGTGGAGACCTGGGCCGGCGACAGCTGGAAGAACGGCGCCGGCGCCACGTGGCTCACCGGCTCGTACGACCCGGCGCTGAACCTGCTCTACTGGGGCACCGGCAACCCCGGCCCCGACTGGAACGGCGACGTCCGCAAGGGCGACAACCTCTACACGTCGGCGGTGCTGGCCCTCGACGCCGACAGCGGCACGATGAAGTGGCATTTCCAGTACACGCCGCACGACGTGCACGACTGGGACGCCAACCAGATCCAGGTGCTGGCCGACCTCGAGATCGCCGGCCGGCCGCGCAAGACCCTCATCACCGCCAACCGTAACGCCTTCTACTACGTGCTCGACCGCGTCACGGGCGAGTTCCTGCACGCCGCGCCGTACGCGAAGCAGACCTGGGCCAAGGGTATCGACGCGAAGGGCCGCCCGCGCGTGGTCGAGGGGACCGAGCCGACCTACGAGGGCAACCTCGTCTACCCCAGCCTGCAGGGCGCCACCAACTGGCCGAGCCCGTCGTTCAGTCCGCAGACCGGGCTGTTCTACGTGCCGGTGCGCGAGATGGGCTCCTACTACTACAAGACCGACGTCGAGTACGAGGCCGGGCAGCCGTTCACCGGCGGTGGCGAACGCCGGCTCGCCGACGAGGCGTGGGGCGCGGTGCGGGCGCTGGACGCGAAGACCGGCGCCAAGGTGTGGGACTTCCGGCTGCCGTCGCCGTCGTGGTCGGGCGTGCTCTCGACCGCCGGCGGCCTGGTGTTCTCGGGATCGAACGAGGGCAACTTCTACGCGCTCGACGCGAAGACCGGCGCGCCGCTGTGGCAGTTCCAGGTCGGGGGCATCGTGCGGTCGAACCCGACGACGTTCCTGGTCGACGGCCGGCAGCACGTCTCGGTGGCCGCCGGCCGCGCCGTGTTCCTGTTCGCGCTGCCGTAGACGATACTGGTCGCCGCTGAGGGCGACGATGACGCACCGTCACTGGTGGATGCCGCTGTTCGTGGCGGTCGCGGCGGCGGCCACGCCGCGGCTGTTGGCCGACGTCGCGCCGTACCCGTCGTGGCGCGTCCAGGCCAACGGCCAGATCGCGCAGTCGGTGCAGATCGGGCCCACCGTATTCGTCGGCGGTGCGTTCACGAAGATCGGCACGGCGACCCCGCCGTTCTCGGCGCTGTTCGATCCAGCCGCGCTGACATTCGCGGCAGCGTCCGGCTGCGCGAGGCAGGGAGAGGCGCTGCTGGCCGCGGGCCTCGTCGCGGTCGGCGACCCCACGACGCTGTCGGACGCCAACGGGCCATTTCCGCTGCCGCCGGGCGCCCCGATGGCACGCATCGGCGCCGACTGCCGCTTCGATCGGCGCTTTCGCCTGACGCTGCCTGCCGGGATCCGGCTGTGGCCGGATCTGGGCGCGACGCTCGTCGAGATCTCGGGGCGTGTCTACTTCCAGGTGGCCACCGGAATCGCCTCGACGGCCGTCCATCTGGTCGAGGCCGACGGCACCACCGGGGCCATCCTGCGCTACTGGACGGCTGACCCCGCCAGCAGGTATCTGATTCGCGGTGCGCTGCCAGGGGGACGGCTGCTGGCGACGAGCGGCGCGCTTTCGGTGCCGAACGGGCTCGGCTGGGTCGATCCGGCGCAGGGTGCCGCGTTCCAGCTCGTCCGCCCGCTGGCGGTGGAGACCTTCAGCCAGGTCCAGGGCGGCGACGTCGTGGTGCTGTCGATGGGCGCATCCGTGGCGTCGCTGCAGGAGATCATCGCGCTCGATGCCGATACACTGACCGCGCTGCCGAACTGGCCGACCGTGCGCGCATCGGTCGCGCCGATCGCCGCGTCCGATGTCGGCCGCGTGTTCCTGGCCGGCCAGGGCCTGACCATCGACGGCGTGGCGGCGCCGCGCGTCGTCGGCTTCGACGCCGTCTCAGGGGCTCGGCTCGTCGGCTTCGACCCGCCGGCGTGGATGAACGACGCCGGGGCGTCGTTCAACACGCTGTTGCTCGCCGGTAGCCGCCTCCTGGTCTTCGGCGACTTCGCGCCTGGGGCCCCGCGGGATACCGCCGCCGCGCTCGATGTCGCGAGCGGCGCCCTCGAGCCGTGGACGATGCCCTACGCCGTCACCTTCGGCGGCTGGCCGGTGGAAGGGCTCCGCCACTTCCCGGTCGTGACGGCTCGCGACCGCGTGGCGCGCGCGAACCTCGCCGCGATCGACTCGCAGACAGGCCAAGTCCTGTCATGGACCGCCGAGAGTTCCAGTGTCTCGGCGCTCGCTGCCGACGAAGAGGCCGGGCTGCTGTATGCCGCGTCATCGGGCCGAGTGCGGCGATACCACGCCACCACCGGGGCGCTCGATCCCTCGTGGACGTTCGACGTGTCGCCGTCGTTGACGCCGAGTCCCATCACCGGCCTTGCTGTCGGGTTGGGCCGGGTCTACGCCGTCGGCAGCTTCTCCCAGGCCCGCGACGCCGCCGGGGCACCATGGCAGCCCCGCGAAGCGGCCGCCGCGATGACGTTGGCCGGCTCGCTCTCGCCGTGGCGCCCGGCATTACGGCCGGACTGCACCCCGCCGGGACGCATCCCATTACCGCTGGCCTGCGTTCGATCGGTGCGCCTGAGTCAGGGGCGGGTGTTTCTCCAGGGCCATCTCATCGCCGCCGCCGGCACGGGCGCGGCACGTGCGTTGATGGCGGTGACGGCCGACACCGGCGCCGTCGATCCCGTGCTGCCCGAGGTGCCGGTCTCGACGGTGCTCGTGATCGACGCGAGCCCCGTGGACCTGTTCGCCGATGCGTGGATCGGCGGCACGCGCTATCTCGCCCGCGTCAACGCGGCGACAGGTCCCCGGCTGCTGGCGCCGGTGCTTCCCGTTGCGGGCGCGTCGCTGGCGACGTTCGACGATCGGCTGTACCTGGACGTCGAACGCGACGCTGCCACGGGCACGCCGACCGGCAACGCCGTCGCCTGGCGGCGGCCCGCCGCCGGCATCGACGGCGTCGCCGACCGCGACGACGGCATCAGCCTCTCGTGGCATGCCCGACTCGCACCGCGCGCGCCGCAGGCCCCGGTCGACCTGGCAGCGAACCTCGACGGACCGCGGGTGACACTTCGGTGGTCGGCTGGCGCAGGCGATCTGGTGCCGTTCGCGGGTGTCGTCAGCGACGCCTCGGCGGCGACGGCGCACGTCGTGTTGGCGAGCCTCACCGCCGGCGGCCCGGTCGTGGCCCGGCTCGACACCGGCTCGGCCGATACCAGCGTCACGACCATGGCGCCGCCCGGGACGTTCTTCGTCCGAGTACAGGCGTCGAACGCCTTCGGCATCAGCGCGCCGTCCGCTGAGGTGCGAGTGGACGTGCAGCCGGCGCCCCCGGGCCCGCCGGTCGCGACCACCGCCACGGTGCGCGGCCGCGCCGTGCTGATGGTCTGGGAGTCGCCGGCCCTGGGCTGGCCCGCGACCGGATTTCTGATCGAGGCAGGCACCGCCCCGGGACGAACCGATATCGGAACCGTGCCTGTCGTCGGCTCCTCGTTCCAGGCGTCGGCGCCGCCGGGCCGCTACTACGTGCGGGTACGCGCGGTGAACGCTCAGGGCCCTGGCCCGGCGGGCGACGAGCTCGTGCTCGACGTGCAGTGACGCCCGAGGTCAGTTGCCGGTCGTCCGCGCCTCACCGCGCTTCGGCACTGACGCCATCAGGATCTCGAGCGCCTTGCCGAGCGTGGCCCGCACGTGCCGGCTGCCGCGGAAGTTGCCGATCCGCACCACCACCAGGTCGTGCGACGGGATAATCCACACCTGCTGGCCGCCGGCGCCGTTCATCGAGTAGCTCTCCTTCGGAATCGGCCAGGCGCCGTCGCCGTTGATCCAGAAGAAGCCGCCGTAGACCGGCCGCTCGTCGGCCACCCACGCCGGCGCCAGCGTGCTCACGAACTCGTCGTAGTTCTCGGGGAGGATCCGCTCGCCGCCCGGCGTGACGCCGTTGTTGAGATACAGGTTGCCGAGGCGCGCCCAGTCGCGACCCGACATGTATTCGTAGCCCTGGGTGAGGAAGTTGCCAAACGGATCGGTCTCCATCACCATCGTGCGGACGCCGATCTTGTCCCACAGCGCGCGCTGCGGATACGACAGGTAGTCGAGCTTCAATCTCTCGATGCCGAGCTTGTTCAGGTAATTTGTCAGCACCGGATCGGTGTTGCGGTAACGGCCCACGGTGTTCGGCTTCCACTGCTGCGGCCGCGTCGCCGCGTACTTGAACGAGTCGACGCCGCCCGTGTAGAGGTAGAGGTGATCCGGGTACGGGCCCTTCGGGTCGTAGTCGGGATCCGACGGCGAGATGATGCGGATGCCGCTCGACATCCGCAGGATGTCCTGGATGCGGATCTCCTTGCGCGGGTCGCCCTCGCTCTGCCATTCGGGCACCGGCGCCGGCTGCTCGAGCGTGTAGACGCCCTTGTGGACGAGCGTGCCCATGATCGTCGAGGTGACGCTCTTGCCCATCGACCAGCTCTCGAGCGGCGTGGTCACGGAGATGCCGTCGCCGTATCGCTCGCCGACCAGCCGGCCCTTGTGGGTGACGACGAAGGCGGTGGTCTCGGCGTCCGGATTCTCGAACGCGGCGTCGACGGCGCTCTTGATCTTCGCCTCGTCGAGCTCGGCCGGGAACGGCGTCTTCGGCAGCCGGTCGCCCATCGGCCAGTCCTGTGCATTGGCCGACGGCAGGTTGGCCGACACCGTCTTGGGCGTGAACGACAGCGTGGTCGAGCCTTCGGGATAGGTCACGCAGCCCTGGCTGCCGGTGTAGACGGCGGTGCGGGTCACGCCGTTGGGCAGCGTGACGCTCACCGTCTTCTTCTGGTGATCGACCACTGGCTTGCCGACCTTCTTGCGCTCCTCGTAGGGCCCCGTGAAATAGCCGACGTGCTCGGCCGCGAAGTCGATGTCATAGCCGGTGATGAACACCGCCGAGCACATCGTCTTGGCGTAGCCCGAGGTGTGATGCGACAGCGCGTCGCCCGGCACCGGTTCGTACTTCGTGGGCAGCTCGAGCGACTTCCCGCGGGCGATCAGCTTCTCGCGGGCGGCGGCGGCCGGATCGGCGGGGGCGGCCGGGGCCGGAGCCGCGGCGGGCGCCGGGGCGTTCTGGCACGCGCCGAGCAGCCCGGCGGCGAGGAGCCACGCGGTGCCGGCGGCGACGGTCGGGGTGAGGCGGCGAATCGTCATGCGCGAACTCCTGTCGGGGCGAAAGGTTGACCGGGAGTCTACACGCAGCCCGCGCGCCGTGCGCGGCGGCTTGACCGCGTTCGGCGGGCGGTCTACAACGGAGCCAGGAGTTCCTCGATGCGTGGCCTGTCCGCCTGCTGTGCGCTCGTCGCTCTCGCCACCTTGACGCCGACTGCGCAGACGCCGAGCGTCCGTGGCGAAGTCGTCGACCTGGCCTGCCATCTGGAGAAAGGCGCCGGCGGCCGTGGCGAAGCGCACGCCGCCTGTGCGATGGCCTGCGCCCGCAAGGGCCACCAGATGGCGATTCTCGGTGACGACGCGGTCTACGTGATCGACGGCGACTACACCGCCAACGGCAATGCCAAACTGCTCGATTTCGTCGCCAAACGGGTCGAGGCCAAGGGCCAGGTGACCGAGAAGGACGGCCGCCAGGTGATCAACGTCACCAGCATGGGGCTGCTCAAGTGACGGGGACCGGGGATCGGGGACCGGGGACCGGGGAATTGCGCCGGCGCTGATCGCGCCGACCTCACTTGTTCTCAAGAAGCGTCAGTTCCGTGTAAGGTCTTTCCCCGTTCCCCGTTCCCCGTTCCCCACACGACCGCGCGGAACCTGTCACTGCGCGCGGTGTCCAAGTAGTTACCAACGACGACTCGCTCGGATCCGAAGCGTCGTCCTTCGATTGCGCATGTCGGGCCCGGCCTTTACGGCCGTGCGCGCGGTGTGCGCCAGGAGGATCGACCATGCCTCGTGATCTGTTCGGACAGATGACCCGCCCCTTCGACGGCGTGGGCGCGCGGTCGCGTCTCACCGTTCCGCTGTCACTCGCCGCGCACGTGTTCGTCGTGGCCGCGGTCGTCGTCGTGCCGCTCGTCGCCAGCGACGCGCTGCCCGCGCTCTATGCGCCGCTGTCGGTGTCGATGGTCACGCCGGTGGTGCCGCCCCCGCCGCCGTTGAAGCGGCTCGCACCAACGCCGCCCACCGACGTCGCGGCGGCCAACCCCAATGCCGCGCCGCTCGATGCGCCGACCGGCGTGGCCAAGGAGCCCGACTGGCAGACCGACACCAGCACGCGGGCCGACGACGGTCCTGGCATCGTCGGCGGGATCGAGGACGGGCTCCTCGTGCTGACGCCGCCCCCGCCCCCGCCGCCGGTCCCGCCGATCGCGCCCGTCCGCATCAGCGGCGGCCTCACGCCACCGACCAAGGTGCACGACGTCGCGCCGATCTATCCGGCGATCGCGCAGGCCGCGCGCGTCCAGGGCGTGGTGATCATCGAAGCGACCATCGGCACCGACGGACAGGTGGTGGACGCCCGGGTGCTGCGCGCCGAGCCGCTGCTGGCCGAGGCCGCGTTGCAGGCGGTGCGCCAATGGCGCTACACGCCGACGCGGCTCAACGGCCAGCCGGTGGCGGTGATCATGACCGTCACCGTGATGTTCCGGCTGGGCTGAGCCATGGCCGCCACCCTTCGTCCGCCCGCCGTACCGCAACCGCGCCGCCTGCCGGTGCAGTCCGAGCTCAACATCACGCCGATGATCGACGTGCTGCTCGTTCTCATCGTGATCTTCATGGCCGCGCTCAACCTGTCGCAGGAGGGGCTGGATGCGGCGCTGCCGCCCGACGTGCAGTCGCGCGCCACGCCGCAGGCGTTCACCGACCACGTCGTGCTCGAGTACACCGCGGCGCGGCGGCTGTCGGTGAACAAGCAGGATGTCGCCCCCGGGGCGCTCGGCCCGCTGCTGCGCGACATCTACGCCCAGCGCCGCGACAAGACGCTGTTCATCATGGGCGACGGCGCGTTGCGCTACGGAGAAGTGGTCGGCGTCATCGACGCCGCCAAGGGCGCCGGCGTCGAACGCGTCGGGATCATCACGGCGGCCATGCGCGGCTTGCCATAGCGCTGGCACGGCCCTGCCGGCTGGCGCCGGCGGGGCCGCCTCCACCCACCAGCCGCGCTCATCCCACGACGCGAAGGATCCCCCCGCGCCGATGGGGAATCCGCGATCGCACGGCCTGGCCGCTCCGCCCGACGCCCGAAAACCCACGCAATCCCGCCCGCCTGCCGCGGCATCGTTCTTGATGCTCTCCGCCGCGGAGCGAGTGATGTCCGTCCCCGAACGCGTGCGTGCGGAGTTGCAGGACCGGCTGGAGGTGCTGCTCAGGCGCTCCGCGGCCATCACTGGCGATCTGCGCCGGCCAGGCCACCCCGACTGGTCGGAACGGGCGGTCGAGGTCGAGAACGACGACGTGCTCGAAGGCCTCGACGAGGCGACTCGTGCCGAGGTGGCGCAGCTGCGCGCCGCGCTGGCCCGCCTCGACGCCGGCAGCTACGGGCGCTGCGCGCGCTGCGGGCGGCCGATCGCGGCGGAGCGCCTGGCGGCGATTCCGGGCGCCACCACCTGCGTCGGCTGCGCCGACCGCTGATCCTGAGGGAGTCTGTCGTGATCCACTACGTGTCCGGAGACATCCTGCTGTCGCGCGCCCAGGTGATCGCGCACGGCGTTGCCCCCAACGATCCGATGACGCAGGGGCTGGCGCTGGAGATTCGCGAGCGCTTTCCGGCGCTGCACAAGGACTTCCATCACTGGTGCACGACCACCCACGCCGCGCCGGGCGAGGCCTGGATGTGGGGCGGCGCCGACGGCGTGCGGATCGTGCAACTGCTCACGCAAGGCGTGACGGCCGGCCGCGGCGGGCGGCCCGAACGCGCGACACTGCCCTACGTGCGCGACGCCCTGCGGTCGCTGACGAAGATGGCGGCCGCCGAAGGCTTCACGTCGATCGCGCTGCCGCGGCTGGCGACCGGGGTCGGCGGGCTGGACTGGGAGGACGTGCTGCCGATCGTCGAAGAGCGGCTCGGCGGCCTGGCCATTCCGGTGATCGTCTATGCGACCTACCGGCCGGGCAAGGCCGCCGAAGAGCCGCTGGCGGCCGCCACGGCGCGGTAATCGCGCCGCGGCGGGTCACAGCGCTTTCTGCAGCGCCTTGACCTTGTCGGTCGCTTCCCAGCTGAGGCCCTTCTTGCCGAAGTGGCCGTAATTGGTGGTCTGTGAGTAGATCGGCCGGCGCAGGTTCAGCTGGTCGATGATGTCGGCCGGCTGGAAGCTGAACACGCGGTTGACCGCGCGCAGGATCCGCGCCGCGGGCACCGTACCGGTGCCGAAGGTGTCGATGTGCACGCTCACCGGGTCGGGGTGGCCGATGGCGTAGGCGAACTGCAGTTCGCAGCGGTCGGCGAGGCCGGCGGCGACGATGTTCTTGGCCACCCAGCGGCCCATGTAGGCGGCGCTGCGATCGACCTTGGTGGCGTCCTTGCCCGAGAAGGCGCCGCCGCCGTGCCGGCCCATGCCGCCGTAGCTGTCGACGATGATCTTGCGGCCGGTGAGGCCGGTGTCGCCCTGCGGGCCGCCGACGACGAAGCGGCCGGTCGGGTTGATCAGGAACTCGGTCTTGTCGGAGAGCAGCCGCTTCGGCAGCACCTTGCGGATGACGTGCTCGATGCAGAACTTCTCGATCTCGGCGTGCGACACGTCGGCGGCGTGCTGGGTCGAGATCACGACGTTGGAGATGCCGACCGGCTTGCCGCCCTCGTAGACGACCGAGACCTGCGACTTGGCGTCGGGCCGCAGCCACGGCACTGCACCGCTCTTGCGGATCTTCGTGAGCTCGCGGCCGAGGCGGTGCGCGAACATGATCGGCGCCGGCATCAGTTCCGGGGTCTCGTTGCTGGCGTAGCCGAACATCAGGCCCTGGTCGCCGGCCCCCTGCTTGGCGGTCTTCTTGCCCTTGGCCTTGCGGGCGTCCACGCCCTGGGCGATGTCGGCCGACTGCTGGGTGACCAGCAGGTTGATGAACACCTTGTCGGCGTGGAACACGTCGTCGTCGTTCACGTAGCCGATGTCGCGGATCGCCGTCCGCGCGATCTTCTCGAAGTCGAGCTTCGCCTTGGTGGTGATCTCACCGCCGATCACGACGACGTTCGACTTGACGAACGTCTCGCAGGCGACGCGGCTGAACTTGTCCTGAGCCAGGCAGGCGTCCAGGACGGCATCGGAGATGGTGTCGGCGACTTTGTCGGGGTGACCCTCGCCGACGGACTCCGACGAGAAGATGTATCGGTCGGTCATAACGCTCCAAAAGAAAAAGCCCGCTCGGTCGCGGGCTTCCCGCGACTTAGATAGAACACACCGGTCCGCGGTGTGCTGCGGAGCCGGGGCGCGGCCCATCAAGTCGGGAAATCGCCGCGCCAGACGACCGTTCAGTATCGCTGGCGCGGGGAGAGACTGTCAACCGACGGCGGAGCGGCTAGAACCCGAAGGAGACGCCGACGGTGCCGCGCCAGAAGCGCATGTCCTTCAGCGCCTCGTCGATCAGCGGGTCGTCCGACTCGGAGACGTTGCGGAAGTAGCGCACATCGCCGCGCAGCGACACCCGGCCGGAGCCGAGGATCAGGCCGCCGCCGACGTTGACGCCGAGGCTCGACTCGGTGGCGTCGAACAGGTCGCCGAAGTCGCCGAGCTGGCTGCGGATCAGGCCGGCGCCGCCGGTGACGTACGGCCGCATGCCGCCGGTGGTGCCGACGAACATCACGTTGCCCATGAAGGTGGTGACGTTGTTGGTGCCGAGGACGTCGATGTCGAGATCCTTCGGCTCGAAGAAGTCGGGAATGAATCCGAGATCCACCTCGAAACCGAGGCCGCTGGCGCCGATGATGGCCATGGACCCGCCCAGGACCC
>CAYUAX010000086.1:0-7057 GCA_964442845.1 uncultured Bifidobacteriaceae bacterium | reverse complement strand
GGACCCAGCGGTTGTCGAGCTCGAGCTGGCTGCCGGCGTCCTTGTCGCCGGTCTTGCTGGCGAAGCTGAGGCCGGCGTAAGGGGTCAGCAGCACGTCGGCGCGGGCCGCCGACGGGACGGCCAACGCCGCCAGCACGAACATCGTTCCGAGGACACTCTTCCGCATCGTCTTTCTCCTTGGTGAACGGTCACGAAGGGCACGAGGGGAAGCGCGCCTCACGACGGTGGTGCTTACTTCTTGTGATCGGCGATGTACTGCAGCGCGAACTTCTCGAGGCCGGGGTTGCTGAGGCCGATGGCGTGGGCTTCTTCGGTGGCCTTCTCGATGCTGTAGTTGTCCTGCAGCACCCGCTTGGCGAGCCACACCGTGCCCACCCGCTGCGCCGACGCGCAGTGCACGAACACCGGCTGGTTCGACTTGTCGGCGATGGCCGCCAGGAACTGGTCGATCACTTTCGGGTCGGGGCTGCCGGCGCTGAACGGGATGTGGATGTAGGCGAGGCCCAGTTCCTTGGCGCGGGCCTGGTTCTGGTCGATGTTGGCGCCCGGCTCGCTGGCCATGCGCAGGTTGATCACGGCTTTGAAGCCGTCCTTCTTGAGGGCGTCGAGGGTGGCCACCTCGGCGGCGCCGCCGCACGCCACGGTGGCGTCGACGCGGGTGAAGTTGGTGACGCCGGGATAGGTGCCCTTGGTCTGGGCGAGGGCCGGAGCGGCCAGGACGAGGGCGAGACAGAACGTGAGGGCACCGCGCATGGACATCTCCTTCAGGAGATCGATTCTACGCGATGCCCTCGCCGTGGTTATTCCTTCTCGACGGTGACCGCCACCGGCTGCTGCACCCGCACGCTCACCGTGGAGCCGGCCGGGATCGTCACCGAATTGCGTTCGCCGGCCATCACCGCCGCGGTGCCTCCGCCGGCGCCGACGCCGGCGCCGATCGCCGCGCCCTTGCCGCCGCCGAGGATGGCGCCGAGGATCGCGCCGCCCACCGCCGCGCCGCCGATCTTCGCGGCGCTCTCGCGTCCCGGCGCCTCGCCTTCGCGGGTGATGGCGTCGGTGCGCAGGGCCAGCCGGTCGCCGTTGCCGAGCACCACGGTGTGGAAGCGGATGCTGAGCCGCGCGCGCTCGCGCACCTTGCCGCCGCGCACCACGTCGGTGACGGTGCCACGCACGACCGAGCCGGCTGGGATGGCCACGCGGCCGCCGACGCGCACATCGCGGGTGACGCGCGCGTCCACCGCGTCTTCGACCTTGGCGCGTTCACTCGACACCGTGGTCTCGAGCTGCAGGCCCATCACGGCGTCGGCTGGCACCACCAGCTCGACGAACTCGGGCGCCGGCGGCGCGACCGGCTCGGGCTCGGGGGCCTGACGTTCCGGGGTCTGAGCCTCGACGGCGGGCCGCGCCTCCCACATCGATCCACCGCCCGTCGCCACGGGGGCGGGGGCCGGCGCGGGTTCGATCGGCGGTGCCGGACGGGCCGACGCCTGGCGCGGCGCCGGGGTCTCACGACGGGGGGCCGGTGCCGGAGCCGCGGCCGCCGGTCGCGGCGCAGCGGCGACGCGTTCCTGACGAGGGGCGACTGGTGCGGGGGTGGGCGCCGGGGCGACGGCCGCGGGTTCGGGCGTCAGCACCCCCTCGGACGCCGTGACCGGCTGACCGTTGGGCGCGGTTTCGGCGGCGACCGGGGCAGGGCTGGCCTGCGCCGCGCCCTGGGTGTCCTGAGCGTTGTGGCGGGTGGCCAGATACGCGCCGCCCCCTGCCGCTGCCAGGCACCCCACGATGAGCCCGCCGAAGACCAGCTTGTTGATTTCCATTGCCCTCTCCTTCGGCTGGGGTAAAGCAAGGGGTGTACCCGGCCCACCCCGCCAGGGATGGGGCAGGCCGCGCCGGAATCCCCAGATTCTAGAGGAGGTGCTGTCCTGTCTGGGGGATCCTGTCCTCGATTCAGGCGCGTGGACATAACCGCGACTCGCAGGTTCTCCAACCCGTGGCTGCAGGACGTCGTCTTTCCGTCGTGACCGTGGCCGAGCTGACCCTTCGCCGCCTCGGCGCGCCTGCCATGAGCGACGCCGCCGGGCCCCCGGCCCTCGAGTCGGACACCGCGCAGCTGGTGGCGCTGGCCCGCGCCGGCGACCTCGAGGCGTTCGGCACGCTGGTCGATCGGCATGCCCGCGCCGCGCGCCGCGTCGCCGCCGCGGCGCTGGCGACGCGCGACGACGCCGACGACGTGGTGCAGGAGGCGTGTCTCACCGCCTGGCAGCGGCTCGGCGACCTCGCCGATCCCCTGGCCTTCCGCTCGTGGCTGCTGCGCATCACCTGGCGTAAGGCTCTGGATCGCCGGCGTTCTGTGCGCACGTGGCTGACCCGGCTGGTGAGCGGCGACGATGCCGAGGTCGCGATCGGCGAGACCGCCGCCGGCGGCCCGTCGCCCGAAGGCGAGGCGATGGCCGGCGAACTCGACCGCGTCCTGGCCGTGGCGATTCGATCGCTGCCGACGCGGCTGCGCGACCCTTTCCTGCTCGCCACCGCGCACCATCATCGCTACGACGAGATCGCCGAGTGGCTGCGGCTGCCGGTAGGCACGGTGAAGTGGCGGGTCTTCGAGGCGCGCCGGATCCTGCGCGAGAAGATCGCTGCGCTCGGTCACGAGGTGGGCGATGCGTGAGCTGACGATGCGGCGCGACGCCGGCCCGATCGATGAGGCGGCCTTCGACGCCTTGCTGCAGCAGGCCGCCGAACGTGTCGTCGCCTCGGGGGCCGCCGACGGCACCGGGGCGCGGGTCGTGGCGCGGCTGCGCGCGGCGCCGCCGCGACACGGCGTGGCGATCGGCCTCGGCGGGGCCGCGGCGATCGCGTGTGCCACGGTGCTGGCGATGCTGTGGCTGCCGGCGCCGCGGGACGTGTCGTCGCCGGCGTCGGCGGGTGCGGCCCGCCCGACGGTCAGCCTCGTGACAGCGCCGGCCGATCGGCCCGAGCCCGCGGGGCCGGCCGACGTCTCGACTCCGCAGCCCGATGGCGCCGTCGCGTTGGTGGGCGCGGCGCAGGTCCTGGCGGCGCCCGGCGCGCGCCGCCGCCAGCGCGCGTCCGTGCGCGACGTGCTGGTGCCGGCCGACGATCCCTCCACCGTGTCACTGCTGCCGGTGACCGGCGCCCTGCAGTTGAGCCGCGGCGCCGACGAGTCCGCCGACGCGCTGGCCCCGCCGCCGCTGCCGGTGGACGCGTTGGCCCTCGAAGTACTCGACCCCGTGGCGCTCGAGCCCTGGCGCGACCGCTGACCCGAGGAGATCCGTCATGACCCTGCCCATCCTGCTCGCGAGCGCGTTGCTCCTCGGCGGACAGACACCGCCGGTGCCGCCGGTGCCGGCCACGCTGCCGCTGCCCGTGGTTCCGTCGGCGCCGTCGCCACCAACGCCGCCCACGCCGCCGACGCCGCGCGCGATGCAGACGCCGCCGACACCGCCGACGCCGCCGACGCCGCCCGTGCCCGCGGCGCCCCCGACCCCGATGCCCGAGCCAGCGCGGGCGCTACGCGTGCCCGCGCCGCCGCCACCGCCAGGGAAACCGGGACAGAACGTCAACGTGCAGGTCGAGCTGACGATCACCGAGAGCGGCGGGGCCACCCCGGAGGTCAAGGTGGTGTCGCTGGTGGCGTCGGACGCCAACTGGGGCCGGGTCCGCAGTCAGGGCAGCGCCCGTCCGAACGTCATCACCGGCTTCGACGCGGTGGTGCTCAATGTCGACGCCCGGCCGACGCTGCTGAACGCCGAGGCGCTGCGCCTCGAGCTGACGGTGGAGTACGTGCCGCCGATGCCCGAGGCCTCCGCCGCGACCGACGTCCAGCGTCCGGCGCGTCACCATCAGAGCCTGAACGTGATCGTGAAGAACGGGCAGGTGCTGCAGGTCTCGCGCGCCGTCGATCCGGTGTCGAAGCGCACCACGACGGTGGAGGTGAAGGCCACACGGCTGCCCTGATCGGCACCCGAGCGCGGTCCGCGCCGAGCGGCGGCGCGCGGATCGTCGCGGGAATGCGCGAATTTCCCTGAGGTCGGTCGCGTCGCTTCGACGCTATAGTCCTGGGTGTCGTGCGTGAGCTGGCCGTCGGCCGGCGTCGCGTCACCCCAGGAGGAACCTCGCATGCGTTTCGGCCTCTCGATGTTCGGCGTCGTCGCCGTGATGGGGGCGTCGCTGGTGGCGCAGGCCCCGGCGCCGCTGCCGATGGGCGCCCCGGCGCAGGGCAAGGTGGGCAGCGAACCCACCGAGTACGCCATCGCCGCCAAGACCGCTGGCGTGTTGTCGGTCGCCGTGCAGGGCACGAGTGACCTGTCGCTGCAGCTGGTGGACGAAGACGGCCAGGTGATGCCCGACGGCTCGACCGACCGGGACATGAACGGCGACGAGGGCACCGAGCTTCTGTCGGTGACCATCACGGAACCGGGGGCCTACCGCCTGCGCGTGCGCTCGAGCGGCGACGGCGGCACGTTCCAGATCGCCGGCTCGTTCATGAGCTTTCCGCCATTCCAGCGGCCCGGCGATCCCGACCGACGGCCGCGTGCCGCCAAGGCCGCGCAGGTCGGCAAGGCGTTCGAGGATGGCCTCGACCCGTCGGCCGGCGACAACTGGGACTGGTGGGTGATGAAAGCGCCGCAGGCCGGCACGCTCACGGTCGTGACGCGGCAGGTGGGCTCGGGCGACGCGCCCGACCTGGTGCTCGAGATCTTCACCGACGGCGAGTTCAGCGACGCGAAGGACCGCTCCGACCAGGATCTGCAGGGCAACTCGGCCAACGAGTCGACCTCGGTGCAGGTGACGGCCGGACAGGCGGTGCACGTCAAGGTGTCGAGCAACTTCGGCCGCGCCGCGAAGTACCGCCTCTCGTCGAGCCTCGCGCCGTAGCCTTGCGACGTAGGGCGGAGCTTCAGCTCCGCCTCAGGCGGCTCTAAAGAGCCGCCCTACTGGCGTTCGCTAGCCGCTAGCCGCTAGCCGCTAGCCCGAGACCCGTCGTGTATCCTCACGACGGGTCTTCGTGTCTGCGCCCTATCCTGTCGTCGTCGCAGCCACGGCCGAGGTGCGCCTGGCGGCGGCGCGGCGGTTCGTCGAGACGCACGCCGCCGACGGGCTGCTGATCGTCGGCGCGACGCGAGCGTCGGCCGACGAGCTGGCCTTCGCGATCACCCGCGACCGCGGCGCGCTGGTGGGCGTGGCCCGCACGTCGTTCGCCGAGCTGGCGATGCGCCTGGCCCTGCCCGTGCTGGCGGAACGCCTGGTGGCGCCGGGCGGCGCCCTCGGTGCCGAGGCGATCGCCACACGCGCCGCCTTCGATGCCCACGCTGCCGCCGAGCTGCCGTACTTCGGACCGGTGGCCGACCTGCCCGGCTTCCCGCGCGCGGTAGCGCGCACGCTCGGCGAACTGCAGCAGGCCGGCGTCGACGCCGCCGGCGTACGCGAGGTGACGCACGTCGGCGCCGACCTGGCGGCGCTGCTCGGGCGCGCCGAGGCCGAAGCGGCCGCGGCCGGCGCAGTGACGCGGGCCGACGTGCTGGCGACGGCGGCCGACCGTCTGCGCGGCGAGCCGTCGGCGCTGCCGGCGCGCGCGGTGCTGCTGCTCGACGTCGCGATTGCGACCGCGGCGGAGCGTCGCGTCCTCGACGCGCTGGCCGGCGCGTCCACCGCGCTGCTCGCCACCGCGCCCCAGGGCGACACGGCGACCCGCGCCGCCCACCGGGCGAGTGGCGGCGAGGAGGCGGTCGCGACGCTCCCCGACGCGTCAGTCGAGCCGACCGCCCTCGATCGCCTCCGACGCTGGCTGTTCGCGGTCGAGGCGCCGCCGACCGGCGCCCTCGACGACACCGTGCACCTCTTCTCGGCGCCGGGCGAAGGCCGCGAGGCGGTGGAGATCGTCCGCCGGGTGCTGCAGGAGGCCGCGCGCGGCGTGCCGTTCGACGAGATGGCCGTGCTGCTGCGGGCGCCCCAGACCTATCTCGGCCTGCTCGAACACGCCTTCGCCCGCGCCGGCGTGCCGGCCTGGTTCGAGCGCGGCACGCGGCGTCCCGACCCCGCCGGCCGCGCTTTCCTGGCGCTGCTCGCCTGCGCTGCCGAGAGCCTGTCGGCGCGTCGCTTCGCCGAGTACCTGTCGCTGGCCCAAGTGCCCGCAATTGTCTCCGGCTCTGTCACGGAGACAATCGCCGTCTCGATCGACGACGCCGCGCTTGCCACCCTGCCCGCCGACGCCCACCCCGAGGACGCCGCGCCGATCGACGAGGCCCCGCTGCCCACCGAGCGCGACGCCGACCGCGTCGTCGCCGGCACGCTGCGCGCGCCGTGGCGCTGGGAGGAACTGCTCGTCGAGGCCTACGTCATCGAGGGCCTCGATCGCTGGCGGCGCCGCCTGCCGGGCCTCGCCGCCGAGTACGAGCGGCGGATGCGTGAGCTGGCCGACGAGGATCAGGACGCCCCTCGTCTGCATGCGCTGGCCCGCGACCGCGACGAGCTGCGCCATCTCGAGTCGTTCGCGCTGCCGATCGTCGAGACGCTGGCGGAGTGGCGCGAGCCGCGCACCTGGGGCGACTGGTTGGCGGCCTTCGAACAGCTGGTGCCGCGCGTGCTGCGCCAGCCGGCGCGCGTGTTGCGGGTGCTGGCCGAGATGGCGCCGCTCGCCACGGTGGGTCCGGTGCCGCTCGGCGAAGTGCGCGACGTGCTCGCCCCGCGCCTGCTCGCCGCCACCCACGAACCGCCGCGCCGCCGCGCCGGCCGCGTGCTGGTCGGCACGCCGCAGGCGGCCCGCGGCCGCCGCTTCCGCGTCGTCTTCGTGCCCGGGCTGGCCGAGCGCATCTTTCCGCAGCGGCTGCGCGAGGATGCGCTCCTGCTCGACGCCCGCCGCGCCGAACTGGCCGCGCCGCTGCCGGTCGCCGACACGCGCGCCGACGACGAACGCCTGCAATTGCGGCTCGCGGTCGGGGCCGCCGGTGAGCGCCTGTACCTGTCCTACCCGCGGCTCGAGCTCGCCGAATCGCGGCCGCGCGTGCCGTCGTTCTACGTCCTCGACGTGATGCGGGCG
>CAYUAX010000085.1:14770-19146 GCA_964442845.1 uncultured Bifidobacteriaceae bacterium | reverse complement strand
CCTCCTTGATGCGCTCGAAGATGAGCACGTTGGAGTCGACGCCCATGCCGATGGTCAGGATGAAGCCGGCGATGCCCGGCAGGGTCATGGTCGCGCCGAGGTAGGCCATCAGGCCCATCAGGATGACCAGGTTGGCCGAGATCGACACGAAGGCGTTGACGCCGGCCAGCTTGTAGTAGACGAGCAGGAACAGCAGCACGAACAGCAGGCCGCCGGCCGAGGCGTAGACGCCGGCGCGCACCGAGTCGGCACCCAGCGACGGGCCGACGGTGCGCTCTTCGAGGTAGGTCAGCGACGCCGGCAGCGCGCCCGACCGCAGCACCAGGGCGCGGTCGTTGGCCTCCTGCTGGGTGAAGTTGCCGGTGATGCGCCCCTCGCCGTCGATGCGCGACTGGATGGTGGCGACGGTGTTGACGCGGCCGTCGAGGACGACGGCGAGCAGGCGGTTGATGTTGGCCTGGGTGAACGTGCCGAACTTCTGCGCGCCCTGCGGGTTGAGCGAGAACTGGACCGCCGGGCGGTTGTTCTCGTCGAGGCTGGCCCGGGCAGTACGCAGGTCGCGGCCGGTCACGCCAGGCACGCGGCGCACCACGTAGTAGCCGGTGGACGGCGGCACGCCGGGGCCGCCCTCGATGGTGCCGGGCAGGATCTGCAGGTCGGGCGGGACGTTGCCGGAGAACGCCTGACGGGCCGACGCCTCGTCGTTGAACGGCCCCTGCTCGACGATTTTCAGCTCGAGGAGCGCCGTCGAACGGATGACTTCCTTGGCGCGGTTGACGTCGGTGACGCCGGGGAGCTGCACCAGAATCTGGTCGGCGGCGCTGTGCCGGGCCACCAGCGGCTCGGCGACGCCCAGCTCGTTGACGCGGCGCTCGATGGTCTGGATGGCCTGGGTGACCGTCTCCTCGCGCAGCTGGTTGACCACGACCGGCTTGAGGCGGAAGGTGTAGTCGGTCGTGCTCTGCGAGCGGTCGTAGAGCGGATCGACGTCCACCAGCTGCTGGCGGAACTGCGCGTCCTGGGCCGGCTGCACGCCGGTGACGCGGAACTCGGTCGGTCCGGCCACGGCCACGCCGCCGACGGCGACGTTCTGGGTGCGCAGCGTCTCGCGCAGCCGGTCGGCCGTGGTCTCGACCTCGACGCGCAGGGCGTCGTCGGTCTGCACGCGCATCACCAGGTGCACGCCGCCCTTCAGGTCGAGGCCCAGCCGCACCTTCTCCTGCGGCGGCGTGAAGGCCCAGGCCGCCAGGCCGAGCACGGCCAGGATGGTGAGCAGTTTCCAGCGGAGGTTCTTCGCCATGTGTTCGTATCAGCCCGCGTCGGCAGCCACCGGCGGCTGCCCTTCGTATCCGACCACGGCGGTGCGCGACAGCTTGATGCGCACGTTCGGGGCGATTTCCAGCTGGAGCGTCTGTTCGTCGAGCCGGGTGACCGACCCGTGGACGCCGCCGGTCGTGACCACCTTGTCGCCGACCTTGAGGCCGCCCAGGAACGTCTCGACCTTCTTCTGCCGCCGCTTCATCGGCAGCAGGATGACGAAATAGAAGATCGCCAGGACGAGGACGAACGGGATGAACTGCACCAGCGGGCTGGCCGCCTGACCGGGCGGCGCCGCCATGGCCAGGATCAGCCCGGGGTCAGCGAGGGGGAAAGACGTCATGAGGCAAACGGCCGGGACGCGAGCGCGCGGAGGTAGGCCGCCTTGAACGCGCCGAACGTCCCAAACGCAATAGCCTCCCTAATCAGCCGCATAGTGTCAAGGTAGAAGGCCAGATTGTGAATGGTGTTGAGGATGCTGCCGGTCATCTCGCCGGCCGCGAACAAATGGCGAAGATAGGCCCGTGAGAAGTGCCGGCACGTGTAACAGCGGCACTCCGGGTCGGGCGGCGCGTCGTCCTCCGCGAACCGCGCGTTCTTGATGTTGAGCGGGCCGGTGCGCGTGAACAGCTGCCCGTTGCGGGCGTTGCGGGTCGGCAGCACGCAGTCGAACAGATCGACGCCCCGGCTCACCGCCTCGAGGAGATCGGCCGGGGTGCCGACACCCATCAGGTAGCGCGGCTTGCCGGCCGGCAGCCGCGGCGCCGTCGCCTCCACCACGTCGTACATCACCGCGTTCGGCTCCCCCACGCTCAGCCCGCCGATGGCGTAGCCCTCGAAGTCGAGGTCCACCAGTGCTGCCGCGCTCTCGGCCCGCAGGTCCGGGTACACCCCGCCCTGCACGATGCCGAACTGCGCCTGGCCCGGTGTCGTCGCGGTCGGCACGTCGTCGCCGCCGGCGCGGATGGCGGTCAAGCGGTCGCGGCAGCGCGCCGCCCAGCGGGTCGTCAGTTCGAGAGACGTGCGGATCGCCTCGCGGGTTGACGGGTGCGGCGGGCACTCGTCGAGCACCATCGCGATGTCGGAGCCGAGCAGGGCCTGGATGTCGACGGCCCGCTCGGGCGTGAGCAGGCGGGCGCTGCCGTCGAGGTGCGAGCGGAAGTGGACGCCGAGCTCCTCCACCTTACGGCGCGCTGCCAGCGAGAACACCTGGTAGCCGCCGCTGTCGGTGAGGATGGGCCCACCCCAGCCGTTGAAGCGGTGCAGGCCGCCGCGGCGGGCGATGAGCTCGGCGCCGGGCCGCAGCCACAGGTGATAGGTGTTGCCGAGGATGACCCGCGCGCCGGCCTCCTCGAGCGTCTGCACGGTCATCGCCTTCACCGCGCCTTGCGTGCCGACCGGCATGAACGCCGGCGTCTCGACCACGCCGTGCGGCGTCGTCATCACCCCGGCGCGGGCGGCGCCGTCGGTGTGGGTGGTCTGGAAGGCGAAGGGGCCGGGCGACGGGGACGGAGGCATGTGGCTCTCTAGCCGCTAGCCGCTAGCCGCTAGCCGCTTGCTATTATCGCTGCGTGAAGAAGCTGCGCGTCGGCGTGCTCTACGGCGGACGGTCCGGAGAGCACGAGGTCTCCGTCGCGTCAGCCGCGTCGATCTTCAAGCACCTCGATCGCACGCGCTACGAGGCGGTGCCGATCCGCATCGAGAAGGACGGCCGCTGGGTGCTCGCCGATCGCGTGCCGGTGGCGCTGTCGGCGGCGGAGGTGATCGAACAGGCCCGCCAGCACGCCGCCCGGCTGCCGCGCGCCGGCCGCGACACCCTGGTGGTCTCGCACCCAAGCGAAGACACCCTGGTGACGATCGAGCGGCGCCCGGCCGGCGACGACGGCGAGGACGATCGCGCCGTGGTCACCGGGCTCGGCCTCGACGTGGTGTTCCCCGTGCTGCACGGCCCGTACGGCGAGGACGGCACCGTGCAGGGGCTGCTGGAACTGGCCGCGGTGCCCTACGTCGGCTCCGGCGTGCTGGCCTCGGCGGTGGGCATGGACAAGGCGGCGATGAAGGCGGCGTTCGCCGCCGCCGGCCTGCCGCAGACTCCCTACGCCGTCGTCACCCACTTCGAGTGGACGCACCGGCACGAGGCCGCCGACGCCCGCCTGCGCGCGCTCGGCCTGCCGCTGTTCGTCAAGCCGGCCAACCTCGGATCGAGCGTCGGCATCTCCAAGGTGAAGACCTGGGACGCGCTGCCCGGCGCGCTCGAGACGGCGTTCGCCTTCGACCGCAAGGCGGTGGTCGAAGCGGCGGTGCCCGACGCCCGCGAGATCGAATGCGCCGTGCTCGGCAACGACGAACCGCAGGCGTCGCTGCCCGGCGAGGTGCTGCCGTCGGGCGAGTTCTACGACTACGAGTCGAAGTACATCGACGCCGCCTCGCGCACGGTGGTGCCGGCCGACCTCGACGCCGCCACCGTCGCCCGCGTGCAGGCGCTGTCGATCGAGGCGTTCCGCGCCATCGACGCCGCCGGCATGGCCCGCGTCGACTTCCTGCTGGCGCGCGGCTCCGGCGCCCTCGTGCTGAACGAGATCAACACCATCCCGGGCTTCACGACGATCAGCATGTACTCGCAGATGTGGACGGCGAGCGGCGTCGCCTATCCGGCGTTGATCGATCGGCTGATCGCCCTGGCGATCGAGCGTCACGCCGAGAAGCAGCGGCTGCGCACCAGCGCGTTCTGACGCCGCCGCGACGCCGCGCCGACGCGCGCGGCGCGCAGGTTGACAGCGGGATGTCAGTCGAGCGTGGCGACGCGGCGACGCCGAGACGTTTCTTTTGACACACAGCCGTCGTTTGTGCTTGACATCGCGTTTTTCTCATCCATAATCTACATCTGGTATGAGGGAGCCCTACTCAGGCCACCCGTAGTACGACCGTGGGTGGCCGCCATCCGGCAGAGTCAAGGCCCTTAGGAGGAACAATGGCGAAGAAGGCAAAGAAGGCGGCCAAGAAGGCGGCCAAGAAGACCGCGAAGAAGAAGTAGGCCGTCGGTGGCCTTCGGGGCGGTT
>CAYUAX010000085.1:0-14670 GCA_964442845.1 uncultured Bifidobacteriaceae bacterium | reverse complement strand
GCGGCCAAGAAGACCGCGAAGAAGAAGTAGGCCGTCGGTGGCCTTCGGGGCGGTTTGAACCAAACTGCCCCGTCTTTCCTCTCACCACTGATCGCGCGGCCGGCAGCGGACGCGCACGCGAGGCGGGGGGGCCGGCACGGGACGCAGAGTGCCAGGCGGCAGACGCGAATCCCGTGGCGCGGAACCCGATACCGCAGACATCCAACCTGAAGGGGGGGATAACAATGGCTAAGAAGGCGAAGAAGGCCGCGAAGAAGGCCGCCAAGAAGACCGCCAAGAAGCGGTAAGTCGCCCTTCAGCGACTGCAAGATCCAGGGGGCACGATGTGCCCCCTTTTTTCATGTACGGCGATCGGCGTGGCCGCGGTGCGCTAGCGGGCCGGGCCCTGAATCCACTGCCGCCCGTCCCACACCCGCACCGACTCGATCACGTCCCACGGCTCGAGCCGATCGACCACCGGCATGCCCTCCACCACCTGGCCGAACACCGTGTAGCGCGCGTCGAGGTGCGGCTGCGGCGAGTGGGTGATGAAGAACTGGCTGCCGCCGGTGTCCTTCGAGTCGAGCGCCATGCCGACGGTGCCGCGCAGGTACGGCCGCTGGTTCAGCTCGTCGCGAATCGCGTAGCCCGGGCCGCCCTCGCCGTCGCCGCGCGGGTCGCCGTCCTGGACGACGAAGTCGGGGACCACGCGGTGCAGCCGGACGCCATCGAAGAACCCCTTGCGGACCAGGGCCACGAAGTTGGCCACCGTGCGCGGCGCGTCGAGCACCGCGAGTTCGATGCGCACCTCGCCCTTGCTCGTGCGCAGGTAGGCCTGCGGTGAGTAAGGCGGCGCGGCCAGGTCGTCCACGGCGTCGAGCGCGGGCTCGGCCGCGTAGGCCGGGGCCGGCCGGCTCGGGACGCCGGGCACTGGCGGCGTCAGCCCGGCGAGAAGCGCGGCGGCGCGCACGCGTACCGCCCAGTCACGATCGGCGAGCGCGGCGGTCAGGCGCGGCGCCGCGGCGGCGCCGTCGATGGCGGCCAGGGCCGACAGCAGGGCCGCCCGCAGGGTGTAGCCGGCGTCGCCGGCCGCCGCGTCCAGGGCCTGGCCGAGCGCCGCGGCCGCACCGGCCGGCTTCAGCGTCGCCAGCCCCTGCGCGGCGGCGACCCGCACCATCACGTCGGCGTGCGCGAGCGCGGCGAGCAGGCGCTTCTCGACGCCCGGCACCTTCGCCGCGGTCATGCCGCGCAGTGCCGCGGCGACCACCTTCGCGTCGTCGTCAGCGGCAAGTTGCGCCAGGCGCGGACCAGAGGCGTCGGCCGACAGCCCGCCGAGCGTCGTCGCCAGCGCTGCCCGCACACTCCACTCGGGATCGGCGAAGAGGCCGGACAGCACCGGCATGAAGGCGTCGGGGTCGCTGCGCGCCATCGCCGCCTGCGCGGCCGCCCGCATCGGCGCCCAGTCGTCTTCGAGGTAGTCGATGAGGGCCTCGGCGAGCTCCGGGCGCGCCAGCGCGGCGATCGCCTGGGCGGCCTCGAGGCGCAGCGCGCCGCCGGTCGCGGTCCGCAGGAGCGGTGTCAGCGCGGCGGCCGAACGCGCGTCGCCGATCGCCCCAAGGGCCCGCACCGCCTGCACCCGCACCGCCAGCGGTTGACGCGTGTCGGCGGCCAGCATCTCGATGGCAGCGCGGGAGCCCTGGTCCTTCAGCGCGCCCAGCCCCTTCACCGCGAAGGCCCGCGTCAGGGCACCGCCGCGCGTGAGCCATGTCCGCAGCGTCGGCTGCGCGTCGGCGTGGCCGATACGCTGCAGCGCGTAGGCGAACGGCCACCAGTCGCTGGCCGGGGCGCCATCGGCGCCGAGCACGGCCGTGCGCAGCATCGCGACGTCGCGCAGGCGGACCAGCGCGTAGACGCCGAGGCGCACCGCCTCGACCGGAGGCGCCAGCGGATGGCCGAGTTCGTCGGCGCCGATGCCGGCGAGGACGCCGGCGCGGACGTGCGTCGCCACCATCGACGCCACCGCACCGGCCGCCGACGGATCGCCGATCAGGCCGAGGCCTTCGGCCGCCGCCCCCTGCACGCGCGGATCGGCGTCGGCGAGCGCCGTCGTCAGCGCCGCCACGGCGGCGCGATCGCCGATCAGCCCGAGCGCGAACGCCGCCATCGCCCGCACCTCGGGCTCGCGGTCCTGCGCC
The DNA here is from genome assembly GCA_964442845.1 of uncultured Bifidobacteriaceae bacterium. Lineage (GTDB taxonomy): Bacteria > Acidobacteriota > Vicinamibacteria > Vicinamibacterales > UBA2999 > CAWAYR01. The sequence continues at coordinate 12,496 of CAYUAX010000085.1, read as the reverse complement.
AGCACCGGGGTGAGCGCGGCCACTCCCTCGGCCAGGCCGGCCCGGCCGATGCCCAGCGCGGCACGGCGGCGGATCCGGCCTTCGTCATCGCCGAGCAGCGCCGTGAGCGACGTGACGGCCGGCGGCGGCGCCGGCGCCTCCTCGAGGACGCGGCGATCCTCGAGGCGGAGAATCGCGGCGATCTTCTGTTCGTAGGTGGCCGGCGGCGGCGCCAGGACGGGCGGCGGGGCCGTGGCACAGGCCCCGCACAGCAGGGCGGCAGCGGCGGACAGCCAGCGGCGCGTCACCCGCATCGGCCGTCAGTGCCCGTCGGCGACGGTGTCGGCGTCGAGCGACACGTGCCGCAGGGTCGCGGCGGCGACCCGCTCGTCGACGATGGTGACGCCGATGCCCGGACCGGTCGGCACCGCGATGGTGCCGTCGGCGGCCACCTCGATGCCCGGCTCGATGAGATCGGGCACGTAGTAGCGCTTGCTGGCGGCGATGTCGCCGGGCAGCGTGAAGTTGGGCAGGCTGGCGAGATGGATGTTGTGGGCGCGGCCGATGCCCGACTCGAGCATGCCGCCGTGCCACACCGGGATGCCGTGCTGCTGACAGAGGTCGTGCAGGCGAATCGACTCGGCGTGGCCGCCGACGCGGCCGGGTTTGATGTTGATGATCTTGCAGGCCTTGGCCTCGATGGCATCGCGGGCGATGCGCACGGTGTGGATCGACTCGTCGAGGCAGATCGGCGTCTGGATCTCCTTCTGCAGCTGCACGTGATCCATCACGTCGTCGTACTCGAGCGGCTGTTCGATCATCATCAGGCGGTAGCCGTCGAGCTTCGCCAGGTGCGCGCCGTCGGCCACCGAGTAGGCGGCGTTGGCGTCGACCATCAGCAGGATGTCGGGAAACTTCGCCCGCACCGCTTCGACGGCGTTCAGGTCCCAGCCCGGCTTGATCTTGATCTTGATGCGCCGGTAGCCGGCGGCGAGTTCCTTCTCGACCTTGGCGACCAGCTGATCGAGCGAGTCCTGGATGCCGATCGACACGCCCGACGCGATGCGGTCGCGGGTGCCGCCGAGCACCTTCGCGAGCGGCTGGCCCTGCAGCCGCGCGTAGAGGTCCCACGCCGCCATCTCGACCGCCGCCTTGGCCATGTTGTGGCCGCGCACCCGGGCCAGCGCCGGGAACACCTCGCGGGGGTGGGCGAAGTCCTTGCCGACGACGCGCGCGGCGAGGAACGACGTGATGACGTGCCACGTCGTCTCGGTGGTCTCGGAGCTGTAGTAGGGGTGCGCCTCGGCCACGCACTCGCCCCAGCCGACCTCGCCGTCGCCCTCGAGGCGGATCAGCAGGAAGGTGCGATCGTAAGAACGGCCGAAGCTGGTCTCGAAGAAGTGCGCCAGCGGCAGACGGAGCAGTCGGACGTCGAGGCGATCGATGTGCACGGGCGGCGCGTCTCCTGGGTGGGGCCTTCACCATACCATGCGCGGCGCGCATCGCCGGGCGGCCGCGAGGCCGCTGGTATACTCGCCCCGCCGTGGCCTTCCGCTTCCTGGCGATCGACGGGCCGATCGGGTCGGGCAAGACCAGGCTGGCCGAACGGCTCGCCGCCCGCCTCGAGGGCACGGCCGTCCTCGAACGCGCCGAGAACCCGTTCCTCGCCGACTTCTACGCCGACCGGCCCGGCGCCGCCCTGCAGGCGCAGCTGTTCTTCCTGCTCAACCGCCACCGCCAGCTGTCGTCGCTGCGCCAGGCCGACCTGTTCCAGCAGAGCACGGTCTGCGACTACGTCTTCGACAAGGACAAGATCTTCGCGTTCCTGAACCTCGACGACAACGAGCTGTTCATCTACCAGCGGCTGTTCGACCTGCTGGCCCGCGACGTGCCGGTGCCCGACCTGGTCGTCTACCTGCAGACCCCGACCGACGTGCTGCTGGCCCGCGCCGCCGCCCGCGCCCACGAGCCCGACGACGACACGCCGCGCCCCGACGCCGAGTACCTGCGCGAGCTGAACGAGGCCTACCAGCACTACTTCTTCCACTACACGGCGACGCCGCTGCTGGTCGTCGAGACCTCGCAGTTCGACCCCGAACACGACGACGAGGCGCTCGACGACCTGGTCAAGCAGGTGCAGACCCACACCCACGGCACCCGCTACTACGTGCCGCGCACGCGCTAGCCGGGTTTGCTAAGCTGGCAGGTCGATGGCGTGGTTCAAGAAAGCCCGCAAGCCGATCGTCACACCGGCGGCCGCCACCAGCCGGGTGCCCGAAGGCCTGTGGGTCAAGTGTCCCGAGTGCGACACCATCATCTACACCAAGGATCTGGTCAAGACGCTGAGCGTCTGCCCGAAGTGCGCGCACCACTTCCGGCTCACCGCCGCTGAGCGGCTGCGCTCGCTGTTCGACGACGAGCAGTGGGTCGAGCACGACGCCGGCCTGGCCTCGAACGACCCGCTCACCTTCACCGACACCAAGCCCTACGCCGCCCGCCTCGCCGCCAGCCGCAAGGCCACCGGCCTCAAGGACGCGATCATCGTCGGCGCCGGCACCATCGAGGGCCTGCCGGCGATCGTCGGGGCGATGGAATACGGGTTCATCGGCGGCAGCATGGGCGTGGTGATGGGCGAGAAGCTGGTCCGCGCCATCGAAACGGCGATCGACCGCCGGCTGGCCGTGCTCATCGTCTCGTGCAGCGGCGGCGCGCGGATGATGGAAGGGGCGCTGTCGCTGATGCAGATGGCCAAGGTCTCGGCGGCGCTGGCCCGCCTCGATCGCGCCCAGCTGCCCTACCTGTCGATCCTCACCGACCCGACCACCGGCGGCGTCACCGCCAGCTTCGCCATGCTCGGCGACGTGATCCTGGCCGAACCCAAGGCGCTCATCGGCTTCGCCGGGCCGCGCGTGATCGAGCAGACGATCCGCCAGAAGCTGCCGGCCGGCTTCCAGCGCAGCGAGTTCCTGATCGAGCGCGGCATGCTCGACCTGGTCGTCGATCGCCGCGAGCTGAAGCCGACCATCGCCCGGCTGCTGCGCTTCATGGGGATGACGCCGGGCGCGCCGGCCAACCTGGCGGCGAACCCGGCCACCGCCCGCTGACCGCGAACTCCGCCCCAACCCGCAGATGACCCACGTCGAGCGGCTCTTCGCCCTCGAGCAGTTCGGCATCAAGCTCGGCCTCGACGCGATGCGCGTGCTGCTGGCCGCGCTGGGCGATCCCCAGACGCGCTGGCCGGCGGTACACGTGGCCGGCACCAACGGCAAGGGCTCGGCGACGGCGATGATCGACACGGCGCTCGGCGCCGCCGGGTGGCGCGCCGGCCGCTACACCTCGCCGCACCTGGCGCGACTCGAGGAGCGCGTCGTCGTCGCCGGCCAGGAGGTGGCGCCGGCGACCCTCGACGCGGCGCTGGGCCGGGTCTTCGCCGCCGTGGACGCGTTGGTCGGCGACGGCCGGCTGGCGGCGACGCCGACGTTTTTCGAGGTGTCCACCGCCGCGGCCTTCGTCGTCTTCGCCGACGTCCCGGTGGACGTCGCCGCGATCGAAGTCGGCCTGGGCGGCCGCTACGACGCCACCAACGTCATCCAGCCGGCGGTGACAGCGATCACCAGCATCGACTTCGATCACGAGCGGCACCTCGGCACGACGCTGGCGGCGATCGCCGGCGAGAAGGCCGGGATCGCCAAGCCCGGTGTGCCGCTGGTCGTGGGCCGGCTGGCCGCGGAGCCCTTCGCCGTGGTGCGCGAGGTTGCCGCCCGCGCCGGTGCGCCGCTCGTGGCCGTCGCGGACGAGGTGGCGACGACCGCCGTGGTCGACCGCGGACACGTAGTGGCGACGTTCGCCACACCCGAGCGCACCTACCCGCCGGTGCGGCTCGGTCTCGCTGGGCGCCATCAGGCCGACAACGCCGCGGTGGCGGTGCGCACGCTCGAGGTGCTGTCGGCGACGACCCCGATCCGTCTGGAACCGAGCCACGTGATCGCCGGCCTGCGCGACGTCCGCTGGCCGGCGCGCCTGGAATGGCTGCGGCTGCCCGGCAGCGCGGCGCGCGTGCTGGTCGACGCCGCGCACAATCCGGCCGGCGCCCGCGCGCTGGCGTCCTACCTGCTGGATGCGGCCGTCGGGCCGGTGACGTTGGTGACCTCGGTCATGAAGGACAAGGACGTGGCCGGCGTGCTGACGCCGCTGCTGCCACTGGCCGCACGGGTCGTCGCCACTCGGGCCGACACGCCGCGCGCCAGTGAGGCCGGCGCACTCGCCGATGCCATCGCCGCGCTCGACGGCCCAGCCGTGACCGCGGTCGCCGATCCCTGGGCCGCGCTGCAGGACGCCCTCGCCGATCGCCGCCCGGTGGTGATCGCCGGATCGATCTTCCTGGTCGGGCCGCTACGTGCCGCGCTCGTCGCCCGAGGCGCCGAAACCGCGTGATATTCTGCCGATTCCGGCCGCGGCAGACGCCATGACGGTACGTGTCCTTCCCTGCCTCGTCCTCGCCGCCGCCGTCGCCGGCCTCGCCGCACCGGTGGCGGCACAGGTACCCGGCTACAACAGCCGGCAGTTCCGCATCGAGCAGATCGACGCCGGCCATTGGCGCTTCACCGGTCAGGTCGAGCTGGAGAACGAAGAGGTCAAGGGCCAGAAGTTCTACGCCAACGTCGTCGACCTCTACACCGCGGACAACCGCGTCGAGGCCTCCGGCAACGTCGTCTACGAAACCGAGTCGGCGCGCATCGCCGCCGAGCGGGCGGTGTTCTTCACCCGGGCTGGCACCGGCACCTTCTACACCGCCTCGGGCCTGGCGTCGCTGGGCGAACGGGCCGACAAGAGCATGTTCGGCGCGCTCGAACCCGACGTGTATTTCTACGGCGAGATCCTCGAGAAGACCGGCGAGGACCGCTACAAAATCACCAAGGGCGGCTTCACCACCTGCGTGCAGCCGACGCCGCGCTGGGAGCTGGTGGCGTCGACGGCGTCGATCAACGTCGGCGACTACGCCGTGCTGCGCAACGCCGTCATGCGGGTGAAGGACGTGCCGGTCTTCTACCTGCCGATCATGTACTACCCGATCCAGGACGACGACCGCGCCACTGGCTTCCTGCTGCCCACCTACGGGCGCTCGCTCTACCAGGGCAGCTCGATCAGCAACGCCTTCTTCTGGGCGATCACCCGCAGCCAGGACCTCACCGTGATGCACGACTGGTTCGCGCAGACCGGCCAGGGCTACGGCACCGAGTACCGCTGGCTGCGGTCGGCGACCAACTCGGGCAACCTCCGCGCCTACCGGCTGATGCAGAAGTCCGCCACGGTCAACGGCACGTCGGTCCCGGAGTCGCGCAGCCTGCTGGTGAACGGCTCGGTCAATCAGGACCTGCCCTTCCGGCTCAAGGGCCGGGCGCGCATCGACTACTCGTCGAACCTGACCCTCAACCAGCTCTACACCCAGGACGTGTTCAACGCCACGCAGAGCCAGAGCACGTGGAACGCCAACGTCGCCGGCTCGTGGCGGTTCGTCAACGCCTCGCTCACCGCCCAGCGCAGCGAGCAGTTCTTCAACGCCGACCAGTCGCGGGTCACCGGCTCGATGCCCAGCCTGACCGCCGGGGTGTCGAACCGCCGCCTCGGCCCGCTGCCAATCTTCTTCGCGCTGCAGTCCGAGGCATCGCGGCCGCTCTACATCTTCAAGAACGGCGAAGACGAGAACGACCAGAGCATGGGCCGCTTCGACTTCACGCCGACGCTGCGCATGCCGATCAGCGGCCTGACGTTCCTCAACGTGAACCTCAGCGTCGCCAACCGCACGACCTGGTACGGCCGCAGCTACGACGAGAGCGGCGACGAGGTGGACGTGCCCTACACGCGCAACTACACCGAGCTGCGCGCCGAGATGCTCGGCCCGGTGTTCAGCCGGGTGTTCACGCCCAACAACTTCCTGGCCGACCGCCTGAAGCACGTCATCGAGCCGAACGTCACGGTGCGGCGCGTCACCGAGATCGACGGCCAGGACAAGGTGATCACGCTGGGCAGCTCCTACGACCGCGTCGTCGGCGGCGTGACCAGCGTGACCTACGGCCTCACCAACCGGATCCTGGTGCGCAAGGCGGCCAAGACCGCCGACGCCTCGCCACTGGCGAGCGCGCCGCGCGAGCTGCTCACCGCCACGGTCTCGCAGAGCTACTACTCCGACCAGGAGGCCAGCCGGTTCGACTCGTCGTACCAGTCGAGCTACATCGACGCCGGCGGCGGCCGCGCGCCCAGCAACTACTCGCCGGTGTCGCTGAACGTGCGGTCGCAGCTGTCCACGCAGGTGGGCGCCACCTACCGGATGGAGTACGACGCGCAGGCCAGCAAGGTGCTGTCGATGTCGACCGGCGGCGACTACGGCACGCCGCAGCGCCAGGTGTCGCTGCAGTGGAGCCGCAGCCTGTCGTCGTTCTTCCCCACCAACACGCTCAACGGCAGCTCGCGGCTCACCTTCATGGGCGGACGGCTCGGCACCACCTACTCGATGTACTGGGACATCGAGCAGGAGCGGCTGGTGCAGCAGCGCGTCATCGCCTTCTTCAACGCCCAGTGCTGCGGCGTGGTGCTGCAGTACCAGGAGTTCTCGTACGGCAGCTTCAGCGCCACGCCGTTCCCCAAGGACCGCCGCTTCAACCTCGGCTTCACCCTGGCCGGCCTCGGCACCTTCTCCAACTTCTTCGGCAACTTCGGCTCCGGATCGGGTGTGCGGTGACGCCGTGAACGGCTGATCGCAGCGCGTATGAATCACCTGACACGAGTGTCGACCCCTCGAGGCATCGAGTGACGGTCCTCATCACCGGCGCGGCCGGGTTCGTCGGCCGGCACCTCGCGCCGCTCGTCGCCGCGGGCGGCGACCCGGTGGTCGGCTGGTACCGTCCGGGCAGCGTGTCGCCGGAGTGGCCCGGCATCACCTGGCGTGCCGTGGAGCTGCGCGACCGCGCCGCGGTCCAGGCCGCGCTCGCCGCCGATCGGCCCGACGCGGTCTACCACTGCGCCGGCGTCGCCCACGTGGGCGACTCGTGGGCGCAGGCCGAGGACACGCTGGCCAGCAACGTGATCGGCACCGCGCACCTGGTGGACGGGCTCGTCGCGCTCGGCCTGGCGCCGCGCGTCGTCGTCACCGGGTCGGCGACGGTGTACCGCGCCTCCGACACGCCGCTCACCGAGGACTCGCCCCTCGCCCCCAACACGCCGTACGGCACCAGCAAGCTGGCCCAGGAGATGGTGGCGCTGACGGCCTGGCGCGAGCGCGGCCTGCCGGTGATCGTCACCAGGTCGTTCAACCACATCGGCCCATTCCAGTCGCCGGCGTTCGCCGCCGCCAGCTTCGCGCGGCAGCTCGCCGCCATCGAGGCCGGCCTCGCCCCGCCGACGATCAGCGTCGGCAACCTGGCCGCCGCCCGCGACGTGACCGACGTCCGCGACACCGTGCGCGCCTACGCGGCGTTGATGGCGCGCGGCCGGCCCGGCCAGCGCTACAACGTGTGCTCGGGGCGGGCGGTGCCGGTGCAGGCGCTGCTCGACGGGTTGCGGGCGCGGATGCGCGTGCCGGTCGAGGTCGTGACCGACCCGGCGCGGATGCGGCCCGTGGACACGCCGGTGATCGTCGGCAGCCACGACCGGCTCACCGCCGACACCGGCTGGACGCCGAGCCACGACCTCGACGCCACGCTCGACGCGCTGCTCGACTACTGGCGGGCCGAGGTACGCACGCCGACGGCCTGATCGCGGCCCCGGCGCGGCCGGTCTTGACGAGACGAACAAAAGGCGAAATGATGCGACTGCCATGGGCGCAGGCGGTCCCGCGCTGTTCGACCTCGGCGACACCCGGCCGACGACCCGCGATGTCGCCGCGCTGGTGAAGGCCGGCGGCGTGGCCGCGCTGCCCGACGCGGTGCAGCGCGCCGACCACGCCACCTACCAGGAGATCCGCTGCCGGTCGGCCCTCAACAAGGTGGAGGGCATGCCGTTCAAGTGGACCCTCAACCCCTACCGCGGCTGCACCCACGGCTGCCACTACTGCTTCGCGCGCCGCTACCAGCACCAGCTCGAACTCGGCGAGGGCGACGACTTCGCCTCGGTGATCTTCGTGAAGACCAACTTCGTGGCGGTGCTACGCCGCGAGTTGGCCCGGCCCACCTGGCGCCGCGAGCAGCCGGCCCTCGGCACCGCCACCGACCCGTACCAGCCGATCGAGGGCCGCTACCTGCTCACCCGCGGCGCGCTCGAGGCGTGCCGCGACTTCGACACCCCGGTCGGCATCGTCACCAAGGGGCCGATGGTGGTGCGCGACATCGACGTGCTGCAGGCGATCGCCGTCCGCAGCCGCTGCTCGGTCTACCTCAGCGTGCCCAGCGTGGACGACGACGCGTGGCGGCGGCTCGAGCCGGGTACCGCGCCGCCGCTGCAGCGGCTGCGCGCCGTGCGCGCGCTCACCGACGCCGGCATCCAGTGTGGGGTGCTCATGGCGCCGCTCGTGCCGGGGGTGACGACGCGGGCGTCGCTGGTCGAAGCCACGCTCAAGGCCGCCGCGGACCACGGGGCCCGATCGGTGGGAGCGATGGTGCTGCACCTGGAGGGCGGCACCCGGACGCACTTCATGCGCGTGCTCGCGCAGGAGTATCCGCATCTCGTCGAGGGCTACGAGCGGCTGTTCGCCGGCAAGTACGCGACAGCCGACTACACCGACGAGGTGAGCCGGATGGTCGGGCTGCTCAAGGCCAAGTACGGCGTGGCCACCCGCCGCCGCACCGGCTACGGCGATGTCGGAGCTGCGCCACCCGAGCCGCCGAAGCAGATCCCGATGCGCTTCGTCCGCTCTCGCGCCGCGACGGCTGACACCTCCCGCGATCAGGCGGAAGCGGCTCCTATGGTCCAGGGAGGGTCTCCCGTCGGCTGCAACCACCCGTCAGACGGCGCGGCTCCCGTGGTAGTATGAATCGTCATACCGCCATGCCGAAGACCAAGGTCGCATTGACGTTGGACTCCACCTTGCTCGACCAGGTCGATGACCTCGTGGCCCGCGCGCGATTCCGCAACCGGAGCCAGGCGATTGAGACCGCGATTGCCGAGAAGCTGGCGCGGCTCGCGCGCACCCGCTTGGCGGAGGAATGTGCCAAGCTCGCCCCCGAAGAGGAACGACGCTTCGCCGACGAGGCGTGGGGGGCGGACACCCCGTGGCCCGAATACTGAGGGGCGAGGTTCGCTGGGCCGATCTGAACCCGACCCGCGGACACGAACAGGCCGGCGAACGGCCCGTGCTCGTGCTCAGTCACGATGTGTTCAATGAGCGGTCGGGGACCGTCATCGCCGTCGCGCTGACCAGCCAGGAGCCGCGAGCTGGATTCCCGTTGACCCTCGAGTTGCGCTCGTCGAAATTGCCCAAGCGCTCGTGGGTCAAGACCGGCCAGATCCGCACGCTCTCGACCGAACGCATCGGCCGTCGCCTCGGGCGCGTGGCCGAAGAGGAACTGGCCGAAGTGCTCGACGGCCTCTTCGAACTGATCGGGTAGCTTCGCACGGCGCAGGCGCCCAGATCGCGAGTCCCAGATGTCTCCCGGTCACGTTTGCTCCATTGAAGACCATCGCGCCGAAAGGACCTGCGTCTCCGCCATCTAGCGTGGCAGCGACCCGGCGCTCACGAGCAGGCGCCCGATGAGCACGGCCAGCAGCGCCGTGCGCGGCAGCACACGGTCGATCTCGACGTGCTCGTGCAGCGCGTGCGCGCCGTCGCCAACCGCGCCCAGCCCGTCGAGCGTGGGCACACCCAGCGCCGCCGTGAAGTTGCCGTCCGATCCCCCGCCGGTGCCGCCCTCCGCCACGGTCTGGCCCAGTTCCGCCGCTGCGGCCTGCGCCTCGGCGTAGAGCGCGGCGACGCCGGCGGAGCGCTCCATCGGCGGCCGCTCGAACCCGCCGGTCACGGTGAGGCTGGCGCCGCTCAGGTGCGGCTTCAGCTGCTGGAAGGCCGCCTCGACGTCGGCGGCGTCGGCCAGGGTGGGGGCCCGCACGTCCACGATGGCGCTGGCGGACTCGGCGACGACGTTGGGGCGCGTGCCACCGCTGATGACGCCGGCGTTCACCGAGACCCCGCGCGTCAGGTCATGCAGGCGTTCGAGATCGAGAATCTGCCGGGCCAGCTCGCGCACCGCGCTCACGCCCTTGCCGGGATCGACGCCGGCGTGGGCGGCCACGCCGGTGACGTGCAGATGGAACTGGCCGATGCCCTTGCGGCTGGTCTTGAGCGCCCCGCCGGCCAGCGCCGGCTCGAGCACCAGCACGGCGTCGCTGGCCAGCGCCTCGGCCTCGATGAGGGCCCGCGACGTGCGGCTGCCGGTCTCTTCGTCCGAGGTCACCAGCAGCGCCACGGTGCCGCTGGCCGGCGGCGCCGTCTCGAACACCGCCCGGGTCGCCAGCAGGCCCATCGACACGCCGGCTTTCATGTCCAGCACGCCAGGGCCGCACAGCCGGCCGTCCGTGCGGACGATCGGCATGCGCGCCAGCTGGCCGATCGGCCACACGGTGTCCACGTGCCCGACCAGCAGGATCCGTGGCCGGCCGCTGCCGATCTCGAGCACGGTGTGATCGCCGGCATCCGGCCGGGCCTCGACCCGCGCGCGGAAGCCGACCGCGGCGGCGCGCGCCCGCAACTCGGCGCCGCAGCGGTCCACCGCGGCCTTGTCGTCGGTCGGCGACTCGATGGCGACCAGCGCCTCGATGAGATCGAAGAGCCACGCCTCGTGGGCGCGGCAGAAGTCGGCGAGAGGGTGCGGCATCGGCAGGGGCGCAGGACGCGAGTGCGGGGCGCGGGAGCGCGCCGAGGGCGATCCTATAATGCGGAGATGGGATCGACGAGTCGCTGGATGGGCGCGGCGGCCATGGTGCTGGCCATCGCCGGGTCGGCCGCCGCACAGACGCCGCAGCCGGTGCCGCCACGAACCGCGCAGCCGGCCCCGGCCGGCGTGCCCCAGGCGCCCGCGGCACCCGCTGCTGCCGGCGCGCCCACCGAGGCCATGCTCGGCGTGCCGCTCTACCCCAACGCCGTGTTCCTGCGTGCCTACGACGCCGGGCGCGGCCAGCGCTACTACCTGTTCGGTGTCGCCACGCCCTTTGCCGACCTGGTCACCTACTACCGCAACGTCCTGAAGGAGCGCGGCAACCTGGTGTTCGAGGTGCCGCCGACCCACGTCTTCGAGATCGGCCGCTTCCGCGAGGAGACGATGGCGTTCCCGCCGAGCGTGACGATCAAGGACTTCACCTTCAGCGGCTCGGCCGGCTACCCCAGCCCGACGCCGGGCACGCAGCCCGACCGCTTCCCGACCGTGATCCAGATCGTGCCGGCGCCGCCGGGCACGCCGCCCGGCCAGTAGGGGCGGCGGAGCTGAAGCTCCGCCCTACGTCCGCTCGGTGGCCGCCACGTAGATTTCACCGAGCCGTTTGAACTCCTCGCTCTTGTCGGCCATGCCCTGCGCCGCCTCGCGGCGCAACTGCTGCGTGATCTCCATGCTGCAGAACTTGGGGCCGCACATCGAGCAGAAGTGGGCCACCTTGGCGCCGTGCGCCGGCAGCGTCGCGTCGTGATAGGCACGCGCGGTCACCGGGTCCATCGCCAGGTTGAACTGATCCTCCCAGCGGAACTCGAAGCGCGCCTTGCTGAGCGCGTCGTCCCACACCCGGGCGCGCGGATGGCCCTTGGCCAGGTCGGCGGCGTGGGCGGCGATCTTGTAGGCGATCACGCCGGCCTTGACGTCGTCGCGGTTGGGCAGGCCGAGGTGCTCCTTGGGGGTGACGTAGCACAGCATCGCCGTGCCGTACCAGCCGATCATCGCCGCGCCGATCGCCGAGGTGATGTGGTCGTAGCCGGGGGCGACGTCGGTGGTCAGCGGCCCGAGCGTATAGAACGGCGCCTCGCTGCACCACTCGAGCTGCTTCTCCATGTTCTCCTTGATGAGATGCATGGGGACGTGCCCGGGGCCCTCGTTCATCACCTGGACGTCGAACTCCCAGGCGATCTTCGTCAGCTCGCCCTGGGTCTGCAGCTCGGCGAACTGCGCCTCGTCGTTGGCGTCCGCGATCGAGCCCGGGCGCAGCCCGTCGCCGAGCGAGAAGCTCACGTCGTAGGCGCGCATGATCTCGCAGATCTCGCGGAAGCGCGTATAGAGGAAGCTCTCCTGGTGGTGGGCCAAGCACCACTTGGCCATGATCGAGCCGCCGCGCGACACGATGCCCGTCATCCGCCGCGCCGTCATCGGCACGTAGCGCAGCAGCACGCCGGCGTGGACGGTGAAGTAGTCCACGCCCTGCTCGGCCTGTTCGATCAAGGTGTCGCGGTAGATCTCCCAGGTCAGCTCCTCGGGCCGGCCGCCGACCTTCTCGAGCGCCTGGTAGATCGGCACCGTGCCGATCGGCACCGGCGAGTTGCGCAGGATCCATTCGCGCGTGTCGTGGATGTTGCGCCCCGTCGAAAGGTCCATCACGGTGTCGGCGCCCCAGC
>CAYUAX010000084.1:14371-19573 GCA_964442845.1 uncultured Bifidobacteriaceae bacterium | reverse complement strand
CCAACAGCGCCACGGCGCCGACCGAGGCCCAGATGGCGGCCGGCGGCGGCGGCACCGCCCTGCAGTAGGGCTTCCGGCAGTCACGCCGGGAAGACGCGGGTTCTGGACGCGGGCGCGGCCTTCGGGCCGCGCCCGTCGTCATTTCAGCGGCGAGGGGCTAGCGGCTAGCGGCTAGGGGAGGCCAGCACTCGCCGACTCCTCTGCCAAAGCCAGTTACAATCACTTCGATGGCCGCTTCGTCGCCCGCCGCGTCCGCGCCCGTCCCGCCCGCCACCGATCTGCGCTGGATGGGCCTGTTCGCCCTGGGCGGTCTCGTCGCCTCGGCCTACGCGACCTGGGTGCACCACCAGCTGCTCGTCGATCCCACCTACGCGCCGATCTGCGATGTGAGCGCCCAGGTGAGCTGCACCAACGCCTACACCAGCCGCTACGGCACCTTCGCCGGCGTCTCGGTGGCGCTGCTCGGCGCGCTCTACTTCGCCGGCGTCCTGCTGCTGCTCGGCTTCGGCGCCGCGTCGCGCGCGGTGCGCGACCACGTCGCCGGCTATGTCTTCGCCGCCGCCGTGGTCGGCCTCGCCGGCGTGTTCTACCTGAGCTACGCCTCCTATCTCCTGGGGACGCTGTGCCCGGTGTGCGTGGCCACCTACGTGGCCGTGATCGGGTTGTTCGTGTCGGCCGCGACGGCCGCGAGGTTGCCCATGCGTACGTTGCCCGCCCGGCTCGCCGCCGATCTGTCCACCCTGGTGCGCACCCCGGCCGCCGCCGCCGTCGCGCTGGCCTTCGTCGCCGTCGCCGTCGGCGCCGTCCGCTGGTTCCCGGCCGAGACCGTGACCGCCGCGGCCGCCTCCGCGGGCGGTGCCCAGGCCGCCACCGCGGCTGCGCCGGCACTCCCCGCCGAGCAACTGCGCGAACTCGAGCAGTTCCTGGCTGGCCAGCAGCGCGTGCCGATCACGGTGCCTACCGATGGCGCCGCCGTGGTCCTGGTGAAGTTCAACGACTACATGTGCCCGCCGTGCGGCCAGACCTACGCGATGTACAAGCCGGTGCTGGCCAAGTATGCGAAGGAGTATCCCGGCAAGCTGAAGTTCGTCACCAAGGACTACCCGCTCGATCCCGAGTGCAACCGGCTCGCGCCCGGCGGCGGCCACATGGCGTCGTGCGAGGCGGCGGTTTCGGTGCGGCTGGCCCGCGAGAAGGGCAAGGCCGACGCCATGGAGGACTGGCTGTTCGCCAACCAGCCGACGCTGACCCCGGCCCGGGTGAAGGAAGCGGCGCGCATGGTCGGCGGCGTCTCGGATTTCGACGAGCGCTACGCCACGGTGCTGCAGCTCGTGAAGGGCGACATCGAACAGGGCGGCCAGTTGCAGGTGCAGGGCACGCCGACGTTCTTCCTGAACGGCATCCGCCTGCCGGGGCTGCGCCCCGAGTTCCTCGATGCCGCCATCGCCCTCGAGCTGAAGCGCGCCGGCGTCGCCGTCAAGTAGGCGGACTGAGCGGCTGGAGCCGCGCCGCCGCGCGGCCGAGAATACAGGGAGGACATCGACGGACGGCGGGGCGTGCTTCGGCGCGTGCAACGCCGTGCACCCCGACCGCGGGCCGTCTCCCCACGGACTGCTGACATGCTGGCGCTCGAGACCGAGGGTCTCACCAAGGATTACCTGGTCGGCTTCTGGCGGCCCCGCCCCTACCGGGCGCTCGACCAGCTCACCCTGCAGGTCGCCCCGGGCGAGGTGTTCGGCTTCCTCGGGCCCAACGGCGCCGGCAAGAGCACCGCGATCAAGCTGTTCATGCAGCTGATCTTCCCGACCAGCGGCCACGCCCGCATCTTCGGTGAGCCGGTGGGGTCGCTGGCGGTCAAGCGCCGCCTCGGGTTCCTGCCCGAGAACCCCACGTTCTACGACTACCTCACGGCGGAGGAGTTGCTCGACTACTTCGCGCGGCTGTTCGGCATGCCGGCCGCCGACCGCACGGCCCGCGTCGCCGAGGTGCTCGACGAGGTGGGCCTCGGCAAAGAACGGCGGATGCCGCTGCGCGGCTACTCCAAGGGCATGGTGCAGCGTGTCGGCATCGCCCAGGCGATTCTGAACCGCCCCGACATCGTGTTCCTCGACGAGCCGATGTCGGGGCTCGATCCGCTCGGCCGCCGCGACGTCCGCCAGCTGATGATCGGGCTGCGCGATCGCGGCTGCACGGTGTTCTTCAGCTCGCACATCCTCTCGGACGCCGAGGCCCTGTGCAGCCAGGTGGGCATCGTCGCCCAGGGCCGGCTGGTCGGCGGCGGCCGGCTGTCGGAGCTGCTCGCCTTCGAGCAGAAGGGCTGGGAGCTGGTCGTCGATCGCGTCGGCGACACCGCGCTGGCCGCTCTCCAGACGCGGGCCCGCCGGGTGGTGGCGCTGGGGCACGGCCGCTACGCGATCGACCTGCCGCCCGACCCGCCCGATCCCGTGCTGCGCGATCTCGCGGCGGCCGGTGCCCAGGTGCTGTCGCTGAACCCGGTGCGCGACACCCTCGAGTCGTACTTCGTCCAGCACGTGGCGGCGGCGCCGGCCCGGAACGTGGGGACGGCATGAGCCCCGCCGCCGTTCGCGCCGTCGCGCTGGCCGTGTTCAAGGAGTCGGTGCGCGACCGCGTGCCCTACAGCCTGGTGCTGTTCTCGGTCGTGCTGATGGCGGCGGCGGTGTTCATGAGCCGGCTGACCGCCTCGCAGGACCTGAAGGTGATCAAGGACCTCGGCCTGGCGTCGATGAACCTGATCGGCCTGCTGATCGCCCTCTTCATCGGCACCGGTCTGGTCGCCAAGGAAGTGGAGCGGCGGTCGATCTACAGCGTGTTGTCGAAGCCGCTGAGCCGCACCAGCTTCCTGCTCGGCAAGTTCTTCGGCCTGGTGCTGACGCTCGCCGTCAACCTGGCGATGATGACGGCGGCGTTCTACGCGATGCTGCTGTACCAGGATCTCAGCACGATCGACTGGGTGCAGCAGGGGTGGCGGGCGCCGGCGCTCGACCTGTGGCTGCTGCTGCCGATCGGCCTGACGGTGCTGCAGCTCACCCTCGTCACCGCCGTCGCGCTGCTGTTCTCCACCTTCTCGAGCCCGCTGCTGGCGACGCTGTTGACGTTGGGCGTGTGGGTCGCTGGCCACTTCGCCGTCGACCTGCGCGACTTCGGGACCGCCGTGGACGCGCCGGCCGCCGCGGCGGTGGCCAAGGCGCTCTACTACGCGCTGCCGAATCTCTCGGCGATCGACGTCAAGAATCAAGTGGTGCACGGTCTGCCCATCGCCTGGCCGGCCCTCGCGATGGGGGTGACCGCCGTGCTGGTCTACGTCGGCTTCCTGCTCGTCGTGGCCGGGGCGGTGTTCGCCCGCCGCGACTTCAAGTAGCGATGGCAGTCGAGGCCCGTCCCGCCGTGCCGTGGCTGGTCATCACCGCGCTGCTCGCCTCGGTGGTGACGGTGCAGGCGGTGCGCGACCGGTTCACGCCGCCGCCCGGTGCCGAACAGACACCGCTCCTGTGGCTGCAGTCGCCGGCGTTGGCCCGTCGGCTGGCGCTCTCGTTCGACGACCTCGCCGCCGACATCTACTGGATGCGCGCCATCGTGCACTACGGCAGCGAGCGCCGGTCGACGACGTCGGCGCACGACTACCCGTTGCTCTACCCGCTGCTCGACATGACGACGTCGCTCGACCCGAACTTCGACGTCGCCGCCCGCATGGGCGCGATCTTCCTGAGCGAGGGCTATCCGGGCGGCCCGGGCCGCCCGGATCAGGCCATCGCGCTGCTGGAGAAGGGGCAGCGCCACGATCCGACCCGCTGGCAATACGAGCAGGACATCGGCTTCGTGCACTACTGGTGGCTCAAGGACTACCGCACGGCCGCCGCGCACTTCGCACGCGCCGCCGATCTGCCCGGGGCCCCGAACTGGCTGCGGTCGCTGGCCGGCACCACGCTGCTGGAGGGCGGCGATCGCGAGGCGGCACGGACGCTGTGGCGCGAGCTGTACGACACCGCCGAGGTGGACTGGATGCGGCGGGCGGCCGAGTACCGGCTCGCGCAGCTGCGGGCGCTCGACGACATCGACGCCTTGCACGCCCGGGTCGCCGACACCACGCGCCGCCTCGGCCGGCGGCCGCGCAATTGGACCGAGGTGATCGCCGCCGGCGTCCTGCCGGCGGTGCCGACCGACCCGGGCGGCGTGCCCTACACGCTCGACGACACCGGGCGCGTCGGGCTGGGCGCCGGGTCGAGTCTGGCGCCGCTGCCGACGTTCGAGAGGACCCGATGATCGCCACGCCGCTGCAACTCGCCGTCGCCGGCCTGTTCGGCCTGGTGATCGGCAGCTTCCTCAACGTGTGCATCTACCGGCTGCCGCGCGGCAAGTCGGTGGTGTTTCCGCCGTCGGCCTGCGGCAGCTGCCAGCGCGAGCTGCGCTGGTTCGAGAACATCCCGGTCGTGAGCTGGGTGGTGCTGGGCGGCAAGTGTGCACGGTGCAAGGCGCCGATTTCCGTGCAGTACCCGCTGGTCGAACTCGTCACCGGCGCGATCTTCGTCGCCACCGCGGCGGTGACACCGGTCGGGCCGCTGCTGGCGGCGCGCCTGCTGTTCGGCTGCGCGCTGGTCGTGCTCTTCGCCATCGATCTCGAGCACCAGATCCTGCCCAACGTCATCACCCTGCCCGGCATCGCCGTCGGGTTGGCCTTCGCGCTGGTCGGCCCGCCCGGCTGGCGCTCGGCGCTCATCGGCGCCCTGATCGGCGGCGGCGTGCTCTATGCGATCGCCGCCGGCTATTACTACGTGCGCCGCGAAGACGGCCTCGGCATGGGCGACGTGAAGATGCTGGCGATGATCGGCGCCTTCCTGGGCTGGCCGCACATGCTGCTGACGCTGGTCCTGGCCTCCTTCAGCGGCGCCTTGGTGGGGCTGGCGATGATCGCGGTGCAGCGCGGCTCGATGAAGTACGCGCTGCCGTTCGGCACCTTCCTCGCCGTCGGCGCCCTGGCGGCGATGCTGGCCGGCCAGCCGATCATCGACTGGTACGCCGGCTTCTACTGAGCAGCGCATGAGCGAGTTCACGCCGGCGGGCTACTTGCTGCTCGGGCTCACCGCCATCGTCGGCGTGCTGGGCGGCATTCTCGGCTACGCGCTGCTGCGCATCGCCGGCGCGGGCCGCGAGTCGCGGCGGCACCTGCGCGAGTCGAACGTGGAG
>CAYUAX010000084.1:0-14361 GCA_964442845.1 uncultured Bifidobacteriaceae bacterium | reverse complement strand
GCGCTGCAGGACGCGGTCGCCAAACTGAAGGCGCAGGCGCGGACCACGCTGGCCCGCGCCGAAGCGTCGGAGCGTCTCAACGCGCAGATCGTGGAGGGGCTCACTTCGGGCCTGCTGGTCGCCGGCCGCGACGGCCGCATCCGCCTGCTGAACCCGGCTGGCTGGCGCATTCTCGGCATCGCACCGCGGCCGCTGCCGGCGGCCACGGCCGACGTCCTCGCCGACGTGCCGCCGCTGGCGGCGCTGGTGACCGAGGCGGTGACCGACGGCCGCACCGCCGTGTCGCGCCGGCACGTGGCGACCGGGCTGGCTGGCGGTCCGTCGCACTTGGGCGTCACGCTGTCGCCGTGGACCGGCGAGGCTGGCGAGAACGGCGTCATCTGCCTGTTCACCGACCTGTCGCGGGTCGTCACGCTCGAAGAGCAGCTCCGTCTCAAAGAGGCGCTGGCCAAGCTCGGCGAGCTGACCGCCGGTCTGGCGCACGAGTTCCGCAACGGGCTGGCGACCATCCATGGCTACGCGCGCCTGCTCGACCCGGCGGCGCTGCCGGCGCCGCACGGGACCTACGCCTCGGGCCTGCGCGCCGAGACCGAGGCGCTGGGCGAGGTGGTGACGAACTTCCTCAACTTTGCGCGTCCCGAGCGGCTGTCGCTGCAGCCCCTCGACCTCGAGGCAGTGGTGCGCCGAGCCGTCGCCGACGTGGACGCGACCGGCGAGGCGGTGCAGGTCTCCGGCACCTACGGGGAAGTGGACGGCGACGACGTGCTGCTGCGCCAGGCGTTCGCCAACCTCGTCCGCAATGCGCTCGATGCCTGCCGCGGCGCTGGCGTGGCCGCGGCGGTGCGCGTCCACGGCGAGATCGCCGGCGGCGACGAGGTGGTGGTGACGGTGACCGACAACGGCCCGGGGCTGCCGGCGGCGGATCGCGACCGCTTGTTCCAGCCGTTCTTCACGACCCGCGCCGATGGCACCGGTCTCGGGCTGGCCCTCGTGCAGAAGTTCGTCGTCACGCACAACGGCCGCGTGCTGGCCGGCGACGGCCCGACCGGCGGCGCCGTCTTCACGGTGCACTTGCCGCTGCGCGCCGCGATCCCCACCCACGCCTGAACCGCCGCAGTTCCTGCGCGCCGCGCCTGGTCCCGACGCGGCAGGTCTTGCCATCGCGCGATGCGGCTGGGGCCGCGCCGCGCCGGAATCCGGCCGAATGTTGCGAGCAACGCGCGCGGATGCGGCTGGCGCCGGACTTGCCTCGTCACGCCGCATGACCGCTCCAGCATGTCGGCCGGCTCCCGACCGCGCTGCCCACGGGTTCTCGGTGATCGAGGCCATCGTCGCCCTGGCGATCGTCGCCAGCGGGGTGCTGGCGCTCGCCGCGCTGGCCGCGCAGGTGACGAGCCTCGTGCAGCGGGCGCGGGTCCGCACCGTGGCGGCGCAGCTCGCCGATGCCGTGCTCATCGACCTCACGGCACGGGGCGTCGCGCCGTCGTCGGCCGACTGCCTCCTGCGCGACGTGGCGGGGTGCGTCGAGTACCGCGACGCTCACGGCGTGCCGTCGGCACCCCGCGATGGATTCGCCGTGCGTTGGCACGCTGCGGCGGTGCCTGGCAGTCCGGTCCCGGCGACACTGCTCACGGTCTGCGCCGTGGCGCCGCCCGACCGTCCGCCGGCGGCGCGGCCAGCCGGCGCCTGTGTCACCGGCATCCGCCGGGAGCCCTGGCCGTGAGGCCCGGTGAAGGACGCGGCGGTCGCCTCACCGGCGCCCGTGGGTTCTCGCTCATCGAACTGGTCGTCGCGCTCGGCCTGGCCAGCGTCGGCTTGGCGGCCATGGCCCTGCTGTCATCGGGGGTGCTCGGCACGTTCGCGGCCGAGCCCGCCGCCGCGGAGCAACAGCAGCGCGCGCGGGCGACTCTGGCCGTGATCGCCGACGACATCTCGCGAGCCGGGACCGGCTTCCTGTCGGGCCCGCTCGAGGCGCCGGGCTGGGGCGCGCCGGCGCTGGTGCCCGATCGGGTGCGGACCGGGGCGTGGCCCGTCGGCGTGCTGGCGGGCACCCTGAGCGCGCTGGGCGGTCAGCGCACCGCCGCCCACGCCCGCCTGGCCGCCGCGGTGGGGGCGGGCGAGTCGCGCCTCGTGCTCGTGCGGCCCGGTTACTGCGCGCCCGCCTCGCCGACCTGCCGCTTCGCGGCAGGCGACGACGTGATGCTGTCCGGTGCGCATGGCGCGTTCGCGCTCGCCACGGTCAGGGCGGCGGCGCCGCCTCTGGTCCTGGATCTGACCGCGCCGCTGCTGCAGGCATGGCCGGCGGGCACGCTGGTCTCCGCGGCCCACGCTCCCGCGTACCTGGTGCGCGACGACCCTGTCACCGGCGTCCGGCTGATCGCCCGGGCACACGGCGCCGGGCCGGCGTCGGTCCTCGTGGACTTCGTCGACCAGTTCGCCGTCGAGTGGCTGATCGCCGGCACGCCGGCCGTCCGCGAGGCGCCCGATGGCACGGCGGAGGCCGCCACCGCGGGGCCGCTGCCGCCGCCGGCTGGCGTCATCGGGGATCCGTTCTGGGCCGCTGGCGAGAACTGCGTGTTCGCGCGCGACGCCGCCGGCCGGGCGGTGTCGCGGCTCGCGCCGCTCGGCGCCGTCCCGATCGTGGCGGCTCCGGCCCAGTTCGCCGACGGCCCGTGGTGCCCGTCGCCGGCGGCACCGGTACGGTGGGATGCCGACCTGGTGCGGGTGGTCGGGGTGCGCGTACGGCTGGACGTCGTGGTGGCCGCCGAGATGCTGCGGGTCGGCGTCAGCGCACCCGGCGCCCGGGTCGTGCCGCGGCTGTCGATGACCGCCGTCCTCGCGCCGGGCCGGCAGGGAGCCACCCCGTGACGACTCACCCCGGTGGCGCCGCCGCCTCCCTGGCCGGCGGCTTCGTCCTGATCGCGGTGCTGCTCTGGCTGTCGCTGCTCGCCAGCCTCGCGCTCGGCGCGGCGCTGGTCACCACGTACGAGCCCACGGCGGCGGCCGCCGCCCACGATCGCATCCAGTTGCGGCGCGCGGCCGAGGCGGCGGTGACGCTGGCCGTGCTCGATCTCGCCGCCCGGCTCGACTGGAGCGCGCTGCCCGCCGGCGGGCCGTCGTCGCCGTTCACCGACGGCGGCACGGGTATGCGTACCTGGGGCAGCATCACCGTCGATCTCGCCGCCGAGACGGCGCGGCGCACCTGCGGTCTCCCGACGCCCTGCGACGACGCCGCGACCGCGGCCGTCAGCGATGCCCGCCCCTGGGGCGCGCGCAATCCACGCTGGCGGCTGTTCGCGCACTTGCCGCTGGCCGACCTCGACGCCGCCGCCGCGGCCGGCTGTGCCTGCTACCTGGTGGCGTGGGTCGCCGACGACCCGGCCGACGACGACGGCGTCGCCGTCACCGACGCGCCACCCGGCACCGCCGGCCACGGCGTGGTGCTGATCCGCGGCGCTGCCTTCGCCGCCGGGGGCGCCGTGGCCGACGTGGAGGCCGAGGTGGCCCAACCCTGCGGCCTCAGCGGTGCGATCTGCCCGGGCATTCGCGTGCAGTCGTGGCGGGTCGTGAGCGAGGGAGTCCCCTGAGGCCGCGCCCGGCGATACGGCGGGGGAGGGCTGACGAACCGGCGCGGCCCTGCCGATACTCCTCCGTGTGGCCCGACGAGACCGGGCCCCCTGCCCGGGACGTGCCGTCCCCCCGCCGCCGGCGCAGGCACGAAGGTGAATGACGCCATGACGCGAAACTGGATCGCCTTGTCGTTCGGTGCCCTGCTGCTCGGCCTCACTCCGGTGGCCGCCGACGCGCAGTCGTCCACGCAGTCGCTGGCGGCGCTCGGCCGCGCCGAAGAGGCGAAGCGCAAGGACCATCCCAAGCCCACGAAGGTCTACACCAACCAGGATCTGCGGCGGGATCCGACGACTCCGACCGCCGGCGCGGCCCCGGCCGCCGCGGCGCCGGCGTCCACGCCGTCGTACCACGGCAACGGCGCCGACAGCACGGCCCCGGCGGCGCCATCGACGGCGCCCGCGGCCCCCGCTGCTGCCGACGGCGGCGCCGCCGCCGCGACGCCCGCGAAGGACCAGAAGTACTGGCAGGAGCGGATCGGGGCGGCGCGGGCCGACCTCGAGCGTTCGCGCACCTTCGCCGACGCGCTCCAGTCGCGCGTTTCGGCGCTGACGACCGACTTCGTCAACCGCGACGACCCCGCCCAGCGCGCCGTCATCGAGCAGAACCGCCTCAAGGCCGTCGCCGAGCTCGAGCGGGTGCAGCGCGAGGTCGCCGCGCACACCAAGACCATCGCCGGCATCGAGGACGAGGCCCGCAAGGCGGGCGTGCCCGCCGGCTGGCTCCGCTGACCTCCGCGGCGGCCGTGGCCGATTCCCGCGACCGGGCGGCGGCCGGCGCCGTGGTGCTCGTCGTCGAGGATCGCGACGCGCTGCGGACGATGCTGCGTCTCGCGCTCGAGGCCCACGGCCACACCGTGGTCGAGGCCCGAGACCAGCCCGACGCCGACGCGGTGCTGGCGGCGCGGCGGCCCGACGTCGTCATCACCGACCTGCGGCTGCCGGCCGGCGACGGCCTCGGCGTGCTACGCGCCGTGAAGGCCGTGGACGCCTCGGTGCCGGTCGTCGTGATGACCGCGTACGGCGGCATCCAGGACGCGGTCGCCGCGATGCGCGACGGCGCTCTCGACTTCCTGGCCAAGCCGGTCGACCCCGATCACCTCGCCCTGGTCGTCGAGCGCGCCCTGGCCCAGACCCGGCTGCTGCACGAGCATGCCCTGATGAAGGAGGAGCTGGCGGCGCGCCGCGGTGCGCCCCGCATCCTCGGCGAGGCGCCGGCGCTGCGCCACGCGGTGCAGGCGATGCAACGGGCCGCGGCCGCCGACGTCACCGTGCTGGTCGAAGGGGAGAGCGGCACCGGCAAGGAGCTGTTCGCCCGCGCGCTGCACGCCTGGAGCGCCCGCGCCTCCGGGCCCTTCGTCGCCATCAACTGCGCCGCCCTGCCCGAGACGCTCCTCGAGTCCGAGCTCTTCGGCTACGAGAGGGGCGCCTTCACCGGCGCCACTCAGCGCAAGCTGGGCCGCTTCGAGCTGGCGCATCGCGGCACCCTCTTCCTCGACGAGATCGGCGAGATGGCGCCGTCGATCCAGGCGAAGATCCTGCGCGTCCTCGAGACACGCCAGTTCGAGCGCGTCGGCGGCACCGCGACGCTCCACGCCGACGTCCGGCTGGTGGCGGCGACCAATCGGCAACTGCGCGCCGAGGTGGCGGCCCGGCGCTTTCGCGAAGACCTCTTCTTCCGCCTGTCGGTCGTGCCGGTCACGGTGCCGGCCTTGCGCGACCGCGGCGACGACGTGCTGCTGCTGGCGCGGCACTTCCTCGAGCGCACCGCCCTCGACCGCGGCCGGCGGCCGCCGCGGCTCGACGAGTCGGCCGTCGCGGCGCTGACCGCCTATTCCTGGCCGGGCAACGTCCGCGAACTGCAGAACTGCCTGGAGCGGGCGGCGCTGCTGGTCGACGGCGACACCATCACCGCGCGGCACCTGCATCTGCAGCCGATCGTCGTGTCGGTCCCGCCGGCGGCGGCGGAGGCGCCCGCGCTCGATCTCAGCGGCACGCTGGCCGACGTGCTCGACCGCGTGCGTCTCGAGACCGAGCGGCGGGCCATCGCCGCCGCGCTCGCCGCGCACGGCAACGACCCGCGCCGCACCGCCGACGTGCTCGGCCTGACGTTCCGCGAGTTGATCGCCCGCATGCGCCACCACGGGCTGGGCGCGGCCTAGCTGCGCCGTTCAGCGGCGGATGCCGATCGTCGCCAGGGCGTCGCCCAGTTCGCGCGGCGTCACGTCGGTGATCGTCGTGGTCGCGCCGGCCGACGTCGCCGCCACGAAGTGCAGCGTGCGGTTGACCACCTTCTTGTCGCGGCCGATCGCCGCGACGATCGCCGCCCGTGACAGGTGCGCCACCGACGGCACCGGGCCCAGCCGGTCGAGCAGCGCGTAGACGCGCTCGGCCAACGCCGGTGTGGTGACGCCGCGGGTGACGCCCAGCGCCAGGGCCACCCGCATGCCGAGGCCGACGGCCTCGCCGTGGCGCAGGCGGCCGTAGCCGCCGACTGCTTCCAGCGCGTGGCCGGCGGTGTGGCCGAAGTTGAGGATCCGGCGCAGCCCGCCCTCGCGCTCGTCGGCCGAGACGACCTCCGCCTTGATGCGGCAGCACGCCGCCACCACCTCGGTCAGCGCGTCGCCGCGCTGCGCCCGCACGTCGTCGAGCCGTCGGTCGAGCAAGTCGAGCAGCGGCTCGCTGGCGATGACCCCGTACTTCACCACTTCGTACAGGCCGGCGCGGAACTCGCGCGGCGGCAGGGTCGCCAGGGCGTCGGGATCGACGAGCACGACGCGCGGGGCGTGGAAGGCGCCGATGAGGTTCTTGCCGCGGGCGTGGTTCACCCCCACTTTGCCGCCGATGGCGCTGTCCACCTGGGCCATCAGCGTGGTCGGCACCTGCACCAGCCGCACGCCGCGCAAATAGGTGGCGGCGGCGAACCCGACCAGGTCGCCGATGACGCCGCCGCCGATGGCGACGACGATCGCGCCGCGGTCGGCGCCGGCGGCGACCAGCGCGTCGTGGACGCGGCCGACGGTGCGCATCGTCTTGGCCCGCTCGCCGTCGGGCACCAGCACGCGCCGGCTGCCGCGGCCGAGCGATCCGAGAAAGCGGCCCTGCGCCGCCCACACCCGCGGCGAGGTGACCGCGATGCGCGCGCCGTCCAGTCCGGCGGCATCGAGGGCGCCGCCGAGCCGCGTCCGCAGCCCGCGCGCCACGTCGATCGCGTAGTCGCCGTCGCGCGCACGAACCGGAATGGAGATGGACGACATGCGGTGGGCCGCGGCACCGGGCCGCGGTGAGGCGAATGCTAGGATACCTCGGAGCTTTCGTGAGCGAGACGGCGGACTTCCTGGTGATCGGCAGCGGCGTCGCCGGCCTGCGCGCGGCGGTGACGCTGGCGGCGAGCGGTCGGGTGCTGGTGCTGACCAAGGCCGACCGCCCCGACGAGAGCAACACCGGCTACGCCCAGGGCGGGATCGCCGCCGCGGTCGGCGCCGACGACTCGCCGGCGCTGCACGCCGACGACACCAAGGCGGCGGGCGACGGCTTGTGCCGTGCCGAGGCGGTGCGCGTCCTGGTCGAGGACGGGCCGCGGCTGGTGGCCGAACTCGCCGAGTGGGGCGCCGCGTTCGACCGCGACGCCGATGGCCGCTTCTCGCTCGGCCGGGAGGGCGCCCACAGCGTGCGGCGGGTGCTGCACGCGCGCGACGCCACCGGCCGCGAGATCGGCCGGGTGTTGTGGCACCGGGCAGCGGCGAGTCCAGGTGTCCGCATCCTGCCCGACGCCAGGGCGGTCACGCTCGTCGTCGAGCAGGGACGCTGTGTCGGCGCCCGTTTCCAGCACGATGGTCGCCTCGCCGAGGTGCGCGCCGGCGCGACGCTGCTGGCCACGGGCGGTGCCGGCCGCATCTTCCGCGAGACCACCAATCCGCCGATTGCCACCGGCGACGGCGTGGCGCTGGGCTGGGACGCCGGCGCCGCCGTGTCGGATCTCGAGTTCGTGCAGTTCCACCCCACGGTGATCGCGGTCCCGGGGACGTCGCGGTTCCTGCTGTCCGAGGCACTGCGCGGCGAGGGGGCGCGGCTGCTCAACGTCCACGGCGAGCGCTTCATGACGCGCTACGAGCCGGCCGGCGAGCTGGCCTCGCGCGACCTGGTGTCGCGGGCCATCGTCAAGGAGGCGGCGCGCACCGCGGCGCCGGTGACGTTGTCGCTGGAGCACCTCGACCCGGCGTGGGTCCACGCGCGGTTCCCGACGATCGCGGTGGCGTGCCGCGAGCGCGGCCTCGACCTGGCGCGCGATCGGATCCCGGTGTCGCCGGCGGCACATTACGTCATGGGCGGCGTGGCCACCGACCTGTGGGCGCGGACCACGGTGCCGGGGTTGTTCGCCGCCGGCGAAGTCGCGTGCACCGGCGTCCACGGCGCCAACCGGCTGGCCAGCAACTCGCTGCTCGAAGGGCTGGTCTTCGGGGCCCGGGCGGCCGCGGCGATGCGCGAGCCGCTGCAGGGGGCCCGGCTCGACGAGGTGAGGGCGCGCGGGGCGATGCCGCGTGGCACCGCGGCGCGCCCGGCGTCGCTCGCCGCGGTCCAGGAGCTGATGTGGCGCGACGTCGGGCTGGTGCGGGACGCCGCCGGGCTGACCGCCGCCGTCACCACGCTCGACGGCTGGCGCCGCGGCCTCGCGGCCGCGCCCGACGCGGATGGCGGTCTGAGCGCCGCCGTCACCGTGGCCTGGCTGGTGGCCCGCGGCGCCCTGGACCGCTGCGAGAGCCGCGGCGGCCACGCCCGGGCCGACTTCCAAGAACGAGACGATCTACACTGGATGGTTCACACCATCGAGTCCCTTTATGACCAAGACTAGCGAGTCTCCGCCTCGGGTCACGGGCACGCTTCGTCTCGCTAGTCACAGCGTTGTCTGGCCCGCACTCCGTGCGGGCGAGGCGTCTTGAAAGGTTGGTTGCAGAGCGTTGACTCCTTCAGATAACTCCCAACCTTCCAAGCCGTCTGGCGCGGGCAGTGATGGCCAGGTGACCGAGATCACCCCGCAATCCACCGACTTCTCGCGCTGGTACCTCGACGTCGTCCGCAAGGCCGAACTGGCCGACTACTCGCCGGTCAAGGGCTGCATGGTGATCCGGCCGTACGGCTACGCGATCTGGGAGCTGATCCAGCGCCAGCTCGACGATCGCTTCAAGGCCACCGGCCACGTCAACGCCTACTTCCCGCTCTTCATCCCCGAGAGCCTGATCATGAAGGAGGCGGAGCACGTCGAGGGCTTCGCGCCGCAGGTGGCCTGGGTGACCAAGGGCGGCACCGAGGATCTCGAAGAGAAGCTGATCGTCCGGCCGACCTCCGAGACGATCTTCGGCGTGATGTACCAGAAGTGGATCCAGTCGTGGCGCGACCTGCCGCTGCTCATCAACCAGTGGGCCAACGTCGTCCGCTGGGAGAAGGTGACGCGGCCGTTCCTGCGCACGACCGAGTTCCTCTGGCAGGAAGGCCACACCGCGCACGAGACCGAGGCCGAGGCGCAGGAAGAGACGCTGAAGATCCTGGCGCTGTACAAGGAGTTCGCCGAGAACGTGCTGGCGATGCCGGTGGTCGACGGCCAGAAGAGCAGCAGCGAGAAGTTCGCCGGCGCCGAGCGCACCTATTCGATCGAGGCGCTGATGGGTGACGGCCGGGCGCTGCAGGCCGGCACCTCGCACAACCTCGGCCAGAACTTCGCCAAGGCGTTCGAGATTCAGTTCCAGGGCCGCGACAAGACCCTGCAGTACGTGTGGACGACGTCGTGGGGGGTGTCGACGCGGCTGATCGGCGGCACGATCATGACGCATGGCGACGACCGCGGCCTCATCCTGCCGCCCAAGGTCGCGCCCTGGCAGGTGGTGGTGATCCCGATCCCGCGCGGCAACTGGAAGGAGACGGTGCTGCCGGCGTGTCAGGCGATCGTCGCCGATCTGAAGGCGGCCGGTCTGCGCGTGCGCCTCGACGACGACGAGAGCCAGACGCCGGGCTGGAAGTACGCCGAGTACGAGATGCGCGGCGTGCCGCTGCGCCTCGAGATCGGCCCGAAGGACCTGGAGAAGGGCACGGTGTTCTCGGCGCGGCGCGACACCCGGGCCAAGGCGCCGCTGCCCATGGACGGCCTGGCTGGCCACGTCACGGCGCTGCTCGACGAGATCCAGGCCGGCCTGCTGGCCCGAGCCCGGGCCTTCCGCGAGTCGCGCACGCAGGCCACCGCGTCGTGGGACGAGTTCAAGAACATCATGGAAGGCCGCCCCGGCTTCGTCATCTCGCCGTGGTGCGAGACCGACGCGTGCGAAGCGGCGATCAAGGGCGAGACGCAGGCGACGATCCGCAACATCCCCTTCGGATCAGAGACGCCCACCGGCCGCTGCGTGCGCTGCGATCAGCCCGCGAAGGTCAACGCCTGGTTCGCGAAAGCGTACTGATGCACCCGCTAGCCCCTAGAGCGTTTTGTACTTGTACGTAGTACGCCGACCGTGGTACTCCTCCCGGCGGAGGGGCCATGGCACCGTATTCGATGGATCTGCGAAGTCGCGTGTTGCGCGACTCGGACGCGGGCATGGCTTCGAAGGACGTGGCCGTGAAGTATGCGGTCAGCCGCGCGTGGGTGGACCGGGTGAAGCAACGTCGGCGCGAGACCGGCGAGGTCACGCCCCGCGTGCAGACTGTGTTTCGGCGGCGCACGCTGACGGCCGAGCAGGAACATCGGTTGGGACTCTTGCTGGTCGTGCAGCCGGACGCGACGTTGGCCGAGCTCCAGGCCGCGCTGCCGACGACGGCGGCCTTGAGCACGCTGTGGCGCACGATTGATCGGCTGGGCCTGACCTTTAAAAAAAACCGTGTACGCCGAGGAGCAGCGGCGTCCTGACGTCGCGGCGGCGCGCCGCCGCTGGTGGGCGACGCAGGCCCTGTGGGACATGCGCGCCTACGTATTTCTGGACGAATGCGGCGTGACCACCGATCTCCTCCGCCGCTATGGCCGCAGTCCGCGGGGCACGCGCCTCCATGACCACACGCCGTGCGGGCACTGGCAGACGCACACCGTCATCGCCGGGCTCCGGCTGGGCGGCGTTACCGCCCCGGCGGTCTTCGATGGGCCGATCGACACGCCCTCGTTCCAGGCCTACATCGACCAGATCCTGGTCCCGACGTTGCGCCCCGGCGAGGTCGTCGTTCTCGACAACCTGGTGATTCATAAACACCCGGGCGTGCGGGCCGCGATCGAACGGGTCGGGGCGACCGTCCGCTACCTCCCGCCGTACAGCCCGGACCTCAACCCCATCGAGCAGGCCTTTGCCAAGCTCAAAGCCTTTCTGCGGGCGGCCCGGCCGCGTAGCTTCGACGATGTCTGCGCGCTGATCCGCGACGCGCTCCCACGCTACTCCCCGGGTGAGTGCGGCCACTACATGCAGCACGCAGGGTATCGCCTTCCTACACGGCTGTGAAAAACGCTCTAGCGGCTAGCGGCTAGCGGCTAGTCGGTGTCCTTGTCGTCGTCGTCCGCGTCGCGCCGCTTCTGGAACAGCCAGGCGACGCCGATGCTGAGACCATAGAGCACGATCATCGGCGCGGCCACGACCACCTGGCTCACCGGGTCGGGCGACGGCGTGGCCACCGCGGCGACGATGAAGATGATGAGGATGGCGTACTTGACGTTGCGGGCCAGGAACCGGGCCGTGACCAGGCCCATCCGCGCCAGCACCATCACCAGCATCGGCATCTGGAAGATGGCGCCCATGGCCAGCAGCAGCCACGCGTACATCCCGAACACCGGCGCGATCCGCGGCAGGAACCGTACCTGGCCGGTGGAGAAGCTGCCGAAGAACGAGAACGCCGCGGGGAACACCACGTAGTGCGAGAACGCCGCGCCGGCGGCGAAGAGCAGCGTCGTGCCGAGCACGAACGGGATGGCGAACCGCTTCTCGTTGGCGTAGAGGCCCGGCGCGATGAACAGCCACACCTGGAACATCACGTAGGGACTGGAGATCAGCAGGCCGAGAATGGCGGCGATCTTCAGCTGCAGGAAGAAGGCTTCGGTGGGCTCGGTGAAGACGAACTCGCCGCCCGGCGGCAGCGTCGCCAGCAGCGGCGCCATCACGAACTCCTGGGCGCGCGCCGCGAACGCGAACGCGGCCAGGAAGCCGACCAGCAGGGCGACGACGGCGTGGGTCAGCCGCTTGCGCAGCTCGTCGAGGTGGTCGAGGAAGCTCATCCGCCCGTCGTCGAGGGCGTCGTCTTCCTCGGGCGGCTCTGGCGGCTGCCCGCCGTCGTAATAGCCGAGGGCGGGCTTGTCCTCCTCCGCTTTCTTGAACGGAACCAGAGCCACGGCGCGACCGGACTAGCTGCCGCCTTCGGTCCGCGACACGGGCTGGCCGAGCGTGCCGTCGGCCTCGAGCACCGTGGGCGGCGGCGCCACCGCGGCGGCGCGGGCCTTCTCTTCCTTCTGCTCCTCGAGCTTGATCTCCTGCTCGAGGGTGTTCTGCAGCTCCGTGGAGGCCTTCTTGAACTCGTTGATGCTCTTGCCGAGCGACTTGCCGAGCTCTGGCAGCTTCCGGGGCCCGAAGATGATGAGGGCGATCACCAGGATGATGATCAGTTCCGGCATGCCAATCGATCCAAACATCGCGAGCTCCAGGGCAAAGGCGGGCCGCCGTGCGAACGGTCCGCCGCCGACACCACCGGCCGCGCCGCGAGGCGGCGCGTCTGTTCAGTATAGGCCGGAAACCGAGGCCGGCCAAACCGCCGCGGCCGGTCCCGGGACGGCTGGAAATCGTTGTCGGAACGGCGGTTGCTCGCGGTAGGATGCCATTATGCGGACCTCGCGATTCCTCGGCGTGTCGGTGCTGGCCGTGGCCCTGTCGGCGGGACTCGGCGGGGTGATGGGGAAGAGCGCGCAGGCGACGCAGGACCGCCTGCCGGCGCACTACAAGTCGTTCACGGCGGCCCTGGCGGCCATCGAAGCCGAGTACGCCGAGCCAGTCGAATCCGACCGGCTGGTCTACGGCGCCATCAACGGCATGCTGCAGACGCTCGACCCGCATTCGAGCTTCATGGACCCGCGCACCTACGCCCAGATGCGCGAACGTCAGGAGCAGCGGTATTACGGCCTCGGCATCACCATCCAGTCGCTCGACCGCAACATCACCGTGGTGCGCGTGTTCGAAGGCTCGCCGGCCCACCAGAAGGGCCTGCGACGCGGCGACGTGATCGCCAAGGCGGCCGACCAGGATCTCACCGGCTGGACCACCGAGCAGGCGGTCACCAAGCTGCGCGGGCCGAAGGGCACCTTCGTCAACATCTCCATCAAGCGCACCGGCATCGACGAGCCGATGCCGATGGACGTGATGCGCGACCAGGTGACGATCCCGAGCATCCCGGCGCACTTCATCACCAAGGGCGACGTCGGCTTCATCCGTCTCGAGGACTTCGCCGAGCACACCGACGACGAACTGGGTGAGGCGCTCGACGACCTGCGGGCACAGGGCGCGCGGCGGATCGTGCTCGACCTGCGCGGCAACCCGGGCGGCCAGCTCGATCAGGCGATCAAGGTCAGCAACCGCTTCCTGCCGCGCGGCGACCTCATCGTCTACACCCGCGGCCGCGTCGACAACTCCGACGAGGACTACCGCGCCACGCGGCAGAGCGAGTTCCTCGACCAGCCGATGGTGGTGATGGTCAACCGCAACAGCGCCAGCGCCTCGGAGATCGTCTCCGGTGCGCTGCAGGATCACGATCGGGCGCTGGTCGCCGGCGAGACCACCTTCGGCAAGGCGCTGGTGCAGTCGGTCTATCGCGTCAGCCAGGGCGCCGGGCTGGCGCTCACCACCGCCCGCTACTTCACGCCGAGCGGCCGGATGATCCAGCGGCCCTGGGACGGCGCGTTCGACGAGTACCTCACCTACACCATGCGGGACCAGGCGGCGCGCCAGCACAACGCCGAGGACCTCAAGCTCACCGACGCCGGCCGCAAGGTCTACAGCGGCGGCGGCATCGAGCCCGACGAGCGGTTCGACGGGCCGGTCGAGGGCTTCAATCCGACGCGCTTCGGCCGCTCGCTCTACGCGCGGCAGCTCTTCGCCGGCTACGCCGAGCGGTTCTACGCGGCGGGCGACACCCGGCCCGGCGCCCAGGGCCGCGGCCGCAAGCCGGTCGCCAAGGATTTCGCGGTGGACGACGCGATGGTGGCCGAGTTCCAGCAGTACGTGGAGTCGCGGCGGGTGAAGATGGACCAGGCGGCGTGGACGCAGGACCAGCCGTTCATCCGGGCGATGATGCGCTTCGAAATCGACGCCGCCGTGTTCGGCATGGGCGTGGCGCGGCGGCGGCTGCTCGAGGTCGACCCGCAGGCGCAGCATGCCCTCGGGCTGTTCCCCCAGGCCGAGAAGCTCCTGACCCTGGCCAAGACCCGCACCACCCGGACCGCCGGCGCCGAATAACCCCCGCCCGGCGCGCTGCGCGCTTCTGGCAAACCCCAAAATGTTGGGGGTCTGGAATCGCCTTGCCACACAGGTAGGGCCTTGCTAGACTGACGCGCTGTCAGCCTCGCGGGGGCCCGCTCTCTCCATCCACCCCCGCCGCCACGGGTGTCCATGCGCCTCGATCGTCTCGAAATCTCCGGATTCAAGTCGTTTTCCGATCGCTCCGAGCTGGCCTTCGACGGCGGCGTCACCGCCATCGTCGGGCCCAACGGCTGCGGCAAGAGCAACGTCGCCGA
>CAYUAX010000083.1:487-19884 GCA_964442845.1 uncultured Bifidobacteriaceae bacterium | reverse complement strand
ACCTCGGCCCGTCCGGCGTCACGCTGGTGATCGTGCGCGAGGATCTGCTGGCGCGCTCGGCCAAGTCGCTGCACACGATGCTGAACTACGCCGTGCACGCCGAGAACGGCTCCATGTACAACACGCCGCCGTGCTTCGGCATCTACCTGATGGGCCTGGTGATGCAGTGGGCGCTGGCGCAGGGCGGGCTGCCGGCCATCGCCGCCGTCAACGAGCGGAAGGCCGGCGCGCTCTACGCGGAGATCGACCGCACCGGCTTCTATCGCGGCACCGCGGCGAAGGACAGCCGTTCGTTGATGAACGTGACGTTCCGGCTGCCGTCGGAGGAGCTGGAGAACGCGTTCGTGAAGGCGGCGACCGCCGCCGGACTCGACGGCCTGAAGGGCCACCGCTCGGTGGGCGGCATGCGCGCGTCGATCTACAACGCGTTCCCCGAGGCCGGGGTGACCGCACTGGTCGAGTTCATGCGCGAGTTCGAACGCACGCGTGGGTAACGCTCTCCCGAGCCCCGGCTCTTAAGCCTCGCCGGGGCGGCGACTGCGGCGCCGGCCGCCGCGGCGTCGGCGGCGGCGTCCGGGGTGTGCTGCGTCGTCGCTGCGCGGCACGTGGCCGCCCCCCGGCGCCAGCGAACTGGCCTCGATGAAGCCGCGCCAGTGCTCGACGATCTCGGGCGCCCGGCCGTGCACTTCGAGCCAGGTCAGGGCGTCCTCGAACGGGCCGCGATGCAACAGCGCGCGCTTGGCCCGCGGCGACGCCTCCATGTCCTGCAGCCGTCGCTGTACGGCCAGCAGCTGGCGCAGCCGGTCGGTGTCGCGGCGGGCGATGGGCAGCAGGCCGATCTTGAAGAGCGGCTCGGGCGGCCCGGCGCGCCGGCGGCGGCGTCCGGCAACCACCGGCGCGGCGATGAGCGCGTCCTCTTCGGCTTCGGCGTCGTCCGCCTCGGCCGGCGGCCGTTCGCGGGTCGGCATCAGGCCGAGCGGCACCACCATGGTGCCGAGCAGGATCGGATTGGTGAGCGTCGGCGGGGCGCCGTCGAACCGCTGCCGATAGCTGTCGAGGGCGTCGAGGGCGTCGAGGAAGCCTTCGTCGTCGGCGTGCTGCTGCAGCTCGGGCGTGATCGGCTCGAGCAGGCGATGCCGGGCCAGCGCCTGGAACGTCTTCTCGGCAGCGCCAGAGCGCAGCACTTTGTAGTACTCCTCGATCAGCCGCGCCGGCGAGGCGTGCGCCAGGCGATGGCGGTGCGTGGCGATGGCCGCTTCGACCAGCCCGTCGAGCGTGAAGTCGAGCCGCGCCGCCAGCACCACCGCGCGCAGCATGCGCACCGGATCTTCCTGGAAGCGCTCGTTGGGATCGCCAATCGAGCGGATGACCCGGGCGCGGATGTCGTCCAGGCCGCCGACGTAGTCGATGATCGACCGGTCGGCGATGTCGTAGAAGAGCGCGTTCACCGTGAAATCGCGGCGGAACGCGTCCTCCTCCGGCGTGCCGAAGGTGTTGTCGCGGTGGATCAGCAGATCGCGTGCCTCGGCCGCCGCGTCCGCCGCGGCCGCCTCGACCTCACGCTCCGCGTCGTCGGGCGCGGCATCGAGCGGCGCTGCCGGCACGTGCTGGCGGAACGTCGCCACCTCGATGGCCTTGTCGCCGAACTTGACGTGGGCGAGCCGGAAGCGGCGGCCGATGATCCAGCAGTTCCGGAAGAGCTTCTTGATCTGGTAGGGGTGCGCCGAGGTGCCGACGTCGAAGTCCTTCGGCTTGCGGCCCAGCAGCAGATCGCGGACGCTGCCGCCGACGAGGTACGCGGTGTGGTTGAACTCGTTCAGCCGCGTCAGCACCTTGAGCGCATCCGGGTCGATCTGCGAACGGGAAATCGGATGGTCGGCTCGGGCGACGATGACGGGCGCGGACATCGAGCCGCCATTGTAGCAGACCCGGTTCCCGCCGATCTGGCTGAACCTCATTGTTTTCAACACGTTACGAGCGTTTTCTCGGCTCCGTGTGCTACCATGCGCCGATGACGCGCGCGGCGGCGCTCGTGCTGGCGATCAGCCTCGGGTCGGTGGCGCTGCAGGCCACCCGCGAGGACCTCGCGCGCGCCCGCCAGCTCTTCAACGACCGCAAGTTCGACGAGGCCATCGTCGCCGCCACGGCGGCGAGGAAGACCGCCGACACCGCCGACGCCGCGGCGATCGTGCTGGCCCGCGCGCACTTGGAGCGGTATCGCCAGTTGGCCGACCCGGCCGACCTCGGCGCCGCGCGCGCCGCCCTCGGCGACGTCGGCGCCGAACGCCTCGGTACGCCCGACCGGGCAGAGTTCCTGATCGCCCTTGGCGGCTCGCTGTTCCTCGAGGACGACTTCGGCGCCGCCGCCGAGATCTTCGAGTCGGCCATGGAGATCGCCCCGGCCGCCGGCGAGAACGCCCGCGAGGCCGTGCTCGACTGGTACGGCTCGGCGATGGAGCGCTGGGCGGCGCCGTACGTCACGTCGCGCCGCGCCGTGATGCTCACGCGCCTGGTGGCGCGCATGGAGACCGAACAGGCCAAGAACCCGGGGTCGCGGGCGGCGTCCTACTGGCTGGCCGCTGGCCTGCGGGCCCAGGGCGAACTCGATCGCGCCTGGCAGGCGGCGATCGCCGCCTGGGTGCGCGCGCCGATCGCCGGCGCCAGCGCGCTGGCCCTGCGCGCCGACATCGATCGCCTGGTGCGCGAAGGCATCATTCCCGACCGTGGCCGCGAAGCCCCAGAGAGCGAGCGCGAAGGGCGCGAGACGGCGCTGCGCGCGGAGTGGGAACTCGTCAAGCAGAAGTGGAAATAGCGGGGCTCGGGGCTCGGGACTCGGGGCTCGGCAAGAGCTAGAACCCGGGCCACGCTGAAGGCGTCAGCGATTCGGGTGTCAGTTCCGTCGGAGGTCCTTCCCGAGACCCGAGCCCCGAGCCCCGAGCCCCGGCCCTTCGAGCCCCGAGTCCCGGCTCTTCAAGGCTTGGCTTCCTTCCAGTTCTCCCCAATCCCCACGTCCACGTCCAAGGGCACGCTGAGCTGGACCGCGTTGGCCATGGCCTCGCGCACCAGGTCGGCGGCGGCATCGGCGTCCTCGCGTGGGGCCTCGAAGAGCAGCTCGTCGTGCACGGTGAGGATCATCCGGGCCCGCGGCAGGTCGGTGGTGAGCCGCTGATCGACGTCGATCATCGCCCGCTTGAGGATGTCGGCGGCGGTGCCTTGGATCGGCATGTTGACGGCGACGCGCTCGGCGGCCGAGCGGATCTGGCCGTTCTTGCTGGTCAGTTCGGGCACCGGGCGCTGGCGGCCGAACATCGTGCGCACCACGCCCGACTGGCGCGCCGCCTCGAGCGTGGCGTCGATGAAGCCGCGCACCCGCGGGAAGCCGGCGAAGTAAGCCTCGATGAACTGCTGCGCCGCCTGCTGCGACACGCCGATGTCCTTCGACAGCGTGAACGCGGTCTTGCCGTAGAGCAGCGCGTAGTTGACGATCTTGGCGCGGCGGCGCAGCTCGTGGCGGTCGAGCCCGCTGTTCTCGCCGAACACCTTCAGCGCCGTCTGGTCGTGGATGTCGTCGCCGCGGGCGAAGGCGGCGGTGAGCGTCTCGTCGCCCGACAGGTGGGCCAGCACGCGCAGCTCGATCTGCGAGTAGTCGGCCGAGATCAGCACCTGGCCCGGGTCGGCGACGAAGGCACGGCGGATCTCGCGGCCGATCGCGGTGCGGATGGGGATGTTCTGCAGGTTCGGGTCGCTGCTGGAGAGGCGCCCCGTGGCGGCCACCGCCTGGTTGAACACCGTGTGGACGCGGCCGGTCACCGGGTGCACCAGCGTCGGCAGCGCGTCGATGTAGGTGCCCTTCAGCTTCGCCAGGCTGCGCCATTCCAGGATGAGGCGCGGCAGGTCGTGGGTGAGGGCCAGCTCCTCGAGCACTCCCACGGCGGTGGACGGCGTGCGCGTGGTGCCGGTGCGCTTCAGCACCGGCAGCTTCAGCTTCTCGAACAGGACGTCGCCGAGCTGCTTCGGCGAGCCGATGTTGAACGGCTCGCCGGCCTGGCGATGGATCTCGGTCTGCAGTGTGGTGAGTTCCTGCTCGAGACGCGCCGCCTGGGTGTTGAGCACGCGGGTGTCGACACGCACGCCGACGCGCTCTAGGCCGGCGAGGATCGGGATGAGCGGCACTTCGAGATCGCGGTAGACGCGCTCGACCCCGACCTTCGACAGCTCGGGCGCGAAGCGCTCGGCGAGCTGCCACGAGAGGTCGGCCCGCTCGCCCGCATAGTCGAGCAGTGCGGCCGCCGGCAGTGACGCGAAGCCCACCGCCTTGGCGCCCTTGCCGCGCACGTCGTCGGCGGTGAGGGCCTTGTAGCCGAGCTGTTCCAGCGCCACCGGCTCCAGGTCCTGGCTCGAGCGCGACGCGTCGAGCAGGTAGGCCGCCAGCATGGTGTCGAGATCGAACCCGGCCAGCGCCACGCCATGGCGGCTGAGCGCGACGGCCGCGAACTTCAGGTCGTGGCCCACTTTGGCGATGGCCGCGTCTTCGAGCACCGGCTTCAACACGGCCAGCGCGGCGTCGCGGTCCAGCCCGGCCGCGCTCACCAGCGTGGCCTCGCCGAACGGCAGGAACCGGGCCTGCCTGGCGGCGGTCGACACCACCAGGCCGGCCACGTCGGCGCGCATTCCTGCTGCACCTTCGGCCAGCACGTGCAACGCCACACGGCCGACGCGCCGGATGTCCGCCGCCACGGCCGCCACTTCCTCGAGCGATTCGACGACGGCGTAGTCCTTGACGACCGACTCCGCGGTCGGCGCGTACTCGGTGACCAGGGTGCGGAAGCCGAGCGTGGAGAACAGCGTGTAGCAGCGTTCGCGCGACGCGCCCTGGAAGCGCAGCGCCTCGGGGTCGAACGTCACCGGCACGTCGGTGTCGATGGTCACCAGCCGGCGGCTCAGCCGGGCGTCGTCGGCGTAGGTGACCAGCGCCTCGCGCTGCTTCTTCGCCTTCACCTCGCCGGCCCGCTCGAGCAGCGCATCGAGTGACCCGAACGTGGCGATCAGGTCGCGCGCGCCCTTCTCGCCGATGCCGGGCACGCCCTTCACGTTGTCGCTGGTGTCGCCCATCAGCGCCAGCACGTCCACCACCTGGTCGGGCCGCACGCCGAATTTCTCGACGACGCCGGCGGCGTCGAACCACGCCCCGTCGTCCTTGGGGTTGTAGACGCGGATCGGTCCGCCGACCAGCTGGAAGAAGTCCTTGTCGCCGGTGACGATCGCCACCTCGAAGCCGGCCGCCGCCGCCTGGCGAGCCAGCGCCCCGATGACGTCGTCGGCCTCGTAACCCTCGCTGGTGAGGATCGGCACGCCCATGGCCCGGCAGGCCTCGTGCACCCACGGAATCTGGTCGGCCAGGTCGCCGGGCATCGGCGCGCGGTTGGCCTTGTAGTCGGCGGCGAGCTGATCGCGGAAGGTGGCGGTCGGCAGGTCGAACGACGCGGCGATGTAGGCCGGATGGTGATCGGCGAGCAGCTTGCGCAGCATCGTGATGAAGCCGTAGACGGCGTTGGTCGATCGGCCGTCGGGCCCGGTCAACCCACGAATCGCGTGGTAGGCGCGATACATCTGGTTGCTGCCGTCGATGAGAAAGAGCGTGCGCGGCTCGGCCATGAGGAGGGCACCGGTATTATGGTGCAGATGCTGAACCCGAGGCGCGCCGCCGGGGCGCGTGTTCGCCGCGCGCTGCTGCACCTGGGACGCCTCGCGGTGGCTGTCTGCGCGCTGCTGCCGGCGGCGGCGTGCCGCGATCTGGTTGCCCGCAAGTACGAGTACGAAGAGGACGTCTACCTGCGCCTCGACGGCTCGGCGACGGTGTACGTGAACGCCTCGGTGCCGGCGCTGGTGGCGCTGCGCGACGCGCCGCTGCCGCTCGATCCCGCGGCGCGCCTCGACCGCAACGACGTGCGGGCGTTCTACGGCGGTGCTGGCGTGACGGTTGGCTCAGTGAGCCTGTCGCGCCGCGAAGGCCGGCGCTACGTGCACCTGCGCCTCGAGGTGGACGACATCCGCCGCCTCGGCGATCTGGCGCCGTTCGCCTGGTCGCGCTACCAGTTCGTCGAGCGCGACGGTTTGCGTGTGTTCACGCAGGAGGTGACCGCCGCGGCGGGCAAGGATGTCGGCGACGTCGGCTGGCAGGGCGACGAGCTGGTGGCGGTGCGGCTGCATCTGCCGAGCCGCGTGCCGTTCCACAACGCGCCGAGCCGCACCGTGGAACGCGGCAACATCATCAGTTGGGAACAGCCGCTCACTGCGCGCGCCAAGGGCGAGCCGCTGGCCATCGAAGCGCACATGGAACAGGACTCGATCCTGTTCCAGACGCTGACGCTGTTTGCCGGAATGGCCGTGCTCGCCCTGGCCGCGCTCGGGCTCTTCGTCCTGTGGGTACGCCGCATGGGCGCGCCCCGCGCGCCCGTGCAGCCCTGACCGCGGACGCTGGCGTCGGCCAATCGTCCTATCGTTTCTGCCTTCCCGAGCCCCGAGCCCCGACGAGCGTCAGTTCACTCGGTGATGCGTTCGAGCGCGGCGGCGACTTCGGCATCCGTGCGCAGCGCGTTGGTGACCGTGAATTCGCCGAAGCCAATCGCCAGCGACCGCGCCAGCACCTTGTCCACCTCGCTGTTGACCGTGCCGGTGAGGGTGACGTGGCCGCGGTTGACGACGATGTGGATCGGCGGGTTGGCCATCGCCGCGTAGTTCCAGAACGACGCGTTGCCGTAGATGGCGCGAGCGATGCGGAAACGCAGCTCGTCGTCGAACTGCGACACCGGCAGCACCTGGATCTCGTTCTTCACAGTGGTCACGCCGTCCACCCGGGCGACGCGGCGTTCGATATCGGTGCGCTTGTAGGGCATGGTGACCCAGCCCGACAGCACCACGGCGCCGTCGTGAATGCTGGCGTCGACGCTGTCGAAGATCGTGAACTGGGTGTAGCGCGTGACCTGCTTCACGATGTCGTTGAAGACCTGCAGGCCTTCGCGGGCCGGCTGGGCGCTGGCCGCGCCGGCCGTGGTGACGAGCAGTGCGAGGGTGAGGGAGGCAATCCGCTTCAGCATGACGTCCGCTCCAGTGAACCTGATGCCGGTCGTCGTCGCCGGTGTCGGCGGCGGTGCGGCGACGCCGCACGCCGTCCTGTAGTGCGAGGCGCGTGCCAACGGCTGGCGGAGGGTCAAGAGCGGTTTTCCCGAGGAAACCGACGCGGTTCGGCGCGGTGTGCTCCGCCGGGGACGGGCTGAAGGGACGTTCGACGCGAGGGCGCGCCGGGCCTCTCCGCGGGACGCGGAACGGCCTTGGCCGTAACGGCCAACCACCTCGATCCGTGACGTGAATGAGATCTCGGGCCGCTATCGCGACGCCATGTAGCCGCGCCGCGCCCGCACCGTGTAGCCGGGCCTGTTCAGATCGACGCGGATGGTGTGCCAGCGGCCGTCGCGATGCCCGGGTGCCGGGTAGCCGATGTAGTACTGCTTGCTCAACTCGTCGGCGATGTTGGCGGTGGCCGGGTCGAGGTCGCGGGCCGAACGGACGATCTCGGTGCGGCCGCCGCTGTCGTCGGTGAGTTCCCGCAGCGCGCTCACGTTCACGCGGTCGTCGGCGCCACGGCCGCCGCCGCCCCAACCGCCGCCGCCACCGCCACCGCCGCCAGGCCCTTGCGGCCACGGCGTGCCGCGGCCACGCCCGCTGCCGGGGAACGGGAAGGGCAGGCCCACCGGCGGACGCATCACCGGCGGCGTGGTGCGCGGGCCGCCGAAGGCGGTCTCGGACTGGCCGTCGATGCCCACCGCGTAGACCAGCACCTCGGTGTCGCGGATCATCTGCTTCAGCTCGCCGACCGAGGTGCGGCTGTTGGTGTCGTTGCCGTCCGAGACGATGAGCACGGCCTTCTTGCGGTGCTCGCCGCCCTGCGACATCGGCACCGCCTCGGCCACGGCGTCGTACATCGCGGTGCCACCGGTCGGGCTCACCCGCGCCAGGCGCCGGCTGACCAGCGACTTGTCGGTGGTCCAGTCGTGCACCAGCTCGGGGCTGGCGCCGAAGCGGAACATGAACACGTCGTCTTCGGGGGCCAGCAGGTCGAGCAGGAAGCGGTTGAGGGCTTCCTTGGCCGACTGCATCTTCTCGCCGGCCATGCTGCCGCTGGTGTCCAGCGCGATGCCGAGGCTGACCGGCACGCGCTCGGCGCTGAAGTGGGTCACCTCCTGCTCGCGGCCGTCGTCGTAGACGACGAAGTCGTCCTGGGTGAGGCCCGAGACGAAGCGGCCGGTGCGGTCGGTGACCGTGACGTTGACGTTCACCAGCTCGACGCCGCTCTTGAACTTGAAGCCTTCCTGGCCGTGCAGCCTCGGGGTGCCGCCGGCCAGCACCGCGACGCCCGCCGCAATCACCGGGAAGTGCCACTTCGAGGTCCGCATGGCCGTGCTCCTCACCGCGCCTCGGCGGTGCGATCCACCGACGCCGGCAGGTTGGTGCGCTGGTCGACGTGCGGCCGCATGGTGCCGGCGGCGCGGAAGCTCACGCGGTAGCGCGCCGCGGTCTGCGCCTCGCCGAGGGCCACGGCGAACGGCGATTCCTGTCCCGGCGCCAGCTCGAGGTAGTCCACGTGCGCGGTGCGCGTGGCGATCAGGATGCCGGCGGGATCGAAGACCCGCACTTCGGCTTCGAGCTTGTCGACGCGGCTGCCGACGGCGGGATTGCGGACCAGGCCCGAGACGGTGAGGACGCCGCCGGCACGGTTGTGGGCGAGGGCGACCAGTTCGAGCGGCACCGCCGCGGTGTCGCCGGCGGCGGCGCGGCGTGATCCCACGAGCGACACGACACCGGCGGTGACCACCAGCACGGCAGCGAACGTGGCACCGGCCATCAGCCACTGCTGGCGGCCGTTGCTGCCCGAGCCGGTGGTGTCGGCGGCGAGGAACCGGCTGCCCAGCGCCACGCCGCCCTCGGGCAGCGCCTCGACGGGACCGGCCTCGACGACCGCCGGCTCGACGAGAGCCGGCGCGGGTGCGTCGGGCACTCCGGCCGCGGCGGCCAGCGCCGCGATGCGCGCGGCGCGGCGCCGGCGGTCGGCCTGCGTGACCTGCCAGGCCACGGTGAGCGAGACCGCGGCCACCACCACCGACACCCCAGTGACGACGAGCAGCATCGTGTCCATTGCATCCCCACCGTTACCGCAGCGAGAACTCCACCGACACTTCCACGATCACGTCCACCGGCGTGCCCTTCATGCGCGCCGGGGCGAACCACCACTGCCGCACCGCCGCCGCCGCCTGCTGATCCAGGCCGCCGCCGAGGCCGCGCAGGATGCGCACGTCGCTCACCGTGCCGTCGCGGCGGATGGTGATCTCCATCTCGACCGACCCGGAGAGATTGCGGCGACGCGCCTCGTCCGTGTAGCTCGCCTTCACTTCCTTGAGCAGGCGCGGCGGCTCGACGCCGCTGCCGGGGCGATAGGGCCCGCCGCCCATGCCGCCGCCCGAGCCGTCGCCGATGCCGGAGCCGCTGCCTTCGCCCAGGCCCACGCCCTGGCCGGTGCCGGCGCCGCCGCCGTCGCCCGGACCTTGCGTGGGCGTCGGGGCCGGCGGGGCGTCGCGCAGCACGCCGGGGGTGGTCTGCGCGTCGGCCGGCGCGGAGGCGATGGGCGCGACGATGGTCTGTGATTCGAGCGGATCGCGGGGCTTCTCGATCGGCGCCGGCGGCGGCAGCTCGCGTGCCGGCAGCGGGCTGTTGAGCGAATGAGTGCCTTCGCGCTGCACCTTCGGGGGCGGCGGCTTCTGCTTCAGCCCACCGCCGCCACCGCCGCCGCCGGGACCGGGCAGCGCGAGGTAGACGAGGCGCACCGGCTCGTGGGAGACCACCTCGGCCGGCGCGGTCTCGGCCGATAGGGACCAGCCCAGGCTGGCGATGGCGGCGATGACCAGCGCCGCTACGCCGTGGAGGCCGGTGGAGACGAGAACCGAGAGTCCGCTCGGCCGCGCCAGTTCGGGGGCCACCGCCACCACCGCCCGATCGCCGCCGCCCACCGTGTCCCCGTGGGCCAGGGCCCGGACCGCGGCCACGGCGACGTCGCGGGTGACCAGCGTCTCGAGCGACAGCGGCGCCACCCCGGCCGTGGCCAGGCTGCCGCGGGCTGCCAGGTCGAGCACCACGGCCGGGGCGACCCGGGCCGCGGCGGCGATCTCCGCCAACGAGAACACGTCGTCGTCAGGAAGCGCGGGCATGGCTGCTGACGTCTCCTTCGCAAAACGCTTGCCGAATCCGCGTCGGCGGCCCGCCCGGCGCCGCTGGCGTCGACTCGTCGAATTCGGCCGAATTTCGCGCGACGCCCGCGCGCGGCCGCGCCGGACCCCGGGCGTTTGTGGCGCCACGGGGACATCAGGCTGTCCTCGGCAGGCCCCGGTGGCCGCGCCGGGCCCGGTCGGCCCCTTATACTCCTCGGCCATGAGCAACGACACGGGATTCGCAGGGAAGGTGGCGGTGGTGACCGGCGCGAGCTCGGGCATCGGCAGGGCGACGGCCCTGGCGCTGGTCAAGGCCGGGGCGTCGGTGGTGCTGGTGAGCCGCGATGCGACGGCCCTGGCCCAGACGGCCGCGGCGGCCGGCGGCACGACCCACGTGGTGGCCGCGGACGTGATGGCCGACGACACGCCGGCGCGCGTGGTGGGCGCAGCGGTGGAGCGGTTCGGCGGCCTCGACGTGCTGGTGAACGCCGCCGGCATCATCGGCACCGCCGCCACCGACGCCACCCCCGACGAGCTCTACGACCGCATGTTCGCCATCAACGTGCGGGCGCCGTTCCGCATGATGCGCGAGGCGTTCCCGCAGCTCAAGGCGCGGAAGGGCAACGTCGTCAACATCTCGAGCGTCAACGGCCTGCGGGCCTTCGCCGGCGTCGCCGTCTACTGCTCCAGCAAGGCCGCGCTCGACCACCTGTCGCGCTGCGCCGCACTCGACTGGGCACCGCACGGCGTGCGCGTCAACTGCATCAACCCCGGCGTGACGGTGACCAACCTGCACACTCGCGGCGGCATGGACGCCGAGCGCTATGCGGCCTTCCTGCAGCGCGCGAAGGAGACGCATCCGCTGGGCCGTCCCGGCACGCCCGAGGAGATCGCCGAGGCCGTGCTGTTCGTCGCCTCCGACCGGGCCGGCTGGATCACCGGCGACACCATCGCCGTGGACGGCGGCCGACATCTGACCTGTCTGCGCTGACGATTCCCGAGCCCCGAGTCCCGAGTCCCGAGCCCCGAGCCCCGAAAGGACCGTACCTGCCCTCGTCCCCGTGATTTCCGAGGGCGGCGGTCCTTCCTGTTGACATCCGACAAGAGTGGGTCCACTCTTGTCGAACGTCGACAACAGCCCGTTCGCGCGGGCGGCCGTCGGCGCGGAGTCCGCAGATGCCGCCCAAGTCGCTCGATCTCCTGCAAGGCACGCTCGACCTGCTGATCCTGAAGACGCTGGCCCTCGGCCCGATGCACGGCTGGGGCATCGCCCAGCGCATCCTGCAGGTCTCCGACGACGTGCTGCGCGTGAACCAGGGCTCGCTCTACCCGGCGCTGCAGCGGCTCGAGACGGCCGGCTGGATCGACGCCGAATGGGGCGCCTCGGACAACAACCGCCAAGCCAAGTTCTACCGGCTCACCCGCGCGGGCCAGCGCCAGCTGCGCGAAGAGCAGGCGACGTGGGAACGCATGACCGGCGCGGTGGCCAAGATCCTGGCCGTGGAGGGCTGAGCCATGTGGCGACGACTGACGCGGCTCGTCCGCGGCGAACAGCTCGACCGCCAGCTGCACGCCGAAGTGAAGTTCCACCTCGAGATGGAAGCGGAGAAGTACATGCGCCAGGGCCTGGATCCCGACACCGCGCGCCGCGAGGCGCTGAAGAACTTCGGACCCATGACCCGCCACGTCGAGGAGACGCGCGATGCCCGCGGCGTGGGCTGGCTCGACGACTTCCTGCAGGACGTGCGCTACGCCGGTCGCACGCTGGCCAAGTCGCCGGGCTACGCCGCCGTGGCCATTCTCACGCTCGGCCTCGGCATCGGCGCCAACGCCGGGATCTTCAGCGTGGTCAACGGCGTGCTGTTCACGCCGCTGCCGTACGCCAACGGCCAGCGTCTGCTGCTCGTCAACCACGCCGCGCCGCTGGCCAACCAGCAGAACTTCGGCGTGTCGATCAAGGAGCTGTACGACTACCGCGAACAGCTCGCCAGCTTCGACGGGCTGGTCGAGTTCCACCAGATGAACTTCGACCTGCTGCGGCGCGGGGAGCCGGACCGGGTCGCCACCGGCGTGGTCTCGCACAACTTCTTCAGCGTGCTCGGCATCCAGCCGATCCTCGGCCGTACCTTCAGCGACGCCGACGACGACGAGGGCGCCGACGCGGTGCTGGTGCTGGGCCACGAGTACTGGACGACCCGGTTCGGCGCCGACCCCGCCATCATCGGCCAGGTGTTCCAGATGAACGACCGGCCGCACACCGTGATCGGCGTGCTGCCCGACGTGCCGCACTATCCCAACCGCGTCGATCTCTACATGCCGACCTCGGCGTGCCCGTTCCGCTCGGCCGCCGAGCGCAACATCGTCGCCAATCGCCGCGCCTTCTCCGGCCTGCAGGTGTTCGGGCTGGTCAAGGCGGGCGTCG
The DNA here is from genome assembly GCA_964442845.1 of uncultured Bifidobacteriaceae bacterium. Taxonomy (GTDB): domain Bacteria; phylum Acidobacteriota; class Vicinamibacteria; order Vicinamibacterales; family UBA2999; genus CAWAYR01. The sequence goes on along the minus strand of CAYUAX010000083.1, from coordinate 7,203 downwards.
CCTTCGACGCCGCCGCCACCGAGGTGGCGACGGTGGGCCAGCGGTTCCAGTCGGACTTCCCGGACATCTACCGCGCCGATACCGGCTTCCAGGCTCGCACGTCGCCGGTGCTCGCGGCGCTCACCGCCACCGCCCGGCCGATCCTGTGGCTGCTGCTCGCCACCACCGGCCTGGTGCTGCTGCTGGCCTGCGCCAACGTCGCCAACCTCACGCTGGCGCGCATGCTGCGCCGCGACCGCGAGTTCGCCATGCGCGTGGCTCTCGGCGCCGGCCGCGGCCGCCTGATCCGCCAGCTGCTGGCCGAGAGCACGTTGCTGGCGACGGTGGCCGGCGTGGTCGGCCTGGCCTTCGCGTGGGCGACCCTCGGGCTGCTGACCCGGTTCGTCAGCCGCTTCACCCAGCGCACCGACGCCATCGGCCTCGACCCGTGGGTGCTGGTGTTCACGCTCACCGTGGCCGTCGTCAGCGGACTGGTCTTCGGCTTGGTGCCGGCGCTGTCGACGCGCACCGACGTCCTGCCGTCGCTGAAGCAGGGCAGCCTCGGCGCCGGGGTGTCGACGGGCCGGCGTCGCATCCAGGATGCGCTGGTCGTCGCCCAGGTGGCGCTGTCGGTGGTGATGCTGGTGGGCGCCAGCCTGCTGCTGGCCAGCGTGTGGCGTCTGCAGCGTGTCGAGTCCGGCTATCGCGCCGACCGCGTGCTGGCGGCCACGGTCTTCGGCAACTTCTCCAAGTACCCCGACGCCGAGTCGCAGAAGCGCCTCTACGAGCCGCTGGTCGAGCGCCTGAACGCCTTGCCCGGCGTCGAGGCCGCGGCCATCACCAACGCGGTGCCGCTCGTCGGCGCCAATCCCAACGAGACGCCGTTCGACATCGAGGGCCGCACGCCCGACCCGGCGCGGCGGCCGCGCGGCGACGTGCGCGTCGCCAGCCCGCGCTACTTCGAGACGCTCGGGATCCCGGTGATCGCCGGTCGCGGCTTCACCGCCCTCGACCACAAGGATGCGCTGCGCGTCGTCGTCGTCAACCAGGCGATGGTGCGCTACTGGGAGGGCAGCGACCCGATCGGCGCGCGGCTGTCCACCGACGGCGGCGACACGTGGTGGACCGTGGTCGGCGTCGTCGGCGACGTGCGCCAGTTCGGCCTCGACCGTGCCGCCGTGCCGCAGGCGTTCATTCCGCTGGCACAGATGCCGACCGGGCTGGGCGGGCGGATCATGGTGCGCACGGCCGGCGATCCGCACGGCATCGCCCGGGCGATGATCGACGCCGTCCACGCCCTCGACCCCGACATGCCCGTGGAAGACGTGCAGACGTTGGAGCAGGTGCGCAGTGACTCGCTGGCCCGGCCGCGGCTCACCGCGCTGCTGCTGGCGATCTTCGCCGGTCTGGCCATGGTGGTGACCCTGGCCGGCGTCACCGGCGTGATCGCCGCCAGCGTCTCGCAGCGCACGCGCGAGTTCGGCGTGCGGATGGCGCTGGGCGCCACCCGCACCTGGGTGCTGACGATGGTGCTCACGCAGGGCCTCGGCCTGGTCGCGATCGGCCTCGTGCTGGGCCTGATCGGCGCCTCGATGTTCTCGACGGCGCTGTCCGCGTACCTCTTCGACACGCCGCCGCGCGATCCGCTGGTGCTGCTGGCGGTGACGGCGATATTCCTCGTCGCCGGCGTGCTGGCGTGCCTCGGCCCGGCGCGGCGGGCGACCAGCGTCGACCCGCTGGTGGCGCTGCGCGCGGAGTAGCGCGGCGACTTACAGACGCAGGCCCTCGACGAAGCGGAAGTTCGGCAATTCGGCGAGAACGCGGACCGGCTTGAAGCCGGCGGCCTCGAGTTCCCTGGGCGCGTCGTAGCCCGCCGGCCGCGCCGTCGGCTTGGCGAACATCCCGCTGGATCCGAGCCCCTCGACCACCTCGATCCGGCCGCCCTTGCGCAGCACGCGCCGGGCCTCGGCGAGTAGCGCCGCGCGCATCGCGCCGTCGCGTCCGGCGAAGCCGGCCTGGGTGTCGTCGATCACCGCCAGGTCGAAGGCGTCGCTGTCGAAGCCAATCGGGCCGTCGCGCCAGATCTTCTGTTCGATGAGGAACCCCTCGCGCGCCGCCGCCCCACGGGCCCGGACCGCCTGGTGCTCGTCGAACACCACGGCGGCGGCGGTGCCGCTCAATCCCGTCTTGGCGCCGAGGCCGGCGAGCAGCACCGCGTCGTCGCAGCCGACGAGCAGGAACCGTTCGCCCATGCGCACGCCGGTCATCGACACCTGGAGCGGATCGATGGCCGGCTGGCGGAAGAACTTGAACAGCATGCCCGCCATGATAGCCGTGCCGGCCGGCCGTCCCGAGGCCGCATGCTATATTTCACGAGTGAAAACCCCAGTTCAGATCGCTCCCGCGAAGGGCAAGCTCGGCGTCCTGCTCGTCGGCCTCGGCGCCGTCGCCACCACCACCATCGCCGGTGTCCTGGCCATCCGCAAGGGCCTCGCCCAGCCAATCGGGTCGCTGACCCAGATGGGCACCATCCGCCTCGGCAAGCGCACCGAGGGCCGCTCGCCGAAGATCAACGAGTTCATCGACCTCGCCAGCCTCGACGACATCGTGTTCGGCGGCTGGGACATCTTCGAGGAGGACACCTACGCCGCGGCCCGCACCGCCGGCGTGCTCGAACCCGGCCTGCTCGACAAGGTGCGCCGCGAGATGGAGGCCATCAAGCCGATGGCCGCGGTGTTCGACCAGCGCTACGTCAAGCGGCTCAACGGCCCGAACGTCAAGAAGGGCAAGAGCAAGATGCACCTGGCCGAGCAGGTCATCGCCGATATCCGCGCCTTCAAGGCCAAGCACAAGTGCACCCGGCTGGTGATGGTATGGACCGGCAGCACCGAGGTCTTCATGAAGGAAGGCGCGGTGCACCGCTCGCTGGCGGCGTTCGAGAAGGGGCTGGCCAAGAGCGACGTCGCCATTCCGTCGTCGATGGTCTACGCCTATGCGGCGCTCAAGGAGGGCATCCCGTTCGCCAACGCCGCGCCCAACCTCACCGCCGACGTGCCGGCGATGCTGGAGCTGGCGGCGAAGACCGGCGCGCCGGTGGCCGGCAACGACATGAAGACCGGCCAGACGCTGATCAAGACCATCATCGCCCCCGGCCTCAAGGCGCGGATGATCGGCGTCAAGGGCTGGTACTCGACCAACATCCTCGGCAACCGCGACGGCGAGGTGCTCGACGACCCCGAGTCGTTCAAGACCAAGGAAGAGAGCAAGAAGAGCGCGCTCGACTACATCTTCCAGCCGCAGCTCTATCCCGAGCTCTACAAGGACATCTCGCACGTCGTCCGCATCAACTACTACCCGCCGCGCGGCGACAACAAGGAAGGCTGGGACAACATCGACATCTTCGGCTGGCTCGGCTACCCGATGCAGCTGAAGATCAACTTCCTGTGCCGCGACTCGATCCTGGCCGCGCCGATCGTTCTCGATTCGGCGCTCTTCCTCGACCTGGCCAAGCGGGCCGGCATGTCGGGCATCCAGGAGTGGCTGTCGTTCTACTTCAAGGCGCCGATGCACGCCCCCGAGGTCTACCCGGAGCACGACCTGTTCATCCAGCTGATGAAGCTGAAGAACACGCTGCGCTATCTGAAGGGCGAGGACCTCATCACGCACCTCGGCCGCGAGTACTACGACTAGAGGCGGGGACCGGGGACCAGGGACCAGGAGGATGCATGGCGGGCGAGACCAACCGGCGTGAGTTCCTCTCCCTGGTCACCGCCGCCGCGGCCGCCGGCGCTTCCGGGCTCACGCCCGCAGCGGCCCTCGCCCAGCGTGGCATGCCCACCCGGCAGGTGCCGGCCGGTGGCGAGCGGCTGCCGATGATCGGCCTCGGCTCCAGCAAGGTCGTCGAGGAGATCGCCAAGAACGGCGAGGAGCCGGTGCGCCAGGTGCTGCGCACACTGGTCGCCGAGGGCGGCAAGGTGGTGGACACCTGGCCGCGCAACCCGGCCAACGACGGCCGCTTCGGCGCGGTGATCAACGAGCCCGAGCTGCGCGGCACGCTGTTCGTCACCACCAAGATCGACAAGGTGGGCAAGGAGGCCGGCGTCGCCCAGTTGCGCGACGCGCAACGCCTCTACGCCCGGAAGCCGATCGACCTCGTGCAGATTTTCAGCCTCACCGACCTCGACACGCATTGGCCCAGCCTGCGCGCGTGGAAAGACGCCGGCGAGGCGCGCTACATCGGCGTCACGGTCTCGGAGCCGCGGCTCCACGGCGCGCTCGAAGCGTTCCTGCGCCGTGAGCGGCCAGATTTCACGCAGGTGAACTACTCGATCACCGAGCGTGAAGCCGAGACCACGCTGCTGCCGCTGGCCGCCGACCGGGGCGTCGCCGTGCTGGTCAACCGGCCGTTCATGAACGGTGCGCTGTTCAAGCGGCTGGCCGCCACGCCGCTGCCGTCGTGGGCCACCGAGCTGGGCGCCACGACCTGGGCGCAGTTCTCGCTCAAATACATCCTGGCGCACCCGGCCGTGACCTGCGTGCTCACCGAGACCAGCAACCCGAAGCACATGGCCGAGAACGCCGCCGCGGCTTTCGGCACGCTGCCCGACGAGGCCGCGCGCCGGCGGATGCGCGAGTTCCTCGCCGCGGTCTAACGCCCGGCCGTTCTGGCGCCGCAACCTCGGGCAGCGGCGATAGAATCGCCGCATGTCCGACCCGACGCCCGGAAGCTCCCCCGAGATCGACGCGCTGCTGCAGGAAGATCGCCGCTTCGAGCCCAGCGCCGCCTTTCGGGCCGCCGCCAACATCAACGACCCGGGCGTCTACGAGCGCGCGGCCAGGGATCCGGAAGCGTTCTGGGCCGGTTTCGCGAAAGAGCTCGACTGGATCACGCCGTGGACGACGGTGCTCGAGTGGACACCGCCCTATGCCAAGTGGTTCCTCGGCGGCACACTCAACGTCAGCGCCAATTGCGTCGATCGTCACGCCCGCGGACCGCGGCGCAACAAGGCCGCGCTGGTCTGGGAAGGGGAGCCCGGCGACCGCCGCACCCTCACCTACTGGGACCTCTACCGCCAGGTGTCGCAGTTCGCCAACGTGCTGAAGCGCCTCGGCGTCGGCCGCGGCGACCGCGTGGCGCTCTACATGCCGCTCATCCCCGAACTGGCCATCGCCATGCTGGCGTGCGCGCGCATCGGCGCCGTGCACAGCGTGGTGTTCGGCGGCTTCAGCGCCGACTCGCTCCGCGACCGCATCAACGACTCGCAGTGCAAGGTGCTGGTCACCGCCGACGGCGGCTACCGGCGAGGCAACGTCGTGCCGCTCAAGCAGATGGCCGACGAGGCGCTGGCCGGCACGCCGTCGATCGCCAACGTCGTCGTCGTGCGACGTGGCGCCGCCGACCTGCGCGTGCACATGCAGGCCGGCCGCGACCATTGGTACCACGAGTTGATGCAGGACGCCTCGTACGAGTGCCCGCCCGAGCCGATGGACGCCGAGGACATGCTCTACATCCTCTACACGTCGGGCACCACCGGGAAGCCGAAGGGCATCGTCCACACCACCGGCGGCTACCTCACCGGCTGCTACGCCACCACCAAGTGGGTGTTCGACCTCAAGGACGACGACGTCTACTGGTGCACCGCCGACATCGGCTGGGTGACCGGCCACAGCTACGTGGTCTACGGACCGCTCGCCAACGGCGCCACCGTCGTGATGTACGAGGGCGCGCCCGACTGGCCGAAGAAGGATCGCTTCTGGGAGATCGTCGCCCGCTACGGGGTCACCGTGTTCTACACTGCGCCCACCGCGATCCGCGCCTTCATGCGCTGGGGCACCGACTGGCCGGCGAGACACGACCTGTCGTCACTGCGCCTGCTGGGATCGGTGGGCGAGCCAATCAACCCCGAGGCGTGGGTGTGGTACCACCTCAACATCGGCCGCGAGCGCTGCCCGGTGGTGGACACGTGGTGGCAGACCGAAACCGGATCGATCCTGATCACGCCGCTGCCAGGCCTCACCAGCACCAAGCCGGGATCGGCGACGCGGCCGTTCCCCGGCATCACGGCGCAGATCCTCACCGACAAGGGCGAGCCGATTCCGGTCGGCGGCGGCCTGCTGGCGCTCACCAAGCCGTGGCCGTCGATGCTGCGCGGGATCTACGGCGATCCGGACCGCTTCGTGGCGCAGTACTGGAGCCGCTGGCCGGGCAAGGGCGTCTACTTCACCGGCGACGGCGCCAAGCTCGACGACGACGGGTTCTTCTGGCTGCTCGGCCGCGTCGACGACGTGCTCAACGTCGCCGGCCACCGGCTCGGCACGATGGAAGTGGAGAGCGCGCTCGTCGATCACCCGAAGGTGGCCGAGTCGGCCGTCGTTGGCCGCCACCACGAGATCAAGGGCCAGGCGGTGGCCGCGTTCGTCACCGTGAAGGAAGGGGTGGCGACGTCCGAGGCGCTGGCCGACGAGCTGAAGCAGCACGTCGTGCACAAGATCGGCGCCATCGCCCGGCCCGACGACATCATCTTCGCCGCCGACCTGCCCAAGACCCGCTCGGGCAAGATCATGCGCCGGCTGCTGCGCGACATCGCCGAAGGCAAGGCCCTCGGCGACACCACGACGCTGGCCGATCCGGCCGTCGTCGCCCGGCTGAAGGAGCAGTACGCGGACGAACAGGGCTGAGAGCCGGGACTCGGGACTCGGGGCTCGGGAACGCGTCGGCGCTCGCCGCGCCGACGACC
>CAYUAX010000083.1:0-477 GCA_964442845.1 uncultured Bifidobacteriaceae bacterium | reverse complement strand
AACGTCACCTTCAGGTTGACCCGGTACTCGACGATCTTCCCCTTCTCGACCACGACCTTCATGTCCTGCACCCAGGCGCCCTCGACGTTCTTCAGCGTCTTGGCGGCGCGGGCAACGCCCTGTTCGACGGCATCCTCGAAGCTCTTCTTCGACCCGGCGATGATCTCGGTCACGCGTGCGACAGCCATGATGTCCACTCCCGGCGCCCATCCTACGTGACGGCGCGCAATCCCGACAACGCCGGTGCCGGCCAGGAACCTCATCCGCACTTCCGACGTCTGTGATGAAATGGAGCCCCGGCGCCGTCGCCGTGCCGGTCCCCTGCGAGCGCCCAGCCCATGGCCCTGATCGAAACCCAAGACCTGTGGAAGACCTACACGATGGGCGATGAGGAGATCCACGCGCTGCGCGGGGTCAGCATCCAGATCGAGAAGGGCGAGTACGTGGCCATCATGGGCCCCTCGGGGTCGGGCAAAT
>CAYUAX010000082.1:0-19957 GCA_964442845.1 uncultured Bifidobacteriaceae bacterium | reverse complement strand
GAGAAGTCCTGCAGCGGGCACTCGCCGCCCTTGTCGCACACCGGGCAGTCGAGCGGGTGGTTGATGAGCAGGAACTCGAAGACGCCGGCCCGCGCCTCGGTGCTCTCGGCGTCCTTGGTGTGGACCACCATGCCCTCGGCCACCGGCGTCGAGCACGACGTCTGCAGCTTCGGCATCTTCTCGATCTTGACCAGACACACACGGCACGACGCGTCGATGCCCAGCCCCGGGTGGTAGCAGTAGTACGGCACCTCGATGCCGGCGGCGATGGCCGCCTGGAGCACCGTCGTGCCCTTCGGGACGGTCACCTGCGCGCCGTCGATCGTGAGCGTCACCTGTTCCATGGCGGGCCGGATCATATCATGCGGAGGCCACTCGACCGGGTCCGCACGAGGCTCGGAAGTCATGGCCCATCAACGAGATGGCGTCCTCGTCGGCCGGCCGACGACCCTCCTGACGGCGGCCGTTGAAGCTCGGCCGGGCGGCTGCCGAAAAAGACCACGAGGACTTCCACGCGTGCGCCGCATCGTCTCCTCTGTCTTCGCCCTCACTGCCGCCGCGCTGGCGCTGGCCGCCGCGCCGGCCGCCGCGCAGAGCGGCGACGTGGTGGCGTCGGCGCGCGTCGCCGCCACCACCGGCCATCGCGCCGAGGCGCTCGGCGACCTCGAACGGCACTTGCGCGAGTCGCCGCGCGACGTCGATGCGCGTCTGCTCTACGGACTGGTCCTGTCGTGGGAAGGCCGCTACGACGACGCCCGCCGCGAACTCGGCAGCGTGCTGACACAGACGCCGTCCTACAACGACGCCCGCGTCGCCCTCGCCAACATCGCCTGGTGGAACGGCGAGTACACCGAGTTGAAGCGGTTGGCCGACGAAGCCCGGCTGCAGCGTCCCGACGACGTCGAGTGGATGCTGCACGATGCCCGCGCCCTCGACGGCCTGGGCCGTCCCCGCGACGCCCGCCGCGTCGTCCAGGAGCTGTTGTCGCGGGCGCCCGGCCATCCGCAGGCCCGCACCCTCAAGAACCGCCTCGACGCCAGCCTGCGGCCGTGGAGCCTCACGGTGGGCTACGGCGGCGATCGCTTCTCGGATCAACGGACGCCGTGGAGCGAATCGGCCGTGTCGCTCAGCCGGCAAACCCCGGTGGGCAGCGTGATCGCGCGGGTCAGCCGCGTCGAGCGCTTCGACATGGCCGACCAGCTCTTCGAGGTCGAGGCGTATCCGACCTTCCGCCCTGGCACCTACGCCTACGTGGGCGTCGGGTTCGCCAAGGACGATCTGCTCTACCCGAACTACCGCGTCGCCACCGACATCTACCAGGCGGTCGGGAACGGCGTCGAGCTGAACGCCGGCTTCCGCCGGCTCGGCTTCACCAGCACCACCGACATCTACATCGGCTCGGTCACGAAGTACTCGGGGAGCTGGATGCTCACCGGCCGGGCGATGTTCGTGCCCGACTTCGAGGGCCCCGAGGACGCGGTGTCGTACCACGCGCTGGTCCGGCGCTACGTCGGCGGGTCGGGCGAGAGCTGGATCGGCGGCGGCTACAGCCACGGCTACAGCCGCGAGGAACTCGGCGACAGCGCCGAACTGCAGAACCTCGACGCCGACACCGTGCGCGCCAACGCCGAGATCCTCGTGCATCCGCGCTGGCTGCTGGCCGCGTCGGCGAGCACCAGCCGACAGGAGCGCGCCCGCCTGGTGCCGCTCTGGCAGCACTCGTTCGGCGCGTCGCTCACGCTGTACTTCTGATGCCGGCCGCCGCGCGCCTCCTGCTCGCCCTCGTCACGCTGTCGTCCGGCTGGTACGCCCTGTTCGTGTCGCCGGTCTTGAGCGGCACCCCGCCGCCGTCGGCCGCGCCTGCCGCGCACATCGCACCTGCCGGCGCGGGGATGCCGACCGACGCGGTGCCCGCCGCCGCGGACGCCGCCGGAGCCGGCGCCGAGCCCGCCGCCTTCGACGCCATGCTGGTGCAGAGCCGCGACGCGTTCGCCGCCGAGCAGTGGCAGGAGGCGCTCGAGCCGACCCGCCAGCTGGTGCGCCGCTTCCCCGGCCAGCACGTCTATCTGGCCCGGCTCGCCGAGATCTATCGCAAGCTGGGGCGTCCGGCCGACGAGGCGGCGACCTGGGAGATCTTCATGGACCGCGCGCCGTTGCCGGCTGACGCCTGTCCCTTCATCGGCCACGCCTACCGCAAGCTGGAGAAGTACGACCAGGCCGTCGCCGCCTTCGAACGCTGCTACGACGCCGATCCGCAGAACGCCGAGCTGGCCTTCTTCGTCGGGCTGGGCAACGAGTGGGCGACACGTTTCGACGCCGCGCGCGAGTGGTATCAGAAGGCGATCGCGCTGGCCCCGCCGCACTTCGACAGCGAAGTGGGGCTGGCGCGCCTGCACCTCCATCGCAACGAGCTGCCGGCGGCGCTGGGTCGCGCCCGCGCGGTGCTGCGCCACGTGCCCAAGCACGTGGACGCCGCGCTGGTCGCGGGGTTGGCCGAACAGCGCGCCGGCCACCGCGCCGAGGCCCGCGGCCATCTGGAGTCGGCGGCGGCCCTCGCCGAGGACTACTTCGACGTGCAGCTGGCGCTGGGCGTGCTCGATTACAGCGAGTCCAAGTACGGCAACGCCCGCGGGCGCTTCGAGAACGCGTCGCGCCTCGACGCGTCACGGCTCGACGAAGTGCAGCCGTGGCTCGACCGCACCGCCAACGTGAGAGCCACGCCGTGAGCGCCCTGTGCGCGGCGGCGCGCGCCGTGGTCGTGCTCTTCTGGCTGGCCACGTCGGCCTACGCCTTCCTGGCGTCGGTCCCGTTCGTCCACGAGCAGTTCCTGGCGCCGGGCCTCCTGCCGGCGCTGGTGACGTTCGTGCGCTGGCACGGCTGGCTCACGCTGGCGACGGCCGCGATCACCGTGCTGGCCGTCTGGCCCGACGTCATCAGCCGCCGGGCGCCGATCGCAGCCGGCGTGCTGGTGTGGGCCACGTTCATGGCCGGCGTCGCCGGTGTGATCGGCTCCCCGCTCGCGGCCCTGGTGCCCGGCGGCATGGCACAGCTCGCGGCGCTCGGCGCGCTGGCGCCGGTGCTGTGGCTCGCCGCCATCGACCTGCGGCTGGCGCCGTGGCCCGACCTGCCGCGCACCACCGACATGAGCGGCCGCGACGCCGTCGTCGCCGCCTTCAGCGCGCTGGCCGTGTTCGTCGTGCAGGCGGTGGCCGCGACGTTCTCGACGGGTGCGACCCCGGCCCTGGGGCTCGCGCAGAGCGCGGCGGCCCATCTGCTGCTCTTCGCCGCCGTCTATACCGGGCTCGCCGTCGTGCGCGCCGTCGCCGACCTCACCTCCAAGCCGGCCCAGTGGGAGGCCGTGGCCGCCCTGCTGCTGCTCGCCGGGCTGGTCGGCGGAGCCACCACGCTGGTGCTGGCGCCAGCGCTGTCGGTCACCGCGTGGCCGTCGCGACTCGTCGTGACCGCCTTCGGGGCGGCCATCGCCACCACGCTGGGGGCCCGCGGCCTGCGCCACGGCCGCGCCCGCGAGCGTGACGGCGTCGTGCTCGCCCTGGCCGGATGGCTGCCGCGATGGGCCCTCGGCCGCACCAGGCTCGTGCGCCTCGGCTGGATCGCCGTCGTGGTGACCGCCGCGGTCACGACGCGTGCCGCCGCCGGCGCCATGGACTGGAATTTCGCTGTCGCCAAACTGGGCGCGGTGGCGCTGTGGCTGGTGGCGCTCGCCACCGCCGCGCAGTGGGCGCCGCCCCACGTGCGGCTGCACCCGAGCGTGCCGTACGGGGCGTTCCCGGTGCTCGTCGCCGTCTACCTCGCCGCCGCCGGCCGGCTGCCCGGCGGCCCGGTGACGGTCGAGGCCGCCACCACGGCGGCCGACGCCTGGGTCGTCGGCGATCCGTCGTTCCGCACCCTGCGCGACTGGCTGCATCGGCCCACCGCCGAAACGCCCGAGGCGTCAGCCGGCGGCGTCGGCTTCTTCGACTTCCTCCAAGCGCACACCAACATCGCCCGCTCGGTCCCGGTGGCGCCGGTGCCGCTGCGCCTCGCCGACCTCTCGACGCCGGCCGCCGGACCGCGCCCGCCGCACATCTTCGTCTTCGTCATCGACAGCCTGCGCCGCGACTACCTGTCGCCCTACAACGATCGGGTCGGCTTCACGCCGGCGATCGCCGCGTTCGCCGCCGAGAGCACCGTGTACACGCGGGCGTTCACGCGCTACGGCGCCACCGGTCTGTCGGTGCCGTCGATCTGGGTGGGCGGGCTGCTGCTGCACAAGCAGTACGTGACGCCGTTCGCGCCGATGAACACGCTGCACGCCCTGCTCGGCCACCACGGCTATCGCCGCTGGATGAGCATGGACAACATCGTCGAGGTCGTAATGCCGCGCGAGGCCTCGCTCGAGCCGCTCGACGCGCGCCGTCAGGTGGCCGACTTCCGCGCCTGCACGACCATCGACGAGCTGGTCGGCCGGCTCGACCGGCTGACCGCCGACGCCGCACCGGCGTTCGCGTGGACCCTGCCGCAGGATCTGCACGTCGCCGTGCTCGCCCGCGAAGGCAAGCAGCCGATCGACGGCGGCGACTACGACGGCTTCCATGCGCCCTACGCGTCGCGTGTGCGTCGGCTCGACGGCTGCTTCGGCACCTTCGTCGCGGCGCTGAAGCAGCGCGGCCTCTACGACGACAGCGTGATCGTGGTCACGTCCGACCACGGCGACTCGCTGGGCGAGGAGGGCCGCTGGGGCCATGCCTACACGATCTACCCCGAGGTGCTGCAGGTGCCCCTCATCGTGCACCTGCCACCGCGGCTGCGCGAGCGCTTCGACACCGCCGCCGGCGCACCGGCGTTCACCACCGACATCACCCCGACGCTCTACACGCTGCTCGGCCACGAGGTCAAGGCGACGTCGCCGATCTTCGGCCGACCCCTGGTGTGGCCGCGCGGCGCCGCGCCGGCCGCGCCGCCGCCGTTCGGCCTCGTGGCCTCGAGCTACGGCAGCGTCTACGGCTGGCTCGACGGCGAGGGCCGCGCGCTCTACATCGCCGACGGCGTCGGCCTGCGCGACTACCACTACCGCCTCGACGGCTCGCCCACGGGGATCGCCGAGCCGGTGACGGGCGCGGTCCGCGCCGCCGGGCAGCAGGCGATTCGCCAGGGCATCCAGGCGATCGCCGACGTCTACGAGTTCACGCCGCCAAAGTAGGGCGCGCTCCGGCGAGCGACGATTTGACGTGCGGCCCGACCGCCGTCTTCGGGCCGCCCGGCCGTCGGGGACTCGTCCGGCGGCGAATGTGAGCCCTCGCCGCGACGTCAGTTCGCCACTCGCACCGGGAGCCAGGGCGACTGGGCCGGGACGCGAATAGCGGGGGGCCGCTTGTACACCGGACAAGCCTGCGGGAGGTGCGAGTGGCCGGCGGGGCGAAGTTGAGCCGACGGATGAGTCCCCGATGGCCGGGCCACGCGGATTCGCCTAGCGCGCGGTCACGCGCTCGAACGTGCCCAACGCCCCGTCGTCCTTGTTGACGTCCACGCTGCGCAACGCGGTCTTCAGCGGGAACGTCTTCGCCCCGGCCGCCTCGGTGATCGGCAACAGCACCTCTTCGCTGGACCCGTCGGCGAACTGCAGCGTGAGCGTCACCGGCAGGTCGAACACCTCGCCGAGCTGCTCGTAGGCCACTTCCAGTCCGTCGCTCGACGTCGTCGTGGTGAGGCGCACGCGCGGCAGCGCCGTGTCGAGCACCCAGCGTTCGACGAACCGCTCGAGGCCCATGCCGCTGGCTGCCTCCAGCGCCCGACGCAGATCGTCGGTGCCGGCCTTGCGGTAGCGGTGCTCGGCGTAGAACGCGCGCAGCCCGGTGAAGAACGCCTCGTCGCCGACGAGCCGGCGCAGCATGTGCAGCACCGCGGCGCCCTTGTTGTAGACGACGGCGCGGAACACCCGCGGCTCGTTCTTGACGTGGCCGAGCCGGTAGCCCAGTGAAATCGGGCCCTGGTCGGAATGCTCCATCGCCCAGCGCCGCAGGTTGCGCAACGCCGACCGGAACGCGGCCTCGCCCCGCCGCTCGCGGGCGTAAAGCGCGGCGAAGTACTGCGCGAAGCCCTCGCTGATCCACTGCTCGTGGTAGTTCTTCCAGCCCACCGCCTGGCCCCACCACTGGTGCGCCACTTCGTGGGCGAGGATGAACTCGGGGAAGTCGCTGAACGTCGCCGGGTCGTTGCGCCACACGAACGGCGTCGTCGGCAGCGGGTTGTTGAGCACGGCGAAGTAGGCCGGGCTGTGGCCGCCGGGCAGGTCGCTCTCGAGCATCGCGACCGAGAACGCCGGGTACGGCGCGTCCCCCATCAGCGACGCGTAGAAGCGCAGGATATCGGCGGCGTTGCCGAGCGCGTCGCGGCCGCGGTTCTCCTGGCGGCGGTTGGCGAACACCGTCAGATCCACGGTGTTGCGGCCGCCGACCGGCGGCGGCTTGGGCGCCGCGAACAGCTGCTGCAGCGTGATGTTGCGCGGCGCCGGCGGCGCCGGCGGCACGACGATGTCCAGGGCGACGGTGGCGGCGTCGACGCGAGTCATCCGGCTGACCACGAGGCCCAGATAGCGCACCGGGTGCGACGTGCCGTAGGTGTAGAGCCACCGCCCCGCCGGCGCGCCGGGCACCCCGGTGAGCGGCACCGGCTCGGTGGACGGCGACACGCCCGACGCCGCCACCGCGTACTCGAGCGGCACCGTCACGCGCATCGACGCGGTGGCGTAGTCGGTGACCGGCGACTGCGGATACCACTTGGCGCGGTTGCTCAGCAGCCAGTTGCGCTCGGCGGGCACCACCGGCAGATCGTCGGGGCCGCGCGGCCGTTCCTGGCTCAGCGACTCGGAATCGATGGCCTGGCGTTCGATCCGTCCCGAGTAGTTGACCGTGAGCGTCAGCTCGTAATCGCGCGACAGCGGCGACGGCAGGTTGACGACCACGCCGTTCTGGTTGCGCACGCGCAGGAACAGCAGCCGGCCCAGCTCCTTGCTGGTGATCGACGTGATGGCGTAGTTGTCGGCCAGCGCCAGCGTGATCGCGCCGAGCACGAACGACTTGACGCGCAGCTTCATCACCGCCCGCGCGGTGAGGAACTCGCGGTCGGGCGCCAGGTCGAGATCGAGGTCGTAGTCGAGGACGTCGTACTCGGTGAGGTCGTCTTCGTCGTAGAACGCGCCGCGGCTGGCCAGCTTCTGCGGCGAGGCGTAGATCGAGATGTTGCGCTTGCGCTCGCGGCTGAAGAACGTGACGTCCTCGGCCTCGCCCTGCGCCCGCGCGTAGGTCAGCGTACGCCAGCGCCGCGTGCGCACCTCGGCCACCATGTCGCCCGGCTGCGGCAGGATCGACCAGATGTCGCGGCTCATGTCGCTCAGGTCGAGGCTGAACGACTTGGCCACTTCCTCGTCGAAGATGTCGCGGGCGCGGCCGAACAGCCGGCCGTCGGGCGGTGAGGCGACGAGCGTGCCGCTGGCGAGGTGGCGCTCGAAGTCGTACGGGCTCATCCGCACGTAGGCGCCGTCGAAGCGGGTGTCGATGACGTCGGCGCCGGCGAACAGGCGCACCTGGCCCTGCTCGGTCTTCGGCGTCGGCTTGAAGATCATCTGGCCGTCGCCGATCAGCACGAGCGCCGAGACGCCTTCGGCGGTGTTGGCGACGAAGACGCTGCCCGCCGGCAGGCGCAGCTCGAAGTCCACCGACGTGAGCACCAGGTCCTTCGCCAGGTAGTGACGCTCGCGGTCGAGGGAGAGCCGATGCAGCGCGTCGACCTGCGACAACTGGTCGTGGGCGACGATCCGCCACGGCGTGTCGGTGTCGCCCGGCTCGGCGGTGGCGCCGGCCGGGCGGCGGATGTCGAGCCGCCAGGTCGAGAGCTGGCCGCGCGGGCCGCTTTCGACGAACACCTCGACGACCATCCGGTAGCCGTCGCCAGGCAAGGCGCCGTCGAGGGCGGCGCGGTCGCGTTCGCGCAGCACGGCGCGGGTGACGCCGCGCGGCACCGCGGCGTCGAAGAACTCACCGGCGGCGTCGGGGTCGCCGTTGGTCGAGATGAGCGACAGCCAGCCGGGCCGGTCGCTGGTCGCCAGCGCCGTCTCGACCTGCTGCAGCAGGCGCAAGACCTGCAGCTCCTCGGGATCGAGAGGCGGCGGGACCGCCGGCTGGGCCCACACCGGGAGCGTGGCGGCGACCAACAGCGTCGTCAGGACTGCACGCACCGCCCGGACGGCCCGGACGCCTGGATGTCTCGAGGGGCCGAATTGAGTCACGTTTCCCACCGGCCTCTCGAAGCGTCCACGCCCACGCGGAGCGTGGGCCAAACGACACTGCCTGCCGAGGTGCAGCCGCATCTCCATGCTCGCGGGTCTCGAGGCGGAGCCTCGCTAGGATTAGACGCCAAACGGCCCGCAGCGGGCCATCGGTTTCAGACCGCTGGGACGGAGGCCGGGACGGGCGGCACGACCGGCCGGCTGAGCACCAGCACGGTGAGGTCGTCGGCCAGGCGTTCCCCCTGGCGGAAGTGATCGACGGCGGCGAACACGGCGCGGCCGAGCACGCCCGCCGAGACCCCCGGCACCGCCCGCACCGCCGCTTCCAGGCCCAGCTCCTCGAACATCTGCCCGTTCGGCGCCTCGGCCTCGGTGATGCCGTCGCTGTACATGACCAGCGCGTCCCCGGGGTCGAGGCGGACGTGGCCCGACTCGTAGGTGGACTGCTCGAACATCGCCAGCGCGATGCCGCCGGTGGCGAGCTTCTCGACCGCGCCGGACGCGCGCAGCAGCAGCGGCGGCGTCTGGCCGGCGTTGACGAACTCCAGGTCGCCGGTGCGCGGATCGAACGAGCCCAGGAACAGCGTGATGAAGCGCGACGGCGGCGCGTGCTTGGCCACCTGGATGTTCAGCCGCCGCACCAGCTCGCTGGGCGCCAGCCGCTCGTCGACCAGCGTGCGCAGCATCGCCAGGAACAGCGCCATCAGCAGCGCCGCCGGGCTGGCCTTGCCCGCCACGTCGCCGAGCGCGATGATCACGCGGCCGTCGTCCTGCGGCAGGATGTCGTAGAAGTCGCCGCCGACGGTGTTGGCCGGCCGGGTCAGCCCGCTGGCTTCCACGCCCGGCGCCGCCCAGGTGCCGTCGGGCAGCATCGCCAGCTGGATCTCGCGTGCCACTTCGAGGTCGCGCTTGAGCGACAGCCGGTCGAACACCTCGAGCAGCACCAGCAGGTTCATCGCCGCGAAGGCGAAGATGAGCCACTGGGTGCCCGGCTGGAACGCCAGCGTCGGCAGGCCGACGCGGAAGAAGAACGGCGGGATGACGATCGGCACGCCGAACACGCCGATGCCGCGGAACAGCGACAGCACGCCGATGGCCGCGCTCACCAGCGCGACGCCGTAGATCACCCGCCGCGCCGGCGTGAGGCGCATGGCGAACGCCATGAAGAACGTCTGCGTGAAGCGGGCCGCCCGGCGGTGCCACGGCAGGGCGCGAAACGCCTTCTGGTCGATGCCGCGGGTGAAGAAGCGGTAGGCCTCGGGCGTGTCGCGCGTGAAGACGCGGCCCAGCTCTTCGCTGGTCAGATCCTGCGTGTATGCGGCGAAGAATTCACGCGCCCGCGACAGCGGCGGCATGGCGGCAGTGTTGTACTACGGCCTCATCGGACGCCGAGTTCCCGGCCCACCCGGGCCAGGACGTCGAGGGCGAATTGCAGCTCGTCGCGGGTGTGGGTGGCCGAGACGATGGTGCGCAGGCGGGCGCCGTCCTTGGCCACGGTGGGGAAGCCGATGCCCTGGGCGAACACGCCGGCCTCGAACAGCCGATCCGACATCGCCATCGCCAGGGCCGCCTCGCCGACGATCACCGGCGTGATCGGGCTCTCGCTGTGCCCGGTGTTGAA
The DNA here is from genome assembly GCA_964442845.1 of uncultured Bifidobacteriaceae bacterium. Taxonomy (GTDB): domain Bacteria; phylum Acidobacteriota; class Vicinamibacteria; order Vicinamibacterales; family UBA2999; genus CAWAYR01. Next base: position 10,052 of record CAYUAX010000082.1, on the reverse strand, counting down.
GCCCAGCGCCTTCAGGCCGGCCTGGAAGAACCGCGTGTTGTCCCACAGCTGCGCCATCCACTGCGGCTCGGTTTCGAGGACGTCGATCGCGGCCAGACACGCCGCGGTGACCGCCGGCGGATGCGACGTCGAGAACAGGAACGGCCGGGCGCGATGGTGCAGGAAGGTGATGAGGTCGCGGCTGCCGGCGACGTAGCCGCCGAGCACGCCGACGGCCTTCGACAGCGTCCCGACCTGGATGTCCACCCGGCCGTGACAGCCGAAGTGATCGACGGTGCCCTTGCCGTGGCGGCCGAACACGCCGCTGGCGTGGGCGTCGTCCACCATCATGATGCAGCCGAACTCGTCGGCCAGATCGCACAGCGCCGGCAGCGCCCCGAGGTCACCGTCCATCGAGAAGACGCCGTCGGTGATGAGCAGCTTCTTCTGCGCGCGCGGCAGCCCCTCGAGAATGGCCCGCGCCGCTGCCACGTCCTTGTGCGGGAACACCTTGATGGCGGCGCGGCTCAGCCGCGCCCCGTCGATGATGCTGGCGTGGTTCAGCGCGTCCGAGACGATGACGTCGTCCTTGCCGAGCACCGCCGAGACCGTGCCGGCGTTGGCGGCGAAGCCGCTCTGGAAGACGACCACCGCCTCCACCTGCTTGAAGGCCGCCAGCCGCCGTTCGAGCTCGACGTGCATGGCCATCGTGCCCGAGATGGTGCGCACCGCGCCGGAGCCGACGCCGAACTCGCGCACCGCGTCGAGCGCCGCCTGGCGCAGCTTCGGATGCGTGGTCAGGCCCAGGTAGTTGTTCGACGACAGGTTCACCACCGAGCGGTGGTCGTACGACGCGTGTGCCTTGGCTTCGCCGTCGAGCACGCGCAGCGTGCGATACAGCCCCTGCTGCTTCAGCGACTCGAGTTCGGCGGCGAGGAAGGACAGGGGATTTGGGCGCGGGGACGACGACATGACGCGCCCAGTATAGGGGCTGGGGGCTAGAGGCTGGGGGCTGGGGCGTGTCGAGATCACGCTTCGCATCGCCGCATCCGGCGATGCAAACGCCCATCCCTGGTGCGATGTACTTACAAGCCCTAGTCCCCAGCCCCCAGTCCCCAGCCCCGTTCGCGTTGTCGACGCGTTCAACGCGTCGGCAACGCGAGCAGCACGTCCCCGTCCGCGAAGTACGCCACGGGCGTCGCACCGGCCAGGCGAGCCCAGCCGATCACGGCGTCGCGTTCGATTTCCGGGTACGCCGCGGCGTGAATCAGCAGGTGGTTGGCGCCCGACGTCACGACCGCGTCCCACGCCGCGTCGCGGTCGCTCCACAGGTTGAACAGCCGCGCCGCCCGGGCGCGATAGCCGTCGGGGAAGTAGCCGCTGTAGCCGTTGACGATTCGCTTGCCGTGCAGGCCGGCGTAGTAGACGTAGCGCAGGTCCCACGCCTGATCGCCGAACGGCAGTTCCACCACCGTGGTCTCGGCCGGCATCGCCACGAGGTAGCGGTAGGCGAGCGGCCCGTCGTTCAGGCGGTGAATCGTCGGCCACGGCGGCAAGTAGCGCGCGCTCGACGTCCAGGTGAGGTTGACCGGCATCGGCACGGCGTAGGCCTCGGCGAGGAACGCGGCGCCGACCAGCAGCAGCGCGGCGCTGCCCACACGCGGCCAGCGGCCGAGGCGCGCCAGCGCGTAGCCGCCGGCGATCGCCAGCAGGCACGCCGCTACCATGCCGAAGCGCGCCGGGGCCCGCAGGCCGGCGAAACCGGGCACATAAGTGAAGAACACCTCGTACAGGTTCATGCCGACCAGGCGTTCGCCGCCAGCCCGTGGCACCGGCCCGAGCGACATCACCACGGTGAAGACGATGCCGGCGATCAGGAACGGCGTCAGGTCGGTGGATCGCGCCTTGAACGCCGCCCGTAGCCGCGGCGACACGACCAGCGCCACGGCCAGCGCGGCGAGCGCATAGGTGAGCGTGCGGCGGACGTTGGTCATGCGGATCGGCACGGCGCCGAGATGCCACACGAAGCCGCCCGAGATGGCCACCACCGCGGCGGCGACGACGCCGGCGGCGGCCAGCGCCACGAGCGCACGGACCAGCCGTCGCTCGCGCGCTGGCGCGACGGCAGTCGCCCCACGCACGGCCGCCCACGTGGCCATCGCCCACAGCACGACGGCGGCGGCGGCCGCGGCGAGCGGCACGGCGCCGGGGAAGAGATCGCCTTCGGGCTGCGGGAAGCGGTTCAGGATGCCGCCCCATACGTGCACCTGCGGCGGCGTGTGCGCATAGGCGTAGAGGTCGGCCGAGAAGCTCACCACCTCGGCGAACGGCCGCGTGAAGCCGAGCTGCTCCTTGGCCTGCTGATAGGGCAGCAGGAAGGGCACCGTGCACGCCAGCGACGCCGCCCCGGCGCCGGCAGCACCCAGCCAGGTGCGGCCGTCACGCCAGCGATCGCGCACGGCGATCTCCCACACCACGTAGGCGCCGAGCACGGGCGCGAAGTAGAAGAGGTAGTAGCCGCTCGACAGGCCCTGCAGGACGAACGCCGCGGTGCCGCCGGCCAGCGCCCGCGAGCGGCCGGTGTCGAACCAGCGGCGAAAGCCGTAGATCGCGAACGGCATCCACTGCGACGAGATGGTCTGGATGTGCGGGAACTGGCCGAGGCGATACGGGAAGAACGCGTAGAACAGGCCGGCGACGAAGGCGGCCCGCGCGCTGCCGGTGAGCTCGCGCACCGCCAGGAACGTGCCCAGGCCCGACAGCGCGAACGTCGCCAGGAACACCAGGTCGTAGGCGAGCACGATGTTGCCGGTGGCGAAGTAGGCGGGGAGGCCCTGCAGCGCCTGTGGAATCAGGTGTTCCGAGAAGGTGAGGCTGAGCGGCGTGGGGTGGAAGATGTTGGCGTTCCACAAGTCGGCGAACGCCATCCGGCCGGTGAGCAGCGCCGGCACGGCGTCGGCCACCCACGCCATGATCCACATGTTGAGCAGCGAGTCGCCGAGATCGGCGGGCACATCGCGGCCGAGACCGGCGGCGATCGGCCACGTCATCACGACGGTGAGCGCGGCATAGGCGACGGCGGCGACCGCTGTCTGCACGCCGCGCCGATCGAAGGCGCTCACGGTGGGGAGACGTCGTGAGCCGGGGCGCCTGTCGTCACGCCGCCTGGAACTCGCGGGCGTAGGCGGCGACGTCGTCGTAGATCGCCTCGAGCTCGGCCGGCGCGGCCAGGAAGACGACGCGGAAATAGCCGCCGTCGGCCGGCAGCCCGAAGCCCGAGCCGTGCACGCACAGGATGCCCTTGGCGCGCAGCAGGCCGAGCACGAAGTCTTCGTCGGTCTTCCCCGCCGGCAGCGTCACCCGAGGCATGGCGTAGAACGCCGCCTGCGGCATCACCACCTGCATGCCCGGCACGGCGTTGAAGCGGCGCGCGGTGATCTCGGCACGGACGCGCAGTTCCTGACGGAACGCCACCTGGTGCGAGCGGTCGGCGGTGAGTGCCGCGGTCACCGCGTATTGCATCGGGCCGGGGCTGCACAGCCGGCCGTCGGCCAGCTTCTTGATCGCGGCGAGCGCATCGTCGAGCCGCGGTGTGGCGCCGACGCCCATCCAGCCGGCCCGCCAGCCCGGCGCGAGATACGCCTTCGACAGGCTGGAGTAGGAGATGATCGCCGCCTCGGGCGCCAGCGCCGCCAGCGGCGGCACCGGGCCGTCGAAGCCGAGGTCGCCGTAGACCTCGTCGGCCAGAATCACGAGCCCGCGCGATTCGGCGAAGGCAATCAACTGGCGCCGCACCGCCTCCGGATAGACCGCACCGGTCGGGTTGTTGGGGTCGATCAGCACCAGCGCGCGCGTCTTCGCGGTGACCTGCCGCGCCAGGTGATCCAGATCCGGCAGCCAGCCCTGCGTCGGGTCGGTGCGGTAGTACACCGGGTGGGCGCCGATCTTGGCGAGCACGGCGGTGTAGAGCGGATACGTCGGCGACGGCACCAGCACGTCCTCGCCCTCGTCGACGATCGCGCTGAGCGCGAGCTCGATGCCCTCCGACGTCCCCGACGTGATCAGCACGCGGTCGGCCGACACCGGCACGCCGCGGGCGACGAAGTCGGCGGCGGCGGCTTCGCGGGCGCTGGCGATGCCGGCCGACGCCGTGTAGCCGTTGTGGCCGTCGCGCATCGCCTTGGCCACCGCCTCGATCAGGTGCGGCGGGGTGAGGAACCCGAACGCGTTCGGGTCGCCGATGTTGAGGTAGCGCACCGTCCGGCCGGTGGCTTCCACCTTCCTGGCTTCGGCCACCACCTGGCGGATGGCGTAGGAAAAACGGCCGACCCGGGCGGCGGGGCGAATGGCTGAGCCGGTGGAGGCGGAAGGCATGACTCGGGATCTTAGCGCCGCCCGAGGCCATCCGCGGCTGCGGCGGGCCGATGCACCGCGCCGGCTCCCGAGCCGATACGTAGGGGGATCGGCGTGCCGAACCGTGCACCCGTCGGAGAGAACTTCCGACGACTTTACAGGCGGGGTGTAAGAGTTACGCCCTTTTCCGAGGTTTTCCGCACTGTCCAACGCGGTCGAAAACCGGTAACTCCCATGTTTTCAATACTTACGATCGATGGCACGCGGGTTGTTAATGGTTCGGGCATGCTCGCGGTGGTCGCATCCCTCGTGACCGTCCTGGTAGCCGCCCCGTCGGCGGCGCAGACCAGTGGCACCGGTCAGTCTGGCCAGCAGGTCCAGGCGCCGGACGCGGGGATCTTCCGTTCGGGCGTCGACCTGGTCACGGTCAGCGCCACGGTGCGCGACCAGCGCGGCCGGGCGGTGTCGGACCTGGCCGCCAGCGATTTCCAGGTGTTCGATCGCGGCGTCCCCCGCCGCATCGCCGAGTTCCGAACCGAGGCCGCGCCGGTGAGCGTGGCGATCCTGTTCGATGTCAGCGGCAGCATGGACCTGGCGTCCAGAGCGCTCGCTGCACGGTTTGCGGCTCACCATGTGCTCAGCTGGTTGGAGCACGGCCGCGACGAAGCCGCGCTGTTCGCGTTTGACAGCCGGCTGCACGAGGTGGCCCCGTTTACGGTCGATACGCGTGCCCTTCAAGGTGCGCTGGGGGAGGTCGATCCGTTCGGGGCCACTTCGCTGCATGACGCCATCGCCGATACGGCCAAGCGCATCTCCGAGCGGGCCAACCGCCGCCGCGCCATCATCGTGCTGACCGATGGCATCGACACGGCGAGCCGCCTCACGCCCGCCGACGTTTCGGGTATCGCCAGCGAGATCGACGTGCCGGTCTACGTCGTCGCCGTGGTGCTGCCCATCGACAACCCCGACGCCAACGGCCGCCCGTCCCGCGGGGACGAGGTGCCGCTGACGGTGGGCACGATCCGCGAACTGGCGGCGTGGACGGGCGGCGAGCTGTTCTACGCGAGCACGCCCTCGGACACGAGCAAGGTGGCCCGGCAGATCGTCCGCGAGCTGCGTCAGCAGTATTTGATCGCGTTCGAGCCGAGCACGGGCGCCGGGTGGCACCCGATTGAGATCCGGACGACGAAGAAGAACCTGACGGTTCGAGCGCGCGGCGGCTACGTGGCCGGCAGCGCGCGCAGTGACGAGTTCTAGCGGACGTGGACCCCGCTAGCGGAGACGAGAGGCGTCTGAGGAGGACCCCATGAAGAAGAACCTGTTCGTCATGAGTTGCTTTGCGATCACGTTGGCGGTGGCGCCGGCGTGCGCGACCAAGAAGTTCGTGCGCACCGAAGTCGGCATGGTGAACGACAAGGTCACCACGATGGGCAAGTCGCTCGAGGAGACCCAGGAGCGCGTCCGCGTCGCCGAGCAGCGTATCGGCGAGGTCGACACCAAGGCCGGCCAGGCCGGTCAGGCCGCGCAGCAGGCCAACACCGCGGCCCAGGCCGCGCAGACCACCGGCAACCAGGCGATGGAAGTCGGCAAGACCGCCGTCGCCCGCGCCGAGGCCATCGAAGTCGCCAGCCGCAAGCTCATCTTCGAGACCGTGCTGAGCGACGACAAGGCCAAGTTCGCCCGCGGCAGGAACGACCTGAGCGACGAGGCCAAGGCCGCGATCGACGCGATGGTGGCGCAGCTGAAGTCGCAGAAGGCCAACATCTACGTCGAGATCGAGGGCCACACCGACAACACCGGCGACGCCGCCTACAACCAGACGCTCGGCCTGGCGCGCGCCGAAGCCGTCAAGCGCTACCTCTACGAGCAGCACCAGGTGCCGCTGCACAAGATGAACGCGATCAGCTTCGGCGAGGAGAAGCCGGTCGTCGACAACAAGACCCGCGACAACCGCGCGCAGAACCGCCGCGTGGTCATCAAGGTGCTCTCGTAAGAGCACCGACGGCCCGCGCTCTTCCGAGAGCACGCGGCTGGGGACTAGCGGCTAGCGGCTAGACCCACGACAGTCGGACAGCGGCCGGGGAACTTCGGTTCCCCGGCCGTTGTCTTGTACGCCGTCAGTTCATCGCACCGGCAATTCGTAGAGTCGCGCGCCGTCGCCCCCATCGGAAACGAGCCGGGCGCCGTGGGCCTCGAGCCACGTCTGGATTCGCTGTGCGCCGTCGCCGGGCCACGCGGCGCCGTGCACGATGACGTGGGTCGCGGGCGCCAACGCGTTCCACGACGCGTCGGGATCTCGCGTCGGATCAGCGAGTGCCGCCTGACGCGCGGTGTAAGCCGACGGCAGCAAGCCGCTGTAGCCGTTCAGCACGCGCCGGCGGCTCGGACGTGTGAACCAGGTGTAGCGCACCTCGTAAGCGGTATTGCCGAACGGCAGCTCGGCCAGCACGGCTGCCGGAGACAGACCACTCGCCGCCCGGTAGATCGGCGGGAACGCCGCCGCGCCCGGATGCAGGTACGCGGGCGGCTGGGCCAGCGGCTCACTGAGGATCGGCACGTCGATCGGAAACGGCCGCGACCACGCAGTGCGGGTCGAGAGCGCCACGACCACGGCCACCACCACCAGCCCGCCGCGCCAGCGCGCCAGCCACACCGCTCCGAAACCCGCCAGCACCGACAGGAACACCGTGGCCACGGCGACGAAGCGGTGCGGCACCCGGAGGCCGCTGAACCCGGGCACCGCCGCGCTCAGCAGCGCGTACGGCCCGGTGAACGTCGTCGTGCCGACGGTCACGATCGGCCCGAACGACAGCGCCACCGCCGCCACCGCAAACGCCAGCAACGTGCCGCGGGCCCGCCGCGACAGCCCGTCCGCGCCGGTCGGCGCGACGATCGTGCCGAGCAGCGCCAGCGCGGCCAGCGGTCCGATCCACGGCAGCGCGCCGCGGTAGGCGGCGATCGACGCCGAGCCGCCGGCGATCTCCTGGGCGGTGCGCGTGACCTGCAGGGCCTCGCGCGTCGCCAGATAGCGGGTGGCGATCGGCACCACGGCGGCCACAGCCACGGCGGCGGCAACTGCGAGTCCGGCCCAGACTCGCGGATCGCGCAGGCGATCGTGCCGCGCCATCGACCACACCGCGAACGCCGCGGTGAAGAGTGCGCAGTAGGCGAGCAGGTAGTTCGACGACAGGTGCAGCAGCAGGAGCGCCAGCGTCAGGCCGGCCATCGCCGTCCACCGCCGTGTCGCCACGAACCGGTCGAGCGCCCACAGCGCGAGGATCCACCAGTGGATCGACAGCGTGTGCAGGTGGACGATCGACCAGAAGAAGCGGTAGTCCGAGAACGTGCAGGTCAGGCCGGCGACGGCGCCGGCCAGGTGACTTCCGGACAGCCGGACCGTCAGCAGGTGCGCGGCCAGACCAGTCAGCGTGATGGTCGCCAGGAACACCACGTTGTAGCCGGCGATCGCGCTTCCAGTGAGGCGCAGCACCGGCAGCGCCTGTACGCTCTGCGCCAGGAAGTGCTCGGAGAAGGTCAGCGCGTCGGGGGCCGGCGCGAAGATCGGCGCCTGCCACATGGCGGCCCAGGCGTTCCCGTCGCCGCGGAGCACGGCCCACAAGTGATCGCCGACCCAGCCCATGACCCAGGCGACGAACAGCGAGTCGCCGTAATCGCCGGCCAGACGGGTCGCCGGGGCGAGCGCCAGCGGCCAGGTGACGGCGATGGTGGCAGCGCCGTAGGCCGCGACGAGGACCGGCCAGCTCACTGATCGGCGCGCGGCGTCGCCCCCGCGCATCTGCTCAGCGCCGCGTGCCCAGCACGAGCAGCGACATCCCGAACGAGGGCCGGATCGACTCCTCACGGCGCAGCAGCGGCATCAGCCACTTGAAGGCCGACAGCTGCCCCTTGGGCAGCACCGTCCGCTTGAGCACCCGCGAGTTCAGCCACCAGCCGAACACCCCGGGCCGATTGAGGAACCGGATGTCCTTCACCTCGAAGCCGCTGTCGCTCACCAGCGTGGCCAGGCCGTCCTTGTCGTAGCGGCGGAAGTGGCGCAGCGCGACATCGAGGGTGCCGTAGAGGCGCGGCAGCGCCGGCACCAGCAGCACCAGCCGGCCGCCGGGTTCGAGCACCGACGCGAAGTCGCGCAGAGTGGCGGCGTCGTGCTCGATGTGCTCCAGCACGTTCATGCAGACGATCGAGTCGACGCGCTCGCCGCGCAGGTCGGCGCGCTCGGCGTCGGTGAGCGGAAAGACGAAGGAGGCGACGCGCACGTTCTGACTGCCCTCGAAGCGCCGCCGCAGCTCACGCAGGTAGTGCGGCTCGATGTCCGAGGCGACGACGCGTTCCCGATCGGCGAAGTAGCGCGTCTGGTTGCCCACCCCCGAACCCACCTCGAGCACCCGCCGGCCGAGGAAGCCGTCGAAGCGGTCGTGCAGCCAGCGGTTGTAGGGCGACAGCTGCTCCATGCGCCGCAGCGTGATCGCCCCGACGTCGCCGGCCGGCGCCTCCCAGCGCATGAAGCGCAGCAGCGTGTAGACGGCCTTGAAGGCGTCTTTCAGCCCGATCTTCTTGCCCTCTTCGTAGGTGCGGCCGTTGTACGAGATCGGCACCTCGTAGATGCGGGCCCGCATCCGCGCCACCTTGCACGTCATCTCGGGCTCGATGCCGAAGTCGCGCGACTTCAGGTCGAGGCGCTTGGCGACGTCGCGCACGAAGACCTTGTAGCAGGTCTCCATGTCGGTGAGGTTCAGGTCGGTGACGGCGTTGGAGAGCAGGGTGAGCAGGCGGTTGCCGATCGAGTGCCAGAAGTAGAGCACGCGGTGGCCGCCCTGGGCGCCGAGGAAGCGCGAGCCGTAGACCACGTCGGCCTTGCCGTCGAGGATCGGCTTGAGCAGCAGCGGGTACTCGTCGGGGTCGTACTCGAGGTCGGCGTCCTGGATGATGACGATGTCGCCGGTCGCCTCGGCGAAGCCGCGGGCGACGGCGGCGCCCTTGCCCTGGTTCACCGGCTGCAGCACCACGCGCACGCCGCCGCGGCCGTCGAGCGTGGCCAGGATCTCGCGCGTGCCGTCCTTCGACCCGTCGTCGACGATGAGAATTTCCTTCTCGATCGCCCCCAGGTTCACGCCCTGCACACGGCCGACGATCTCGCGGATCGTGGCCTGCTCGTTGTAGCAGGGCATGATCACCGACAATTTCATGCCCGCCGATTATACCGGCCACGTGCGGCGCCTCCGGACGACCGCCATCCGGACGGGCCGCACGTGGCCGTCCCGCTGCGCCCGATCGGCGCCGGCTACGGCGCGACGGTCAGCTGGCCGCGCGTCTCGCCGCCGGGGTTCACCGCGCTGTGGATGTTGACGTAGACCTGGCCGCCGATGAGCGACTGGATGAAGTCCTCCCAGTCGCGGATGCCCTGGTCGGGACGAGGCCGCAGCGCCGTCGCACTGACCGTGCCGGTCAGCGTGAAGTCGTTGGAGATGTTCGCCGGAGGTGCCAGGTCGACCACGACCGGGCCGGCCGCAGTGGGCCCGCCGACGTGGAAGTGCCCGCCGGTGGCACCGCTCGGCAGGTTGAACACGCGCACCGTGTAGGTGACGGCGTTGGTGGCGAGGTTGACGAAGACCTCGGCCGTGCCGGTGGCGCCGGTGACGACGCCGGGCGCCGGCGTCTCGCTCGACCCCGACAGGACGGCGGTCAGCCGCACGGTCTGGGCC
>CAYUAX010000081.1:4488-20169 GCA_964442845.1 uncultured Bifidobacteriaceae bacterium | reverse complement strand
GATGCCGGCGCCGCAGACCGACACCGAGAACTGCGTGGCCCACAACGGCTCGCTCGTGCCGGTGCCCGGCCGCGACATCATGGTGCAGTCGTGGTACCAGGGCGGCATCTCGGTCTTCGACTTCACCGACTCGGCCAACCCGGTGGAGATCGCCTTCTTCGACCGCGGCCCGATCAACCCGAAGGAACTGGTGACCGGCGGCTACTGGTCGTCCTACTGGTACAACGGCCAGATCTACGGCGCCGAGATCTCGCGCGGCATCGACATCTTCCGGCTGACGCCGAGCGAGTTCCTGAGCGAGAACGAGATCGCCGCCGCCAACCTGGTGCGCTTCGAGGAGTTCAACTCGCAGAACCAGCCGCGTTACGTGTGGCCGCCGAGCTTCGTGGTGGCCAAGGCGTATCTCGACCAGCTGGCCCGGGCCAAGGCCATCGACCCGGCGCGTGAGAAGACGCTGCGCGCCGCGCTCGACCGCGGCGACACCCGCGCCGGCCGCAGCGCCGGCAGCCTCGACGAACTCGACAAGCTGGCCGCCGATCTGGAGCGCGACGCCGCGGCGCCGGGCGCGGCCGACGCCAAGCGCTACAAGGCGATGGCCGAGGCGATCAAGGCGAGGACGGCGCGGCTGCGTTGAATGCGGGGACCAGGGACCGGGGACCGGAGACTGGGGAAGAACGGGTCACGATGACGCGGATCCGACTGGCACTGGCGAAGGCGGAAGAGTCGCCCTACGACCACCGCGCGACGAGCGGGTAGGCCCAGACGAACCCGAGGACGGTCGAGACGCCGCCGACGGCCACTGACAGCGTGCGCGCGGCCCATGGGTGGGCGGCCAGGCGGGCGAGCGGCCAGCCGACCAGCCCCGACAGCACGGCCATGCCCGCCGTAGTGCCGGCGCCGAAGAGCGCCAGATAGCCGACTTGGGCGAGCGGTGTCTCCAGGCTGGTCGCGACCAGCGCGGTGAGGGCGCCGCTGCCGGCCAGGCCGTGCACGGCCCCGACGGCGAACGGCCGCGCGTAGGTCCAGCCGTCGATGGCCCACCGCCGCGGGGCGCCGTGGGTGTGCGTCGGCCGCGTCGGCCCCGAGTAGACGCCCTGGTGGATGGCGCGCAGGCCGAAGCCGACCAGCAGCAGGACCACGGCGATCTCGAACGCGGCGTCGGCGCCGACCGGCATCTCGGCACGGAACAGCAGCAGGACGGCGCCGGCGGCCAGCAGGGTCAGCGTGTGGCCGAGGCCCCAGCACGCGCCGAGCCACGCCGCCTTGGCGCTGCTGCGCTCGCCGGTCACCAGCGTCGAGACGGCGGCCAGATGGTCGGGCTCGAGCGCGTGACGCGTGCCGAGCAGCGCGCCCAGGCCGGCACTGGCCAGCCAGCCGACGGGCGCGACCGTCGCGCCGTCGGCGGGGCCCGTCGAGTCGTGCAGCAGCCAATACGTGGCGCCGGCCATCAGGACGGCGGCTACCAGCCAGCGCGCGGCGCCCGTGGCCGGCGTGGGCCGCAGCTCCACCGGCCGGCCGTGCGGCGTGTCGCGATAGGCCTCCGCCCAGGCCTGCTTGCGGGTCTGCAGGGTCGCGGCGTCGACGATCCCCTTGGCGGTGACCAGGCGCTCGAGCGCCGCCACCCAGTGCTCGTAGTAGCGGGTGCCGTCGTCGGGCTCGCCGCGGTCGGCGGCCGCGCGCAGCTCGTCGGCCAGCGTCGCCGCCCATTCGGTCCAGGTGAAATGGCCGCGTTCGGAGAGCGTCACCGCCATGGCGAACGCCTGCGCCTGCCACGGCTCGGCGAACACCGGCCCGCCGTCGTCACGCGGCAGCGGGATGGCCGCCAGGCGTTCCGCCTGGCGCCTCGTGTCAGCCGTGCTCGAGGTGGTCATCCCAGAGGTCGAGATGCACCGAGTCGCGCGGTGACGCGGCGTCGCCCCAGAGTTCGCGGGCGGTGAACCGCACCGAGTAGACGTGCTGGCGATGTTCGCCCTGGAAGTGCGCGTTGGTGTCGGCGAAGACGTAGACGCCGTGATCGCGGGCGACGACGCCGGTCTTGCCGCGGGCGTAGCGGGGCAGCCGCGTGTGGCCGGTCGGGTGGAGGTTGCGGGCGCGGACCGCCTGGCCGACGGCGAACCGCGGCGCCACGCCCGGCTCGCGGCTCGACGCGATGCCGCGGTTCAGCACGCGCGCGGCGCTGCCCAGGGTGTAGGGCGGCGTGGCCGGCGTCGTGCCGGCGGCGGGCCGGCCGGTGGCGAGTTCTTCCTGCGTCACCAGGCCGAACGCCACGACCTGCGCTTCCATGCGCACCAGCCAGCGCTCGTAGTAGCTCATGCGCAGGTAGTCGTCGGGCGGCAACACCTCGATGCCGTAGCGCCCGGCGTCGATGTTCCACTTGCGCCAGCCGTCCAGGGCGCGCGTCAGGGCCCACACCCGGCCCTCCCACGCGGCGTGGAAGACCGGCTCGTCCGGTTCGTAGTCCACGGGGCCCATGCCGTGCATCCCGCCCATGTCATGGATACCGTTCACGGCCGGGCTCCCGACGCCGGCGGCGCCACCCGGGCGACGCCGATGAGGGCGTCGCGGGTGACCAGGGCCGCCAGCGCGTCCTCGCTCAGCCCGTCGGTGCCGGCGGGACGCTCGGGCAGCACGATGTAGCGCAGCTCCGCGGTGCTGTCCCAGACCCGTACCTCGATGTCGGCTGGCACCACCGTGCCGAACTCGGCGAGCAGGCCGCGGGGATCGATGACGGCGCGGGAGCGGTAGGGGGCGGACTTGTACCAGACCGGCGGCAAGCCCAGCACCGGCCACGGGTAGCACGAGCACAGCGTGCAGACGATCAGGTTGTGCACGGCGGGGGTGTTCTCGACGACCACCATGTGCTCGCCCTGGCCGCTGCGATAGCCCAGATCGGCGATGGCGGCGGGGGCGTCGGCCAGGAGCCGGGCCCGATAGTCCGGATCGACCCAGGCGCGCGCCACCACCCGGGCGCCGTTCTGCGGCCCCACCTCGTGCTCCATCGTGTCGACGAGCGCGTCGAGTGCGGCGCGATCGACGAGGCCCTTGTCGACCAGCAGGGACTCCAGGGACTTGACGCGCAGAGCGAGGTCGGAGAGCACGGTCTGATGGTCCTGGTGGTGGGCGCGGGCGGCACGCCGTCGCGCCGGCATGCCACGGCGATGGGCGATATTACCCGAGATCCGCCGGCCGCTCGGCCGCTCCCCGGCTCCAGCGGCTCGGCCGTCCTGCACACGTTTTCGTTTGTGTCCTGTCGCGCGGGGGCCTAATATCGGCGTACGGCCGGGACTGCGGTCCGGCCCTACAGCCCCCTCATGACTTGCCCACGGTGCGGACACGCGACGGAGCCCCCCTCCGCCGTGTGCGCGTCGTGCGGTGCCGCCCTCTCCACGGGCACGATCACGGCCATCGGACTGGCGACGCCGCTCCCGACGCCGCCGCCGGTGTCGCCGACCGCCGAAACCGTCGTCGCACCGCTGGCTGAACCGGTTGCGTCCGGGCAGACCGGCGTCGCGACCGATCTCGGCCTGGCCGCGGCGTTCGTCGATCCCGAGGTCACCAGGGTGCCGGCAGCGCCGACGACCGACGACGACGAGACGCATGCCGGGCTGTCGGTGCCGGTCGGCCGGTTGCGCGGCGGCGCGACGCGTGCCGGCCATACGCTGGGCGGCTTCGGCGAGGCGGCCACCGACCTCGTCGGCAAGGACCTCGGCCAGCGCTATCACATCATCAAGCTGCTCGGCGCCGGCGGCATGGGCGCGGTGTACCAGGCCTGGGACGCCGAACTCGGCGTCGCCGTGGCGCTCAAGACGGTGCGGCCCGAGGTGGCCAACGACCCGGCCACGGCGCGGATGCTGGAACAGCGCTTCAAACAGGAGCTGCTGCTCGCCCGCAAGGTCACGCACAAGAACATCGTCCGGGTCCACGACATCGGCGAGGTCGAGGGCCTGAAGTACATCACCATGCCCTTCGTCGAGGGCGAGGATCTGGCGACGATCCTCAAGCGCGAAGGGAAGCTGCCACCCGAGCGGGTGATGACCATCGCCCGCAGCGTCGCCTCCGGGCTGGCCGCCGCGCACGATGCCGGCGTGGTCCACCGCGACCTGAAGCCGGCCAACATCATGGTCAACGCCGACGGCGAAGGCCTGGTGATGGACTTCGGCGTCGCCCGTTCCACCTCGGGCCCGCCGGCCGGCGGCGCCACCGGCGCGTTCCCGGCCGGGGCGGTGCGGGCGATGGCCGCGGCGCACACGATGGTCGGCTCGGTGGTCGGCACCGTGGAGTACATGGCGCCCGAGCAGGCCCGCGCCGAAGCGGTCGACCAGCGCGCCGACATCTACGCCTTCGGCCTCATCCTCTACGACCTGCTGCTCGGCCGCGTGCGGTCGCAGAAGACCGACAGCGCGATCGCCGAGCTGCAGGGCCGGATGCAGGCGTCGCCGCCGCCGCCACGCAGCGTCGATTCGTCGATTCCCGCGGCGCTCGACCGGCTGATCGTGCGCTGCATCGAGGTCGACCCGGCGAAGCGCTTCGCCACCACCCACGATCTGCTGGGCGAACTGGGCAAGCTCGACGCCAAGGGCGCGCCGCTGCCGCTGGTGCGCCGCTTGACGTGGCGGCACGTGGCCGCCGCCGCCGTGCTGGCGCTGGCGCTGGTCTACACCACCTACTGGGCGGCGCAGGGGCCGCCGGTGCCGGTGGAGCACGAGCCGGTCTCGATCCTCATCTCGGACCTGCAGAACAGCACCGGCGACGCCACGCTGAACGGCACCCTCGAGCCGATGTTGAAGCTGGCGCTCGAAGGCGCCGGGTTCATCAGCGCCTACGACCGCAACGGCATCCGGCGCAGCCTGGGCGTGACGCCGCCCGAGCAGCTCGACGAGGCGGCCGGCCGGGAGCTGGCGGTGAAGCAGGGCGTCGGCGTGGTCCTCTCCGGCGCGCTGCGGCGCGAGGGCAGCGGCTACGGCATCTCGCTCAAGGCCACCGAGAGCGTCACCGGCACCGTCATCATCGACACCTCGGCGCGCGCATCCGGTAAAGACGACGTGCTGTCGGTGGCCGCCACCCTGGGCAACCGCGTGCGCACGGCGCTCGGCGACGACATGTCGGATTCGGCGCAACGCTTCGCCACCGAGACGCTGTCGGCCACCTCGCTCGACGTCGTCCGCGAGTACGCGGTGGCGATGCAGGCGCTGTCGAACAGCAAGTTCGAGGCGGCGCGGCAGAGCTTCTCGCAGGCCGTGAAGCTCGACCCGAACTTCGGCCTCGCCTACGCCGGCATGGCCATCGCCTCGGCGAACATGGGCCAGACGCAAGACGCCCAGACCTACGTGCAGGAGGCGATCCGCCACGTCGACAAGATGACCGAGCGCGAGCGGTTCCGCACCCGCGGGCTCTTCTACTACATCACCAACGACTACGAGGCCTGCGTCAAGGAGTACGGCGATCTGCTGGCCCGCTACGAGGCGGACGCCGCCGCCCGCAACAACCTGGCGCTGTGCTCGACCAAGCTGCGCAACATGACCCTGGCCCGCGAGGAGATGCAGCGCGTCGTCGAGATCCTGCCGAAGCGCTCGCTCTACCGGGTGAACGCGGCGCTCTATTCGGCGTATGCCGGCAGCTTCGACGCCGCCGAGCAGGAGGCGCGGGTCGCCCTCGAGCTGCAGGACCCCTGGGCGCTGCAGGCGTTGGCGCTGGCCCAGCAGGGACAGGGCAAGACCGCCGACGCCATCAAGAGCTACGAAGGGCTGGCGTCGGTGCGGGCCGCCGGGCGCACCTATACCGTGGCCGGACTGGCCGACGTCGCGCTCTACGAAGGCCGCTACGCCGACGCGGCGTCGCTGTTCGCCGACGGCGCCACGGCCGACATCGAGGCCCAGGAAGGCGACCGGGCGGCGACCAAGTTCGCCGGCCTGGCCTACACCGAGCTGATGCGCGGCCGGCCGCGCCAGGCGCGGGCCGCCGCCGATCAGGCGCTGGCCAACAGCACCGCCGTCCAGGTGCGCTTCCTCGTCGGCCGCATCTACGCCCAGACCGGCGCCGTGGCGCAGGCCCGGGCGATCGCCGCGCGGCTCGCCGCCGAACTGCAGGCCGAGCCCCAGGCCTACGGGAAGATCGTCGAAGGCGTGATCGCCCTCGAGCAGAAGGACGCGCGACTGGCCATCCGGCTGCTGTCCGAGGCGACCGAGCTGCTCGACACCTGGATCGGACGGTTCGACCTCGGCCGCGCTTATCTGGCCGCCGGGGCCTTCCCGCAGGCGGATTCGGAGTTCGACCGCTGCCTGAAGCGCAGCGGCGAGGCGTTGTCGCTGTTCCTCGACGAGGAGCCCACCTCCGGGTTCCTGCCGCCGGTCTACTACTACCAGGGGCTGGTGCGCGAAGGACTCAAGAGCGGCTTCGCCGAGCCGTTCCGCGCCTATCTCGCCATCCGCGAGAAGGCCGGGGAGGATCCGCTCCTCCCCGAAATCCGCAAGCGCCTCGCTACTTCACCAGCGTCATCGTGAACGTCGTCCCGAGGAAGCCGGCCGCCTGCGGTCCGGTCGGCGTGATGGTCACGGTGTAGGTACCCACCGGGTAGTTGATCAGGTTGGCGCCGAACTTCGTCTGCAGGTTGAACTGCCACGTGTTGGTGCTGGTCGAGTAGCTGAACGAGCTGCCGCCAGGCGCGGCGTTGGTGATCACCTCGTTCAGGCCGTTGCCGACCACGGTCACGATGTGGCCCAGGGTCGCGCTGTTGACCACCGTCGTGCCACGCTTGTACTGCCACTTCATCGGCACCGCGCTGCCGGTCTTGAACGACTTGGGCGGCGTCGCCGGGGCGTTCTGCACGTTGAAGAAGGTGGCCGGGCCGACCACCGTGACGACGAAGGTGTCGCTGGCCGTGAGCCCGCCGCCGTCGGTGACGCGGACCGTGATCATCGCCGTGCCGCTCGCGCTGGCGGCCGGCGTCACGGTGACCGTGCGCGCCGTGCCGCTGCCGCCGAACACGACATTGGCCACCGGCACGAGCGTGAGGTTGCTCGACAACGCGGTCAGCGTCAGCGTCGCGGCGCCGCCGTCGTCGCCGACGGTGAACGGAATCGGGCCGCTGGTGCCGTTGTAGGGGATGTTGAGGTCGGCGATGTTCGAGATGGTCGGCCCGTCGTTCACCGAGGTGACGGCGATCGTCACCGTCGCCGTGTTGGTGACCACGCCGCCCGCCGCGGTGGCCCGGTAGGTGAAGGTGACATCGCCGAAGGCGTTCGCCGCCGGCGTGTAGGTGAAGCCGCCGTTGGCGTTGAGCGTCAGGCTGCCGCTGGCCGGCGGACTGACCAGCACGGCGCTCAGTACGACTCCCGACGTGTCGGGATCGCCGTCGTTGGCGAGCACGCCCGGCGCGGCGACCGTGAGCGGCGTGTCCTCCGGCGTCGTATAGCTGTCGTCGGCCGCCGCCGCCGGATCGTTCACGGCGGTGATGGTGCTCGGCGTGGACGGATCGCTGACGATGGAATCGGCGTAGGTGGCCATGACGAAGTAGGTGTAGTCGGCGCCGTCGACGAGGGAGGCGCCATCGACGGCCGAATACGCCGTCTGGCCCAGCACTGTCGCCACCGTCGCCACCGGCGTCCACACCTGCGGCGGCGCGCCGAACCGCAGCTCGTCTCCGGCGACGCGGTAGACGGTGTAACTCGAGACGTTCCCGATGTTGGAGGGCGTCCAGTCGAGCCGCACGTCGTGGAACTGGGCGGCCGTGCCGGAGCAGCTGCCGACGCCGATCACGCAGGCCGTGAACTCGTTGGCGGGGGTGCGGGCGAGATCGCCGGCGGTGATGGCATCGAGTTCGCCGCCCGGGTTGAAGGGGTTGTTGCTGATGAAGAGGTCGCCGCCGCCGAGGTCGCCCTTGCCCAGATCCCCCTTGCCCAAGTCGCCCTTGCCGAGATCGCCTTTGCCCAGGTCACCCTTGCCCAGGTCGCCCTTGCCGAGGTCGCCTTTGCCGAGATCCCCCTTGCCGAGGTCGCCCTTGCCCAGATCGCCCTTGCCCGAGTCGAGCGACAGCGGCCCGACGCCGAACCGCGACGTGCCGGGGATGACGTAGAGCCCGCCGACGTTGCGGCGGCTGCCGATCTGGTCGAGCCGCAGGTTCGACCAGTCGTCCGAGGCGCGCAGTTCGCCGGGATCGACCTGGCCGTTGAAGTTGACGTCGAGGGCCGACACCGCCGTCGCGCTGTTGCCGTCGGCGTCCCAGTCGACGGGACTGGCGGCCGTGCGGGCGTCGATGCGCACCATCGGCACGTCGGCCGGGAAGAGGTCCGAGCCGTTGCAGTGGCGGCGGGCCGCCGTGCCGCGTCCGGCCAGGTAGCTCGTCGCCAGCGGCGCGTACCAGCCGAGCCGATACGGCGGCGTCGAGATGCCGGTGAGGCTGCCTTCGGCCACCGGGTCGCCAGAGCGGCCCGAGAAGTCGAGTACCGGCGGGCCACTGTCCTTGAGCAACCCGCGCAGCTGGTACAGGTAGTTCATCACGCTGAGATAGGTCGGCTTGCAGTTCTGCTCGAACGCCTCGCCGCCGTGCCGGCGTTCGGCGTTGTGACCGAACTCGTGCATCAGGGTCGAGGCCTGCATGAAGGGCGTGCCCACCGGCCGGCCCAGCAGGTCGTCGAAGCCGCCGAGCGAGACCATGATGTCGCCGCCCGGGAAGTCGGCGATGCCGGTGTTGGTGCGCGGTTTCTGGAACCGCGGATTCACGCCGCCGGCGCAGACGCCGTTGACGTCTTCCACCGGCCCGCTGGCCGACAGGCAGGGCAGTTCCGACTCCGGCAGGCCGACGAAGTGGGTGAAGAGCGCGTAGTGGAACGACTGCAGGCGGTTGCGATCGAAGCGGCGTTCGCAGGTGCTGCCCGGGGCGTCACACGGATCGCTCCCGTCGGGGTTGAGGGGCGGCGGGTTCTTGACCTCGTCTCGCAGGAAGCGGAAACCCGACTTCCAGCCGACGGTACCGGGGTAGGCCTTGAACTGGCACACCCACGGCGGATCGTTGGCCCCGGGCGTGCACTGGGTGACCGCCTCGTCGATGCCTTCGCCGCCGCGGGCCAACGGCGCGTCGATCAGGTAGTCGTAGGGATCGGCGGCGCTTGCGTAATGCGGTCCGACGTCGAAGTGCACGGCGATCGGCGTCGGGGCCGTGCGGAACGCGTCGCCCATCATCTGCAGGGCCTCGAGCGTCGGCAGGTGGCTGTGGGCGAGGCGGCTGACGCCGCCGTAGCTGTAATCGCTGAGCGCCGCGTCGGTCGCGCCGGTGCGCAGGTAGCCGATCTCGATGAACAGGTCCTTGCGGTTGGGCAGGGCACCCATCGCCTTCAGGTTGGGGAGCGCCTGGCCGTTGGGGTCGAGGATCGGCGACTCGGACGCCTCCCAGCGATCGAGCAGGCCGTCGCCGTCGAAGTCCTTGACGGTCGTGCGGTACACCACGGCGGCCCAGGTGAGGCATCCCCACGAGCTGAAGCCGCCGACGCCCTGGTCCACCGACGTCGTGACCGCGGTGAGGGTGGGATCGGCCGTGACCTCGAAGGTCGGGTTGTCCCACTGCGCCGAGCGGGCCGAGGCGAACGGGTTCGACGAGGTCGAGGTCGGAATGGTGGCGCCGTTGTACTGCAGGACCTCGGACGTGTTCGACTGGCCGCCGCCGACGACATGCGTGATCTTCGCCGCCGTGCCGGCGTCGTAGAAGCCGTCGATCGTCTGGCGCATCCCGACCTGGTCGGTGGCGCTCATCGTGTAGGCGCCGTCGTAGAACACCACGGCGCTGAGCGGCGCCGACGAGTCGCGATAGACGACGACCAGGCTGGCGCCCAGTGCGTCGAGGCCCTGACCGTTGGGCAGCCTCACGGCGTGTAGGCCGTTGGCCGCGAGCTTGCCGGTCGCGGGATCGACGTCGAAGAATCGCAGGACGTCGGCGCGGTAGGTGTAGGTCGTCCCCGACCCGCTGGCGCCGCCGCCGCCGCTCGTGCAGGCCGCGGTGCCGGCGGCCAGCAGCTTGCCGAACGACCCGTCGGTGTTGCTGAGCTGATGGCCGCGGAAGGTGACGCCGAGGCCGCCGGCCTCGGCGCCGCGGTTGTTCTTGTCCACGACCTGCCAATAGAGATAGGCCGCCGCGAGGTCGGCGTCCGGCGGGACGCCCTCGACCGCGATGGTGCCCTGGCCGTTGCCGTTGACGCCCACGCCGCCGACCACGTAGTCGCCGGTGATGAAGTAGTTCTTGAAGAACCCGAGGGCGTCGCCCGGAGCGCGGGCCTCGAGGGTGCCAGATCCCGGCTGGACGACCAGGGCGGCGATGGCCAGGGTCAGGAGAACGCGCGTCATGTGTCCGCTCCAGGGACCTCGAGCCGCCGTGGATGGCGCTCAGGTCGGTCGGTGGTGCACGTCCTCCCCGGAGCTTGCGGACCCGGGCGGCGGCACGGGGAGGAACCACCGGCGCCCGATCCTGCTGCACGCTATTTGTTCAGCAAGCGATTATGCGGCCGGATCTCCCTCACCACAAGGGGCATCGTTGGGTTTTTCGTGGGTTTTCCCTCGCCAGGAAGACTTCTGGCGCCCGTGGTATCGTGACCCGGCCGGGCATGGTGGCGCCCGATGGAGTGGACGTGACGATGATGCGACGGTCGTGGACGACGGTGATGGCGGTGGCGGCGATCGGGGCCGCCGTCGGGGTGGCCCGGCCGGGGGCGGGGAGCGGCGACGGCGAGCAGGCCAAGCCGGGCGGCGGACCGACCTTCCGGGTGGACGCGACCTATCCGCAGGAGTTCCCCAACCACTGGGTGCTGGGCTCGATCACCGGCGTGTTCGTGGACGCCAAGGACCACGTCTGGATCGCCCACCTGCCCGAGACCCTCACCGAGGAGGAGTTGTACGAAGAGCAGACGCCGCCGATGGGCACGTGCTGCAAGGCGGCGCCGACCGTGATCGAACTCGACGCCACCGGCAAGGTGGTGCAGGGCTGGGGCGAGAAGGCCAAGGAGGATCCGGCCAACTGGCCGCGCAACCCGCACGGCATCTTCGTCGATCACACCGACCACGTCTGGCTCGGCACCCACATGCACCACCGGGTGATGAAGTTCACCCGCCAGGGCAAGCTGGTGCTCACGGTGGGCGAGTACGACAAGAACAACGGCAGCAACGACACGAAGCTCCTCGGCGGGCCGTCGGGCATCTGGGTGGACCCGAAGACCAACGAGGCGTTCATCTCGGATGGTTACCGCAACCGCCGCGTCATCGTCGTCGACGGCGCGACCGGCGCCTACAAGCGCCACTGGGGCGCCTACGGCGAGACCCCCGACGACACCCTGAAGTTCGACCCGAAGACGATGCTGTCGGGGGCGCTGCCGCGCTTCTTCTCGACGCCGCACGGCATCACCGGCTCGGCCGACGGCAAGATCTACGTCGCCGACCGGCGCGGCAACCGCATCCAGGTGTTCGAGCAGTCGGGCAAGTTCGTCACCGAGAAGATCATCGCCCCGGCGACGCTGTCGTCCGGCTCGTCGTTCGTGCCGGTGCTGTCCAAGGACCCGCAGCAGCAGTGGCTGTACCTGGCCGACGGCACCAACCACAAGATCTGGGTGCTGCGCCGCAGCACCATGGAGATAGTGGGCGAGTTCGGCCGCGGCGGCCGCCAGCTCGGACAGATGCTGCGCCCGCACGGCATGAGCATCGACTCGAAGGGCAACCTCTACGTCGGCGAAGCGTCCACCGGTCGCCGCATCCAGCGCTTCCTGGCCACGCCCGCCAAGTAACGGAGGAGACATGGTCCGGGCCCGCGTCGCCGTCGCGCTCGTCGTCGTCCTGGTGACACGCGCCGCCGCGGCGCCGGGCGACCCGCCGCCGTACTGCGCCGTGGACTCGGCCGGCACGGCGGTGAAGGTCGTGCGGCCGGCGGCCGGCGACCCGCCGCTCGACGACGTCAACTGGTTCGCCCGGCCGGTGCCCAACCCGGCCGGGCACTGGGTCGTCGCCGTCGCCAGCCACAACCTCAACTACCTGCACGACCTGACGACCGGGCAGCGGATCCGCATTCCCGACACGTCCGATGCCGTGGCGACGCCCGACGGCCGCTACGTCACCGTGCCGTCGCACTACACCGCCACCAACACCGTCAACTTCTACGACGCGGCGACGCTGCTGCAGCGGCTCGCCGCCGGCCAGGACGCCGCCGACGTCCCCCCGGCCTACGCCCATCGCCACGACGACGTGTTCGACGTCTACTACCAGTCGGTCGGCGTGCTGTCGCACCGCGCCGCCGGCGGCCGCGAGACCACCGTCTACCGCATGATGTTCTCGGGCTCGACCAAGCCGGCGATGCCCGGCTTCCGCGTCGTCGACTACACGTTCGTGCGCGAGGGCGGCCGGCTCACCGTGACGCCCACCGTGCCGATGCGGCTGTGCCCGCAGATCTCGCGCGATCTGGCGACGCCGTTCATCTCCAAGGACGGCCGCTACGTCGTCGCTCACGACGACAGCGTGGCCGGCGCGGCGCCGTCGCTGAAGATCTTCGAGATCACCGCCACCGACCCGGCGGCGCAGACGACCAGCTGCGCGGTGCGCGCCGACTTCGGCTTCGCCGCCGGCAAGGCCGACTTCAGTTTCGACGGCCGCCAGGTGGTCTTCCACATCAGCAAGCACGACTACTTGACGCCGTTCGTGAACGGCGGCCTGAGTGCGCCGGCGATCACCGACGTGGTCGTCGCCGACCTGGTGCGCGACGCCGCCGGCCGCATCACCGGCGTCGGCGGGGTGTCGCGGCTCACCACGTCCACGACCGAAGGCGTCGGCCACTACTTCCCGGCGTTCCTGCCCGACGGGAACGTCTTCTACGTGTCGAACCTGGTGCCCAAGCAGAGCGCCGACGCGAAGCGCTTCCAGCTCACGGTGGTGGATCCGGCGGCGGCGCGGCGGGCCACCGGCCTCTTCACGTCGCCGGCGCGTCGCGAAGCGGCGGAGGCGATCGGCGAGCTGTGGCGGCAGACCTGCGTGCCGACGCTGGCGCCGTTCCGCCCGCAGGAAGCGGCCTGGGCGTCGCTCAGCCTGGCGCCGGCACAGTGCCGCCAGCTGGTCGAGGAGAAGTGGCGGCCGGCGACCGACGCGCGCAAGGCCGCGCTGCTCGCCGCCTGCGCCGCACCGTAGGGGCGGGTTCTACGGCAGGACGCGGGTGAAGAAGTCGGCGTATTCGTCCGCCGTCTTGTAGCCGGGCAGCACCGGGCCGCGCAGGCGGCCGCCGGCGAACACCAGCACCGCCGGTGCGTGGAGCGCCAGGCCGCGAAACTCGAGCTCGACGGCATCGGCGGCGCGCAGCGCGGTGGCCGGCAGCCGTCCGGCGGTGACCGCCTCGGCCGCGAAGCGCCGATCGGCATCGGCGGCCAGCAGCGGCTCCACCTTCAAGCCGCGTCGATCGGCCGCGTCGGCGACGTGCGCGTAGCCGTCCACCGACAACGGCAGATGCGGCGACCAGAGATAGATCACGCCTGAGGTTCCGGACCCGACCAGCGCCGTCAGATCGGCGTCGGTGAACGCCGGAGCCGGCGCCCCGGGCCGCGCCACCGAGCGGCGGGTCGGCACGCAGCCGGCGCCCCACTCGACGCGCTCGACCCGGCCGGCCTCGACGCGGCTCAGCGCGGCTGCCGCCGCCGATGTCTGTTCGATGAGCCACACGCCCATCGTGCCGGTGGCCCAGTGCCGCACGTCCACGCCGGCGCCGAGCGGCGGCTGGGGCCGCGGCGAGCCCGCCGCGTGCCACGCGTGACGCTGCGCGTCCAGCTCAGCCGGGCAAGGGGCCGGGCCCGATCCGGTCTGGCTCGCGACCGGCGCGACGGCGGCCACGACGATCGCGGCGAGGCGCAGCGGCATCCCCGGCAGTGTGCCACGTATACTCGTACGGTTGTGACCGTCCCCGACGACGCCACCCGCCTGGAGCCGGGCGCGCCCGGCGACGACGCCGGTCCGCGGATCGGCAGCTACCGGCTGGTCCGCGAACTCGGGCAGGGCGGCATGGGCACGGTGTACCTCGCCGTGCGCGACGACGACGCGTTCCACAAGCGCGTCGCCGTCAAGGTCCTCAAGCGCGGCATGGACACCGAGTCCATCGTCCGTCGTTTCCGCACCGAGCGGCAGATCCTCGCCGGCCTCGATCACCCCAACATCGCCCGCCTGCTCGACGGCGGCACGACCGCCGACGGCCGCCCGTACCTGGTGATGGAGTTCGTGGACGGCGTGCCGCTGGTCGAGTTCGCTGAGAGTCGCCAGCTCGACACCACCGCCCGTCTGGAGATCTTCCTGCAGGTGGCGGCGGCGGTGCAGTACGCGCACCAGAACCTGGTGATCCATCGCGACCTGAAGCCGGCCAACGTCCTGGTGACGCGCGACGCCGTGCCGAAGCTGCTCGACTTCGGCATCGCCAAGCTGCTCAATCCGGAGATGGCGGGCCAGACGCTGGCCCCGACCGCCGCCGGTCTGCAGCTGATGACGCCGGAGTACGCCAGTCCGGAGCAGGTGCGCGGCGAGCCGGTGACCACCGCGACCGACGTCTACTCGCTGGGCGTGCTGCTCTACGAACTGCTGACCGGCCGGCGGCCGTATCGCCTCACCAGTCGCGCCGCCGCCGACATCGCCCGCGTGGTCGCCGAGGCCGAGCCGCTGCGGCCCAGTGTCGCCGTTGCCGAGCCGGCACCGATCGCCGATCCCGCGACGACGCGGCCCGGCACGCGTCCGCCCACCGCCGGTGACACCCAGCGCCTGCGCCGCCGGCTCGAAGGTGACCTCGACAACATCGTGCTCAAGGCGCTGAGCAAGGAGCCGGTGCGCCGCTACGCCTCGGTCGATCAGTTCGCCGAGGACGTGCGGCGTCATCTGGCCGGCTTGCCGGTGCTGGCGCGTCACGACACGCTCGGCTACCGCGCCTCGAAGTTCGTGCGCCGGCACCGCGGCGCGGTGACCGCGGCCGCGGCGGTGTTCGTCGCGCTGGTCGCCGGCCTGGTCGGCATCGGCTGGCAGGCCCGCGTCGCCCGCGCCGAGCGGCTGCGTGCCGAGCAGCGCTTCGACGACCTGCGCGCCCTGGCCAACGCCTTCCTGTTCGACATCGAAGCGGCGATTCGCGACTTGTCGGGCTCGACGCCGGCGCGACAGCTGGTGGTGCAGAAGGGCATCGAGTACCTCGACAAACTCGCCGCCGACGCCGGCGACCGCGCCGACCTGCGCCGCGAACTGGCGGCCGGCTACGTCCGGGTCGGCGACGTACAGGGCCGGCCGCTCAACCCGAACCTCGGCGACACTGCTGGCGCCCGCGTCAGCTACCGCAAGTCGGTGGCGCTCTACGAATCGATCGGCGTGACCGCGGACAGCCCGGTGGAGGTGCGCCGCGAGCTGGGCACGGCGCTGCTGCGGCTGAGCGAGCTGGACGCCGCGAGCGGCGACAGCCGGGCGGCGATGGAGGCGGTGCGCCGGGCCGTGGCGCTGCAGCGCGACATCGCCACCGACGCAGCGGCCACGCCGGCGGCGCGTCGCGATCTCGCGGTGGCCTACAGCCGTCTCGGCGACATGCTGGCCGCGACCGGTGATACCCAGGCGGCGCTGGCCCAGCATCGCCTGGCGCTGGGGGTGATGCAGGCGCTCGCCGCCGTCGCGCCCGACGACCCGGCCAACCTGCGCCAGCTCGGCGTCGCCCAC
>CAYUAX010000081.1:0-4462 GCA_964442845.1 uncultured Bifidobacteriaceae bacterium | reverse complement strand
AGATGGAGCAGTCGGTCGCGGTGTTCGCGCGGGCGTCGGCGCGTTTCCCCGAGAACGCGATGTTCGCCCGCAACCTCGCCGTGGCGCGCAGCAACGTCGCCGACATCCTCACCGCGCTGGGCCGACGCACCGAGGCCGCCGCCCAGGAGCAGCTCGCGCTCGAGACCTACGAAGCCCAGGTGCGCGCCGACCCGAGCAACGCCGCCGCCCGCAACGATCTCGCCATCGGCTACTACAAGGCGGCGGAACGCCACGAGGCCGACGGCCGCCTGCGTGAGGCGCTGGCGTCGCTCGACCAGGCGATCGCGATTCAGGATCAACTGGCCGCCGCCGACCCGAACAACGCGCGGGCCCGGGCCGAAACCGCCACCAACGACGCGTTTCGCGGCCGGCTGCTGGCCAAGCTCGGCCAGCGCTCGCCGGCGCTCGCCAGTCTCGACCGCGCCGTCGCCGTCGCGCGCGACCTCAGCCGCGCCAATCCCGACAACGTCGAGTGGCGGATCGCCGTGGCGCTGGCCCTCGACGCCCGCGGCGACAGCCTGCGCACGCTGGCCGCCGGGCCGCGGGCGGGTGCGACCGCCGCGGCGGATCGGGCCGCCGCCCACCGCGATTACCGCGAGGCCCTCGACCTGCTCACGGCACTCGATCGCGAGGGCGTCATCGAAGGCACCGACGCCGAGATCCTGGCGGCAGTGAAGGCCAAGGTCGCCGGCGGCGACGCCCCGTAGCGCTCAGGCGTCGAGCACCTCGCGCACCTTCTGCGTGAGCGCCTTGAGCGAGTAAGGCTTGGCGATGAACGGCGCGTCGACCAGCCCGCCGTGGGCTTCGGCGGCGTCGTCCACGAACCCCGAGCTGTAGAGGATCCGCACCGACGGGTGGGCGCGATGCACCTGCGCGGCCAGGTCCTGGCCGCTGATGCCCGGCATCACCACGTCGGTGAGCAGCAGGTGCACGGCGCCGCGGTGCCGGCCGAGCTGCTGCAGCGCGTCGTCGCCGCTGCTCGACAGCAGCACCGTGTACCCGGCCGACGCCAGCGCGCGGCGGACGACGTCGCGGATGTCGGCGTCGTCGTCCACCACCAGGATGGTCTCGTGGCCGCCGACCACGCCGGGGCGGGCCGGGGCCGGCCGCACCGGTGTCCGCTCGACCCAGGGCAGCGCGATGGTGAACGTGGTGCCGGCGCCGGGCCGGCTGGTCACGGCGATATCGCCGCCGCTCTGGGTGACGATGCCGTGCGCCGTCGAGAGCCCGAGGCCCGTGCCCTTGCCGATCTCCTTGGTGGTGAAGAAGGGCTCGAAGACGCGCTCCAGGATCGCGCTGGTCATGCCGACGCCGGTGTCGGTGATCGTCAGCACCACCTGTCGCGGAGCGGCCGGCGGCAGCGTCACGGCGATGGTCAGGGTGCCGCCGCCGGCCATGGCGTCGCGGCTGTTGATGGCCAGATTGAGGATCACCTGCTCGATGCTGCTGCGGTCGGCCAGAATCGTCGCCGGCGCCGGCGCGAAGCGGAGATCCAGGGCGATGCGCTCGCCGATGGCGCGCCGCAGCATCGGCGCCAGGTCGTACACCAGGTCGTTGACGTCGAGGACGACCGGCTGCAGGATCTGCCGCCGCGAGAAGGCGAGCAGCTGGGTGGTCAGGCCGGACGCGCGGGCACTGGCGTCGCGGATGGTGGCCAGGGCCTCGTGCAGCGGCGCGCCTTCGGCCACGTTCTCGAGGCCGAGCTCGGCGGTGCTGCGGATGACGGTCAGCACGTTGTTGAAGTCGTGAGCGACGCCGCCGGCGAGCTGGCCCAGCGCCTCCATCTTCTGCGCCTGCAGGACGCGGGCCTCCAACTGGCGACGCTCGGTGACGTCCTGCAGCGTGGTCAGGCTGTAGGGCTCGCCGCCGATGGCGATGGTGCTGCTGCTGAACGACGCCCAGAACACCGCGCCGCCCTTGCGGCGCAGCCGCACTTCGACGCCGGTGACGAAGCCCTGGGTCTCGAGCCGCCGCTTGGCCTCGGCGCGCTCGGCCGGATCCACCCACAGGTCGAGGGCCAGGCCGGTCTGGCCGATGATCTCGTCGCGCGCGTAGCCGAAGGCGCGGATACCGGCGTCGTTGATTTCGACGAAGCGATCGTCGGACAGGCGGATCAGGGCGATGACGACCGGCCCCTTGTCGAACACGGCCCGAAAGCGGGCCTCGCTCTCGGCCAGGTCCTGTTGGGCGCGCTTGCGTTCGGTGATGTCCACCAGCGTGCTGAGGCTGCACGGCTCGCCGCCGATGGTCGTCGTGCTGCTGTTGATCAGCACCCAGAAGCGCGCCCCGTCGGCGCGGCGCATCTCGGCCTCGACGCCGGTGATGCCGCCGTCGGCGAGCAGGGCGTCGATGGCCCGGCGGCGCGCTTCGGTGTCCACCCACAGGCCGAGGTCGGCAGAGGTCCGGCCGATCGCCTGCGTGCGCTCGATGCCGAAGGCCGCCTCCCAGGCGGCGTTGACCTCGACCAGGCGGTGGTCGCGCAGGCTGATCAGCGCGACGATGGCCGGGCTCTTGTCGAACACGGCGCGGAAACGCGCCTCGTTCTCGAGCAGCCTGCCGGTACGTTCCTCGACCAGCCGCTCGAGGTTCTCGTTCAAGGCGCGCAGCTGGTCGGCGCGGTCGCTGGCGACGCGCCGCGCGTCGACGCTGTCCTGCCACAGCCGATGCGCGCGGGCGGCGTTGGCGGCC
Source organism: uncultured Bifidobacteriaceae bacterium (assembly GCA_964442845.1). Lineage (GTDB taxonomy): Bacteria > Acidobacteriota > Vicinamibacteria > Vicinamibacterales > UBA2999 > CAWAYR01. The sequence continues at coordinate 1,753 of CAYUAX010000081.1, read as the reverse complement.
ATGAATGCGATGAACAGGACCATCGACACCGCCATGGTCGACTGCACCGCTCCGCCGTCCACCAGCAAGCGCGTGACGAGCGGGAGCAGCGACAGCGGCAGGAAGAGCAGGGCGGCCAGCAGGTCGAACGCCGTCACCGTGATCGACGACGCCGCCAGGCCGCCGATGGCGAAGGCGAGGAAGGCCTGATTGGGCACATCGCCGACCGGGTACAACCAGGCCCCGGCGGCGCCGAACACCAGCGCCTGCGCGATGTAACCGGCGCGCAGCCGCTGCAGCCACTCGCCGGAGCGCCGCGCCGCCGGCCGCCGGCGAAACGCGGCGGCCACGGCCAGGCGTGCGACCAGGACGAGCGACAAACCGAGGAGCCAGGGCACGACCCGCCACGGGCCGACGACCGGCCACAGGAGTAGCGTGATGAAGCTGGCGACCAGCAGCGTCCCGCCGACCGCGAAGGAGACGACCTGAACGTGGGCGCTGACGCGGGCAGCGTCGAGGGGCTCGTCGGGCGCGGGCATGCCGGGTCGCATGGGGGCGCGATCGCTGCCGCGCATCATGGACCGAGCGCCGGCGCCGCACAAGGCCTTGCCGCGGTCGGACTTACCGCGATCCGAGCGCGAGCAGGTCGTTCAGGATCCCGGCCGCCGTCACCGCCGGGCCGGCCCCCGGCCCGCTGACCACGAGCGGCTCGTCCCTGTAGCGCATCGAGGTGAACGTGATGAGGTTGCGGGCGCCGCCGGCCGAGCCCATCGGGCTGGTCGCCGGGACCGCCACCAGCCGCGCCGAGGCGCGCGTCGGCGTCGCGCTGACGACGTAGCGCAGCACGTGGCCGCGGGCCGCCTCGCGGTCGACCCGGCGCCTCCAGTCGGCGTCGAGCGTCGGCAGGCGCTTCAGGAACTCGGCCGGCGACACCCGTTGCAGCGCCGGCGGCACCAGGTTCTCGGCCACCGGCGCCGGACCGCGATAGCCGAGCAGCCGGGCCAGGATGACGCCCTTGCGGGCGGCGTCGGCGCCCGACAGGTCGTCGCGCGGATCGGGTTCGGCGTAGCCGCGCGCCACCGCGTCGAGCACGGCCGCGGAGAACGGCCGGCCGCGCGACACCTCCGACAGCACGAACATCAACGTGCCGCTCACGCAGCCGTCGATGCGCAGCACGCGGTCGCCGGTTTCGGCGAGCTTCTTGTGCGTGTCGATCACCGGCAGGCCGGCGCCGACCGTGGCCTCGAAGCGAATCGTCCGGCCGGCGGCGGCGGCGCGGTCGAGCAGCTGCGTGTAGCTCGCCCACGTGCCGGCCAGCGGCCGCTTGTTGGCGAGCACCACGTCGAACCCCTTGCCGATGGCTGCCGTCAGCATCGCCGTCGTCTCGTCGCTGGTGACGTCGACCAGCACCGGCCGCGACACCGCGTGCCCCGACATGAACGCCAGCGCGTCGGCGGCCGTCGCCGGCGTGCCGCCGATCCCCGCCAGCATGCCGCCGGCGTCCTTGGCCTGGGCCAGGGTGCGCAACCGCGCCGTGGAGAGGCCGCGGGCGTCGAAGACGTAGCCCGATCGGTCGAGCAGGCCGACGATCCGCACCGGGTGTCCCTTGGGCGTGCGGGCGACGACGTCGGCCAGGGCCCGGCCGACGCGGCCGAAGCCGAGCAGCACGACGTCGGTCGAGGGCCGGGCCGGCGGCCGGCCGCCGCCGATCTTGGCGAGCTGGAAGGCGCCGTGCACCTTGCGCGCCGCCTCGGCGGCGTGTTCGGCCGTGACG
>CAYUAX010000080.1:0-20391 GCA_964442845.1 uncultured Bifidobacteriaceae bacterium | reverse complement strand
CCCGTCAGGCGCGCCTCGCCAAGCTGTGGCCGGCCATCGATCCGATGACCCATCCCGGCCTGCCGCCGACCGACCCGAAGGTCGTGGCCTTCGCCGAAGCCATCGGCACGCCGGTGGCGGCGCGCCGGCTGTGGCCCTACACTGCGGCGGGGGCGGTGCGTGCCGCCGCGGCGAAGACGCCGGCGCCCTCCGGCACGAACTCCAGCGGCCGAGTGCAGGTGCCCACCGTCGAAGTCGCCGGCACGTGGGACGACTTCGTGATCACCGAGCTGAAGGCGTACCGGGCGCGCGTATCTCCCGCCGACCGTCATCGCCTCTACCTGGTCGAGGGCGTCTGGCACATGTCGGGCGACGACGACGGCACGGCGTCGTTCCAGTACATCGCGACGCGGATGGGCCTCGATGCCGACGTGGCCGACGCCATGGGCGAGGGCCCGTCCTACATCCCGACGGTGCAGCAGGCCTTCGACGCGCTGGTCCGCTGGGTCGAGCGCGGCGAGGCGCCGCCGCCCAGCGGCACGCTGGCGCCCGGCGCCGCGCTGGTCAGCGCGAAGTAGCGCCCGGCCCGCGCAGGACGCGGCCGGCGCGGGTGCCGAGGTGCACGCCGTCCTTCACCGTGAGCCGCCCGTTGACGACGACGTGGCGCACGCCCACCGAGTAATGGTGCGGGTCGGTGAACGTGGACCGATCGGCGATGGTGGCCGGATCGAACACGGTGACGTCGGCGGCCAGGCCGACGCGCAGCAGCCCGCGGTCCTGCAGGCCGAGCCGGGCGGCCGGGAACGACGTCATCTTGCGGACCGCCTCTTCGAGCGACAGCACCTTGCGCTCGCGCACGTAGTGGCCGAGGACACGCGGATAGGTGCCGAACGCGCGCGGGTGCGGCGCGCCGTCGCCGAGCCGGGTGAGGCTGCCGTCGGAGCCGATCATCCCGAACGGCGACTGCAGGAAGCGCTCGACATCGGGCTCGTCGTAGGCGTGGAAGATGGCGCTGCAGCCGCCTTTCAGCTGCAGCTCGATCACCATGTCGGCGGTGGCCACTTGAGTGAGCGGCTGGCCGGCGGTCTTCAGCAGGTCGGCGATGGTCTTCCCCGCCAGCGACGGATCGTGTCCACAGCGGACCAGCTGGATGCGCGACGGGTCGTCGCCGAACCGCTCGTCGATGAACGCGAGCATGCCCGTCCGGATCTCCTTGCGGGTGCCGGCATTGGCGAGCCGCTCGTTCAACCGGTCGTCAGCAAGTGCCCAGCGCGGGAAAATCAGCGACAGGCCGGTCTGCGACGCGGTGTAGGGGTACTGGTCGAAGGTCACGTCCACGCCGCGGGCTCGCGCCGCGGCGATGAGCGCCAGGGACTGGACACTCTGGCCGAACTGCTTGCGTCCGCCCACCTTGTGGTGGCTGATCTGCACCGGAATCCGCGCCTGCTCGCCGATCGCGATGGTCTCGCGCACCGAGTCGAGCACGCCGCCGCCCTCGTCGCGCATGTGCGAGATGTAGAGGCCGCCGTGCTCACGCGCCGTCGTCGCCAGGGCGACGATCTCATCGGTCGGCGTGAACGCGCCCGGCACGTAAGCCAGGCCGGTGGACAGGCCGAGCGCGCCGTCACGCATCGCCTGGGCCACCAGCGCCTGCATCTTCTGGATCTCGGCGGCGGAGGCTTTGCGGTTGGCCGTGCCTATCACCGCCTCGCGCACCGTGCCCTGGCCAATGAAGGTCGCGACGTTGGGCGACACCGTGGCCGTCGCCACCTTGTCGAGGACGCCGGCTACCGGGAACGCGGAGCTGCCGTCGTTGCCCTCCACCACGGTGGTGAGCCCCTGCAGCAGGTAGCCCTCGGCCGTGGGAAGTTCGAACAGCCGCTCGCGGGCGTGGACGTGCGGATCGACGAAGCCCGGCGCGACGACCAGGCCGGCGGCGTCGATCTCGACTTTGGCGGTGACGCCGCGCAGTTGGCCGATGGCCACGATGCGGTCGCCGCGGATGCCGATGTCGGCGACGTACCACGGCGCGCCGCTGCCGTCGATCACACGGCCGTTGGCGATGCGCAGGTCGAAGGGTTCGACGGTCGGCGTCTGCGCCGCCGGCTCCGGCACCAGGGCGGCGACCGCGGCGACGATCAGCGCAAGACGTCGAACGACGTGCATGCCGACACGATAGCCCAATCGGTCGATCGCCGAGATCACCCGATCACCAGATGCGAGCATCCGATCGACAGATCACCAGATCGACCGATCACGAGATGTGCTGCGCCAGCCACCGCTCGCGATGGCTCTCGAACCACGCCATCGGGCTGCTGGCGGCGTAGGCCGGGTGGGCGAACGAGCGCTCGCCCTTCCGCTCGAGGCCGGCTTTGAGCAGCACGCGCTGTGAGGCGAGGTTGTCGCGGTCGGTGATGGCGTTCACCTGCGGCAGGCCGAGCGTGGCGTAGGCGTAGCGCAGCAGCGCCACCGCCATCTCGGTGGCGTAGCCCTTGCCCCAGTGCTCGGTGAACAGGGCGTAGCCGACCTGCAGATCGGTCTCGCCCTGGATGTGATTGAGGACGTGGAAGCCGGCGACGGCGCCGCTGGCGCGTTCGACGGTCGCCCAGATGCCGAGGCCGGGGTGCTGGTCGTAGTACTCGAGGATGCGCGTGCGCAGCAGCGCCTCGGTGGCGGCGCGGTCCTTCACGCCGCTCAGGTAGCGTGTCACCAGCGGATCGGCGTTGAGCCGGGCCAGCGTGTCGAGATCGTCGAGGGTGAAGCGGCGCAGCGCGAGACGCTCCGTCTCGAGCCAGGCCGCCGACATACCCCTAGGCTTGCTTGCTGGCGACCGGCTTGAAGTCGAGGTCGCCGCCGTACTGCTGCACGATCGACAGGAGCCCGGTGTAGAGGAAGCCGACCTGGAAGAGCATCAGGAACGGCACGGTGCCGTAGATGCCGTTGGCCAGCGCGTAGAACAGCGTCGCGGTGAAGTAGAGGCCGAGGGCCAGCTCGATCAGCGGCTGGATGGCCACTGCCTGGCGGTACTTCTTGCCCATCCACTCGTCGGCGCCGCCCTCGATGCGGTACTTCGGCGTGCGCGCGAACTCGCTCGGCTTGTGGAACAGCGCCTCGAGCACCGCCTTGGTGTTGTTCACCGCCAGGCCGATGCCGATCGACATCAGGAACGGCAGGTAGCGCAGCCGCTCGGTCCAGGTGCGCGGGTAGAGTTCGCGCTGGCAGACCATGTAGAAGTTGGCCACCGACGCCGTCGCCGCCAGGAACAGCGGCACGTCGATGAGCAGCATCTCGTACCAGCCCATGTTGTAGCGGATGACCATCGACGGCGCCATCAGCACCGACAGGATGCACATCAGCGGGTAGTTGAAGTTGGCCGACAGGTGGAAGAACGCCTCGGCCTTGACCTTGAACGGCTGGTCCGACCGCAGGATGTGCGGCATCAGCTTGAGGAAGGTCTGGATCGAGCCCTTGGCCCAGCGGTGCTGCTGGCTCTTGAAGGCGTTCATCTCCACCGGCAGCTCGGCCGGCGCGACGTGATCCGGCAGGAACACGAACCGCCAGCCCTTGAGCTGCGTGCGGTAACTGAGGTCGAGGTCCTCGGTCAGGGTGTCGTGCTGCCAGCCGCCGCCGTCGGCGATCGCCTCGCGGCGCCAGATGCCGGCCGTGCCGTTGAAGTTGAAGAAGCAGCCGCCGCGGTTGCGGCTGCCGTGCTCCAGCACGAAGTGGGCGTCGAGCAGGATGGCCTGGATCTTCGTGAGCAGCGAGTAGTCTTCGTTGACGTGCCCCCAGCGCGTCTGCACCATCGCCACCTTGGCGTCGGTGAAGTGGTGGATGGTCTTCTGGAGGAAGTCGGGGCGGGGAATGAAATCGGCATCGAAGATGGCGATGTAGGCGCCGCGCGCCACCTTCATGGCCGCGTCGAGCGCGCCGGCCTTGTAGCCCGAGCGGTCGGTGCGGTGGATGTACTTGATGTCGACGCCCTCGGCGGCGTGGCGGCGCACCGCCGCCTGGGCGATCTGCGTCGTCTCGTCGGTGGAGTCGTCGAGCACCTGGATCTCGAGCAGCTCGCGCGGGTAGTCGATGGCGCAGACCGAGTCGACCAGCCGGTCGACCACGTACATCTCGTTGAACAGCGGCAGCTGGATCGTGACGGTCGGCAGCGCCGAGAAGTGCTCCTTGGGGACGGGCACCTCGTCCTTGTGCCGCATGTAGAGGTACACCATGTAATAGCGGTGCCACCCGTACACGGCCAGGATCACGAGCACGAAGAAGTACGAGGCGAGAATGAGCGTCTCGGCGAGCGTCATCGTCTGAGGCTGGATCCTATCCCGACACCAAAATCCCGATTATAGTTGACAACTTGGCAAAGTCAACGAAACACACACGATACGTCGATGACACCCGCTGAAATCAGGGCCTTGCTCGACGCCGTGCGCAGCGGGGCCGTCACCACCGCCGACGCCGAGAGGACGCTGCTGGGCGAATTGCGCGACCGGCCGTTCGAGGACCTCGGCTTCGCCCGCGTCGACCATCATCGCGCCGTGCGCCAGGGATTCCCCGAGGTGGTGCTCGGCCTCGGCAAGACGCCGGCGCAGATCGCCGCGGTGGCCGCCCGCATCGCCGCCCGCGGCGCGCCGCTGCTGGTCACGCGCGCAACCCCCGAGGCCTACGCCGCCGTGCACGCCGAGGTGCCCGACGCGCAGTACCACGAGGTGGCCCGGGCCATCACGCGGCGCCGCGACGTGCCGGCCGGCCGCGGCACCATCGCCGTGCTCTCCGCCGGGACCTCCGACCTGCCGGTGGCGGAAGAGGCGGCGGTGACCGCCGAGGTGATGGGCAACGACGTCGCCCGCGTCTACGACGTCGGCGTCGCCGGCCTGCACCGCCTGCTCAGCGAACGCGCCCGCCTCGAAGCGGCCCGCGTGCTCGTGGTGGTCGCCGGCATGGAAGGCGCGCTGCCCAGCGTCGTCGCCGGGCTGGTCGCGGTGCCGGTGATCGCCGTCCCGACCAGCATCGGCTACGGCGCCAGCTTCGGCGGCCTCGCCGCCCTGCTCGGCATGCTCAACTCGTGCGCCAACGGCGTGGCGGTCGTGAATATCGACAACGGCTTCGGCGCCGGCTGCCTGGCCAGCCTGATCAACCACACCGGGGGCTAGGGGCTGGGGGCTAGGGGCTAGGGCATGCTAAGAACGTAACGCCGACGCCCGCCAGCGGCCATGAGCACCATACAAGCCCCAGCACCCAGTCCCCAGTCCCCAGTCCCCAGTCTCGAATTCGAGCGCATCCTCGAAGCGCTCGCCAGCTTCGCGCTCACGCCGGTGGGCCGCGTGCGGATGCTGGCCGAGACGCCGCAGACCGACCGCGCGGTGGTGGCGCAGGCGCTGGCGGCCACCAGCGAGACGGTCCGCTACGTCGCCACACACGGCGTGTTCCCGCTGCGCGCCGGCGCCGGCCTGGAGGCGGCCCTGGCCGGGCTGGGCGTGGACGGGCGGCCGCTCGAGGCGCTGCCGCTGCGCATCCTCGCCGACTTCGTCGCCTCGATCGCCGATGCCCAGGCCGCGGTGGCCAGGGCGCCGGGCGACTACCCGATCCTGCAGCGCCTGGTGGGCCGCCTGGCGTCGTTCGTGGACGAGGTGTCGGCCGTGCGCCGGGCCATCGACGTCAACGGCGAGGTGATGGACGACGCCAGCCCGGCGCTGGCGTCGATCCGCGAGCGGCTGCGCCGCCAGCGTGCGAAGCTGCGCACCACGCTCGATCAGTTCGCGCGCGGCCGCGACACCGCGAAGTACCTGCAGGAGCAGGTCGTCACGAGCCGCCACGGCCGCTTCGTGCTGATGGTGCGGGCCGAACACAAGCACGCCATTCCCGGCATCGTGCACGGCGCATCCACGACCGGCGCCAGCCTGTTCGTCGAGCCGATGGCCACCGTCGAGATCAACAACGACATCGTCGCCCTCGAGGAGGAGGAAGCCGAGGAGATCTTCCGCATCCTGCTCGCCCTCACCGATCGCTTCCGCCACCGCGGCGGCGACTTCCGGGTGAGCCTGGCCGTGGCCGAGGAGCTCGACCTGCTGCAGGCGCGGGCCCGGCTCGCACAGGTGATGGCGGCGGTCGAACCGCGGCTGTCGGCGGACGGCCGCGTCGAGCTGCGCGAGTCGCGGCATCCGCTGTTGATCCAGGCGGTGGTGGACCGGCTGGCCGACGCCGCCGACCGGCGTACCACGACGCCGGTGCCGGTGGACATCCTGCTCGTGCCGCCGGCCCGGGTGCTGCTCATCACCGGGCCGAACACCGGCGGCAAGACCGTGGCGCTCAAGACCTTGGGCCTGCTGGCGCTGATGGCGCAGGCTGGCCTGCACGTCCCGGCCGCCGCGGGCTCGACGCTGCCGGTGTTCCGCTCGCTCTTCGCCGACATCGGCGACGAGCAGTCGATCTCGGCGAGCCTCAGCACCTTCTCGGCGCACATCACCAACATCGCGGCGATGGACCGGGCGCTGCAGGTGCCGGCGCTGGTCCTGCTCGACGAGGTCGGGACGGGCACCGACCCGGCCGAGGGCGGCGCGCTGGCGACGGCGATCATCGCCCACTTCAAGGAGCGCGGCGCGCTGGTGTTCGCCACCACGCACTACGACGCGCTGAAGACCTGGGGCACCGCCACCGACGGGGTCACCACGGCGGCGTTCGCCTTCGACCCGCAGACCTTCGCTCCCAGCTACCGTCTCATCTACGGCGCTCCGGGACGCAGCCTGGCGCTCGAGATCTCGCAGCGCCTCGGCCTGCCCGCGGCGGTGATCGCCGCCGCGCGCGGGCACCTCTCCGACGACCGCAAACGCCTCGACGCCCACCTCGAGCGGGTGGACGCGCAGGCCCGCGCCCTCGACGCCGAGCGCCGCAAGCTGGAACGCGAGCGGACGGCGCTGGCCGCCGAGAACCAGGCGCTGCGCAATCGCGAGAGCGCCGTCGCCGAGCGCGAGGGCCGGCTGGCCAAGCGCGTCAACGAAAAGCTCGACGATCGCCTGCGTCAGGCCCGCAAGGACATCGACGAGGTGATCGCGCAGCTCAAACAGAAGTCGGAGTCGCTCGTCGAGCAGACCACCGCGCGGCCGCTGTCCACCGGGCAGACGGGCGTAGCGCGCGCCGAAGCGGCGGCAGCCATCGACCGTATCGTCGAGGGCCTGCGGCAGCCGGCCGCCGGCCCGGCGGCGGCGCCGGCATCGCCGCTGCCGCTGGCCGTCGGCGCGCGGGTCGCGGTGGCCGGCTTGGGCCTCGAAGGCGTCGTCGTGTCCCTCGACGGGAGCCGCGCCGAGATCGACGTCCGCGGCAAGCGCATGCGCGCCAAAGCCAACGACCTGCGCGTCATCGGCAGCGCGCCGTCGCCGGGAGCGGCGGCGCGACCCGCGGCGAGCGTGCGGGTCAACGTCGATCTCCAGCCGCGCGAGGGCCTGCTCAGCGAGATCCACGTCATCGGCCTCACCGTGGAGCAGGCCATCGACAAGGTGGCGAAGTTCCTCGACGACACCCTCGTCACCGATCAACGCGAGGTGCGGATCGTCCACGGCCACGGCACGGGCGCGCTGCGGCGCGGCCTCGAAGCGTTCCTCAAGGATCACCCGCTGGTGGCCAAGGCCATGCCGGCGCCACCGAACCAGGGCGGCGGCGGCGCCACGATCGTCGAGCTCAAGGACTGACCGGGCGCCTATACTGCCGGGTCGAGGAGGGGTCCACATGCGCGCACGAACCGGCCTCGGAACGCGGGGGATGCTGCTGGCGGCCGGGCTCGCCGCCTTGGCCGTGGCCACGCCGGCGCAGGCCCCGCCGTTCGACGTCCTCATCTCCGGGGGCCAGGTGCTCGACGGCAGCGGTGCCGCGGCCCAGCGCGTCGACCTCGGCATCCGCGGCGACCGCGTGGCGGCGATCGGCGCGCTCGCCGGGCAGCCGGCGCGCCGCACCATCGACGCCACCGGGCTGGTCGTCGCGCCCGGCTTCATCGACCTCCACACGCACTCGGAGATGCCGCTCGTCGCCGACGGCACCGCGCAGAGCAAGGTGCGCCAGGGCGTGACCCTCGACGTCACCGGCGAGAGCACATCGGCGGCGCCGCGCGATCACCTGGAAGAAACCGGCCAGGATGGGCTGACCCCCGACTGGCGCACGTTCGCGGAGTACTTCGCCCGGCTCGAGCGCCAGGGCATCTCGATCAACACCATCGCCCACATCGCCTCCGAGCAGGTGCGCCGCGTCGTGATGGGCTACGACCGGGCCACGGCGACGCCGGCACAGCGCACGCAGATGACCGACCTGGTCGCCCGTTCGATGGAGGAGGGCGCCTGGGGCCTGGTGACGCGCTTCGAGAGCGGCGGCCCCGAGCACCCGGAAGAGGTGCTCGACATGGCCCGCACCGTGGCCCGCTACGGCGGCAACTACACGTCGCACACCGGCAGTGAAGGCTACGAGCAGACGCGCGAGTTCGACTACGCGATCCGCGTCGCCGCCCAGGCGAAGATCCCGGTGCACATCTTCCACTTCAAGATTCGCGGCGTGCCGCTGTGGGGCACCATCGACAAGTACATCGCCCAACTCGAGGCGGCCCGTGGCCGCGGGCTCGACGTGACGGCGAACCAGTACCCCTACACGGCGATGTTCCACGGCTGGAACGCGTTCTTCCCGCTGTGGATGCGCGAGGGCGGTCCGGCGCAGTTCGCGGCGCGGCTCAAGGATCCGGCGGCGCGGGCGCGCCTCAAGGCCGACAAGGACTTCGCGACGTGGGCCGAGGAACACGGCGGCTGGACCGGCATCGCATTGGCGCGGGCCCGCACCGAGAAGAACCGCCAGTACGAGGGCAAGCGAATCGCCGAGATCGCGACGCTGCGCGGCGACGCCGACCCGATGGACACCTGCATCGACATCATGGCGGAGGAGGGCGGCCAGGTGAGCGGCATCTTCCACACCATGTCCGAGGCCGACGTCCGCAAGGTGATGCGCCTGCCCTGGGTGGCGGTGGCCAGCGACGGCTCGGCGATCAATCTCGACGCGCCGGGCGTGCCGCATCCGCGGAACTACTCGACCAACGTCCGCGTCCTCGGCCACTACGTACGCGACGAGAAGGTGCTCACGCTGCCCGACGCCGTGCGCAAGATGACCGGCCTGCCGGCGAGCATCCTCGGCCTGACCGATCGCGGGCTGCTCAGGGCCGGCTACGCCGCCGACGTCGCCGTCTTCGACCCGGCCACGGTCGGCGAGACCAACTCGTTCGAGCGGCCCAAGTCCTACGCCCGCGGCGTGCCCTACGTGCTCGTCAACGGCGTGGTCGTGATCGACAAGGGCGAGCACACCGGCGCCCGGCCGGGACGGCCGCTGCGCGGCAGGGGATTCAAATCGACTGATCGGGTGATCGAGTGATCGGTTGATCTACCTGAGATGAACACCATCATCGGTTGGTCTGCTGATCTGGTGAGCTGGCGGCGCGGCCGTGCCGCCGATCGTCGAATGTGGGCATCCGATCACTCGATCACTCGATCACTCGATCACTCGATCACTCGATCAACCGATCAACCGATCAACCGATAACAGCAATCTGCTGATCTACCCCATCCACTGCAGGACGGGGGCGGCGGCGTCTTCGAGCGATTGGGTGACGATGTCGACGAGCGTCGGCCCGTCGTGCTCGAGGGCCTCGCGGAGCACGCCGTCGAGCGCCGCGGGATCCTCGACCCGCCACGTTGTCACGCCGTAGGCGCTGGCGATGCGAGCGTGGTCGGTGGCCGAGAAGTCCACCGAGAAGTAGCGGCCGCCGTAGCTGGCCTTCTGGCTGGCCTTGATCCAGCCGTAGGTGGCGTTCGACAGCACGAGCATCAGCAGCGGCGCCTTGCAGCGCACCACCGTCTCGAGTTCGCCGACGGCGAAGCCGAAGCTGCCGTCGCCCATCACCGACACGCACTTGCGGCGCGGATCGGCGAACCACGCGCCGAGCGCCGCGGCCATCGAGTAGCCCAGGGCACCGTGCGCGCGATTGGTCAGGAACGAGCGGCCGGCGTCGTCACGCTCGAGGTACGCCGCCAGGTACGGGCACGGGGTGCCGGGATCGGCGACGACGACGGCATCGGGCGGCAGCACGCGGTTGAGCGCGGCGACGACGCGCTCTGGTCGAATCGGCCGTTCGAGACTGGCCGCCAGGGCATCGAACGCCTGCCGCTTCGCCTGCCGCGCCCGGGCCACGACCGCGGCCCCTGAGGCGGTCCGCGGCACCGCCGGCCGCGCGGCGCGCACGTGCTCGCGCAGCGCTTCCAGCGCCAGCCGCGCGTCGCCGATGAGCGCGTGCGCGGTGCGATAGTTGGCCGAGACCGCCGTCGGATCGACGTCGAGGTGCACGGTCGGCACGTCGCGCGACGGATAGGTCCACCGTTCGGTGGTCGTCGATCCGGCGCGGCAGCCGACGAACACGACGAGGTCGGCCTGCTGCACCACCTCGCGGGTGGCGACGACGCCGCCGTTCAGGCCGACGACGCCGACGGCGAGCGGATGCGCGTCGCCGATGGCGCCCTTGCCGGTGACCGTCGTGCACACCGGCGCGTCGAGGAGGGCGGCGACCTCGGCGAGCGCCGCGGTGGCGCCGGCGGTGACGACGCCGCCACCGCAGATGAACACCGGGCGATCGGCGGCCAGCAACGCGGCGGCCGCGGCTTCGACCGCCGCCGGATCCGGCCCGGTGCGCCACGCCGGATACCGCGCGTGCTCAGGCTGGGCCCAGACCTCCGCGGACGCCACCGGCTGCTTGAGCACGTCGTACGGCAGGCCGATGTGCGCTGACCCCGGCCGACCGGTGGTCATTTGCCGGAAGGCGGTGCGAATCGCCTGCGGTACCTGGTCGGCGCGATCGCACACGACGTTCCACTTGGTCAGCGGCCGGAACAGCCCGGTCTGGTCGAGTTCGGTGAGGGGGTAGCGGCCGCGCGATGTCACCGGCACGTCCGACGTGATGCCGAGCACCGGCGAACTCGACTCGTTGGCCTCGACGAGCCCGGGCAGCAGGTAGGTGGCGCCGCCGCCGCTCGGCCCCTCGCACACGCCGGGCCGGCCGCTGACCCGCGCGTAACCGTCCGCCATGTAGGCGGCGCTGCGCTCGTCGCGGGTGAGGACGTGGGTGATGCCGTGATCGAGGCGGTAGAGCGCGTCGTAGAACGGCAGGCTGGTGTCGCCGCACAGGCCGAACACGTGACGCACGCCGTAGGCGTCGAGCATCCGGACGACGGCTTCGGCGGCGGTCAGCGTGGGCATGCGCGCGTCGCCATAGTATCGTCACCGCGCGATGCTCGCCGATGCGCCCCGCGCGGCGCCCCCGCCGGGATCGGCGTTCACCCAGGTGGGACCCGGCCTGCTGGTGGCCGCCGCCGGTATCGGCGCCGGCGACATCGTCTCGTCGACCATGGCCGCCTCGCGCCACGGCCTGGCGCTGCTCTGGGTGGTGGTGCTGGCCGCCGCCCTCAAGGCGGTGCTCAACGAGGGCATCGCGCGGTGGCAGCTGGCCACCGGCACGACCGCCCTGGAAGGCTGGTGCGATCACCTGCCGCGCTGGGTGCGGTGGGCGTTCGCGGCCTACCTCGTGCTGTGGACGGTGTCGGTGAGCGCCGCGCTCACCAGCGCCTGCGGCCTCGGGCTGGCGACCCTCACGGGCAACCTGGTGCCGCGGCCGTGGGGCGCCATCGGCCACGCCCTGGCCGGCGGCGCGCTGGTGGCGGCCGGCGGGTTCGCCGGCTTCGAGCGGGTGATGAAGGGGCTCATCGCCACGATGTTCTTCGCCATCGTGGCGTGCGCGGCGCTGATGTTCGCCGACCCGGGCGCGGCGGCGCGCGGGCTGTTCGTGCCGACGGTGCCGTCGGGCGACGCCGGTTCGGTGCTGTCGGTGCTGGGCGGGGTCGGCGGCTCGATCGCCATGCTCGCCTACAACTACTGGATGCGCGAGGAGCGGATGGCCGGGGCCGGCTGGCTCGGCTTCGTCCGGCGCGACATCGCCATCGCCTACGTCTTCACCGCCGTCTTCGCCGTGGCCGTCATGGTGGTCTCGACCGCGGCGTTCCACGTCCCCGGCATCGCCATCACCAACGCCCAGGCGGTGACGCGGATGGCCGAGGCCCTCGGCGAGACGATCGGCCCGGTGGGCTTCTACGCCTACGCGATCGGCTTCTGGGCGGCGGTGTTCGCCTCGCTGCTCGGCGTCTGGCAGAGCCTGCCGTACCTGTTCGCCGACTACTACGGCCTGCTCCGCGGCTACCCGCGCGAGCACCGCGTCCGCCTCACCAGCGTGACCAGCACGCCGTACCGGCTGGCGCTGCTGCTCGTCACGCTGGTGCCGCTGCCCTTCGCGTTCGTCGATCAGCCGCTGTTCGTGATCCGCACCTTCACCATCGTCGGCAGCCTGTTCGTGCCGTTCCTCGCCGGCACCCTCCTCTACCTCAACAACCGGGTGCTGCCCTCCGCCAGCGGCGTCCCGCGCAACAGCGCCTGGGGCAACGCCGCGCTGGTCCTGGCCTTCGTCGTGTTCGCCGTCGTCGGCGCGTCGGAGGCGGGACTGCTGCCGCGCTGACGCGGCCGCCGCCCCACCCGCCCACGGCTGCGCACGGCGTACCGGAACGGCCCGGCCCTCGTTGCGCCGCGACGAAGCGTGCGGCTATGCTCCCGCGCGTCCCCCGTCACGCGCCATGCTGACCATCTACTCCGATCGCCATCACCGGCACCACGGCCACGCCGAGCTCATCGACGGCAAGATGATGCCGTGCTACGAGAAGCCGGCCCGCGCCGAGATGATCCTGGCGCGTGTCCGAGAGGTCGGCCTCGGCGAGGTCATCGCGCCGTCGGCCTTCGACCTCGAGGCGGTGCGTCGGGTCCACGACGCCGGCTTCGTCGAGTTCCTGTCGAGCGCCTGGGAAGAGTGGTCGGCGCTCGGCCGCAGCCACGACGCGCTGCCGCTGGTGTGGCCGGTGCCGGAGCTGCGCCGCGACCGGGTGCCGCGCAACATCGACGGCAAGCTCGGCTACTACTCGATGGACGCCGGCGTGCCGATCACCGCCGGCACCTGGGAGGCAGCCCGGGCCGGCGCCGACGTGGCGCTCACCGGCGCGCAACGGATCGCCGAGGGCGCCCGCAGCGCCTTCGCCCTCTGCCGGCCGCCAGGCCACCACGCCGGACTGGCGACGATGGGCGGCTACTGCTACTTGAACAACGCCGCCGTCGCCGCCCAGTACCTGCTCGATCACGGCTGCGCCCACGTCGCCGTCCTCGACGTGGACTACCACCACGGCAACGGCACGCAGAGCATCTTCTACGACCGCCGCGACGTGCTGTTCGTGTCGATCCACGCCGACCCCTGGGACGAGTATCCGTATTTCCTCGGGTATCTCGACGAAGAGGGCGCCGGTGCGGGCGCGGGCTACACGTTGAACTACCCGCTGCCGCTCGGCACGTCGTGGCCCACCTACGGCCCGGCGCTCGGCGATGCCTGCGGCAAGGTAGCGGCCTACAGCCCCGATGCGCTGGTCGTGTCGCTCGGCGTGGACACCTACGAGCACGACCCGATTTCCGGCTTCTCATTGACGCGCGACGACTTTCCGAAGATCGGCGAGCGCATCGCCGCTTTGAAGCTGCCGACGCTGTTCGTGATGGAAGGCGGCTATGCCGTCGAAGACCTGGGCGTCAACGCCGTGAACGTGTTGAGCGGATTCGAAGGAGGGCGCTAGTGCCCTTCCGCAGCCCGCACCCGGACATCGAGATCCCGTCGATCGCGCTGACCGACTACGTGCTGGGCGGGGTCGAGGGCCATCGCGATCGACCGGCGCTGGTCGACGGCGTGTCCGGGCGCACGCTGACGTTCGGCGAACTGGATGAAGGGATACGGCGGCTGGCCGCGGGGCTGTCACGGCGCGGCATCGGCAAGGGCGACGTCGTGGCCATCTGGTCGCCCAACGTGCCCGAGTACGCCGTCGTCTTCCATGCCGTCTCACGGATGGGCGCGATCCTCACCACCGCCAACCCGGTCTACACCGCGGAGGAACTCGCCTTCCAACTGGGCGACGCCGGGGCGCGGCTGCTGGTGACCACGGGCGCGCTGCTGGAGCGGGCGCGCGCAGCCGTCGCGGCCACCGGGCGCGACATCGCGATCGTGACCACCGACGCCGTCGACAGTGTGCCGTCGCTCGAGGCGATCGCGGTCGACGCGGACCCGCCGCCGGTCGTCATCGATCCCGCCACCGACGTCGTCGTCATGCCCTACTCGTCGGGCACGACCGGGCTGCCCAAGGGCGTGATGCTCACGCACCGCAACCTGGTCGCCAACCTGGCGCAGATCGACGCGCTGGAACCCCACGAGCTGCGCGCGTTCGTCGGCGTGCTGCCGTTCTTCCACATCTACGGCATGGTCGTGATCATGAACCTGGCGCTGCTGCGTCGGGCCACCAGCGTCACCTTGCCGCGGTTCGATCTGGAGGCGTTCCTGCGGGTGCTGCAAGAGTGGCCGATCGCGCTCGCGCACATCGTGCCGCCGATCGCGGTGGCGCTGGCCAAGCACCCGGCAGTGGACAACTACGACCTGTCGAACCTGCGCTGGCTGTTCTCGGGGGCGGCGCCGCTCGGCGCGCCGCTGACCGAGGCGGTGCAGGCGCGGCTGAACGTGCGGGTGCGGCAGGGCTACGGCATGACGGAAGCCAGCCCGGCGACGCATTACACGGTGCCCGGATTCGACCGCGCCGGCAAGATCGGGCCGCTCATGCCCAACACCGAGGGCCGCATCGTCGACACCGAGACCGGCGCCGATCTCGGCCCCGGCCAGGCTGGCGAGGTCTGGGTCCGCGGTCCGCAGGTGATGAAGGGCTACCTGAACAACCCCGAAGCCACGGCCCGCACGGTGACCGCCGACGGCTGGCTGCGCACCGGCGACATCGGCGTCGTCGACGACGACGGCTACCTCGAGATCGTCGATCGCCTGAAGGAGCTCATCAAGGTGAAGGGCTTCCAGGTGGCCCCGGCCGAACTCGAGGCGCTGCTGCTCAAGCATCCCAACATCGCCGACGCCGCGGTCATCCCCGTGAAGGACGAGGAATGCGGCGAAGTGCCGAAAGCCGTGGTGGTGGTGCGCGAGCCGATGACCGAGGACGCCGTCATGGCCTTCGTCGCCGAGCACGTGGCGCACTACAAGCGAGTGCGCCACGTGGCGTTCGCCGCGAGCATTCCGAAGTCGGCGTCGGGCAAGATCCTGAGGCGCGTGCTGGTCGCCCAGGATCGCGCGCCGGCCTGACGACGCCCGGCCCTCGCGTGGCGCAGGTCACACCCGGTGGCCATCGTTCAGTTGGCGCGCCGCACTCGCTCGGCATGCCGGGCCACGCGCCGCGGTGCCCCCAGGGTCCGGGCCGCGTCCTGCCCCGTCACCTCCACGTGCAGGTGACCGAAGTGTCCCGGCACGCGCCAGAGCACGAGGAACCCGGCCCGGCGCATCACGCCGGCCAGGGCGTCGTTGTCCGAGCTGTGCAGGTCCACCGCCAGGCCCTCGTAATGCGCCGAGGCCCGGCTGTGGACGTGGTCGTTGGCCGACACGAGTCGCACCGACTGGCCCGTGCGCGCCGCCCAGATGTCGGCGACGTCGAAGATGCGCAGGGCTTCCCGCGAGGTCAGACGCACGCGCTCACGCAGTCCGCGGACTACTGCTGAGCGTTCAGAGGGGGGACGGTGTACCCCTGGGCCGAGAGCAGTTGCCGCACGCCTTCGAGCGCCTTGCTGCCCTGCTCCTCGACGGCTTCGGCCAGCCGGGCGTTGGCGCCCATCAGCGCGTCGGTCGTGCGGCGATGCTCCATCACCAGGAACGTCACGACGCTGCCCGCCAGCAGCCACGGCAGGATGGTGTTCTTGAATTCGACCCAATACGGCACGGGCACCCCCAGGGCGGGCAATCCTCCGGGCGGGGCGGAGGCTGCTCGCGGACACAGCAGTCGCAGCAGATTGTCGGGGGAGGCAGGAGTATAGCAGCCCAGAGCGGCGGCGCGGCCGCCGGCCCGGTTGTGCGCTACGATGCGCGGCCATGCGCGGACGGGCTCGGCTCGGACTCCTGACGGCAGCCGTGACGGTCGTGGTGCTCGGCGCGGCGTCATCGGCCCAGCGCGGCGCCACGGCCGGCGACTGGACGCATCACGGCGGCGACGCCGGCAGCACCAAGTACTCGCCCCTCGATCAGATCACCGCCGCCAACGTCGCGTCGCTGCAGATCGCGTGGCGGCGGCCGGCGGTGGATCCGGCGATCGTCAGCGCGCATCCGGATCTCGTCGTGCCGGCCAACTACCGCGCCACGCCGCTCAAGGCCGCGAGCCGGCTCTTCGCCGCCAACGGCCTCGGCCTCGCCGAGGCAATCGACCCGGGCACCGGCCGCACGGTGTGGAGCCAGGCGGTGGACGCCGACGACCTCTCGGGGGCGGGCGCCAGCCGCACCCTCGCCTACTGGGCCGGCCGCGGCGCGGCGGCGCGGGTGTTCGCGGTGCGCGGGCGCTACCTGCACGCCCTCGACGCCGGCTCGGGCCGCGCCGTCGCCGGCTTCGGCCGCGGCGGACGCGTCGATCTGCTGGCCGGCCTCGGCGACAAGGCGACGTCGTTCCGCTGGGCGGCGCCGGCGCCGCTGGTGGTGGGCGATGTGGTGGTGATCGGCGGCCAGGGCTGGACCGACAGCGGCACGCAGGTGGATCTGCCGCCCGGCGACGTGCGCGGCTACGACGCCCGCACCGGCGCGCTGCGCTGGACGTTCCACGTCGTGCCGCGGCATCTCGAACCCGGCGTCGAGACCTGGGAGCGCGAGTCGTGGAAGGACACCGGCAGCGCCAAGGCGTGGAGCCTGATGAGCGCCGACGAGGAACTCGGCCTGCTCTACGTGCCGCTCAGCAGCGCCGCCAACGAGTGGTACGGCGGCCAGCGGCCCGGCGCCAACCTCTACTCCGACAGCCTGGTGTGCCTCGACGCCCGCACCGGCCAACGCAAGTGGCACTACCAGATGGTCCACCACGACCTCTGGGACTACGACAACCCGACCGCGCCGGTGCTGGCCGACATCACGGTGAACGGCCGCCGCATCAAGGCGGTGGTTCAGGTGACGAAGCAGGCCTTCGCCTTCGTCTTCGATCGCGTCACCGGCCAGCCGGTGTGGCCGATCGAAGAGCGCCCGGTGCCGCCGTCCACCGTTCCCGGCGAGTGGACCTCGCCGACGCAGCCGTTTCCGACCCGGCCGGCGCCGTTCGATCGGCAGGGCCTCACCGACGACGACTTGATCGACTTCACGCCCGAGCTGAAGGCCGAGGCTCGCGAGATCGCGAAGCAGTGGACGATCGGCCCGATGTTCACGCCGCCCACGCTCGAAGGCACGGCGCCGGGCGAGAAGAAGGGGACGCTCTATCTGCCCGGCTGGGTGGGCGGCGCCAACTGGGGCGGCGCGGCGGTGGATCCCGAGACCGGCGTGCTCTACGTGCCGTCGGTGACGTTCCCGTGGCTCGGCGCCTTGATTCCCGGGCCCGGACGCTTCACCTACACGCAGACGCGCAAGCGCCTCGACCGCGAGCCGGGACCCGGCCCGCGCGGCCTGCCGATCACCAAGCCGCCGTACGGCCGCGTGACCGCCATCGACCTCAACAGCGGCGATCACGTGTGGATGACGCCCAATGGCGACGGGCCGCGCGACCACCCGGCGCTGAAGGCGCTGAACCTGCCGCCGCTGGGCCAACCGGGACGCGCCGCGCCGCTGCTCACCAGGACGCTGCTGTTCGTGACGGAAGGCAGCGCGGCCGGGCTCAGCGTGCCGCCAGGCGGCGGCGGTCCGTGGCTGCGCGCGTTCGACAAACGCACCGGCGCGGTGGTGGCCCGGATCCGGTTGCCGGCGGGCGCGACCGGCGCCCCGATGACCTATCTGCACGACGGCCGGCAGTACCTGGTCGTCGCCGTCGCCGACGCCGATCACGCCCCGGAGCTGGTGGCGCTGGCAGTAAAATAGGGGCTGGGTTCTCTCCGCGTTTCCACTCGAGATCCCGAGCCCCGAGCCCCGAGCCCCGGCTCTGACATGCCGAAGTTCCCGCAGTCGTTCATCGACGAGGTCCGCGCCGTCGCCGACATCGTGACGGTGATCCAGGACTACGTGTCGCTGCGCAAGGCCGGCGCCAGCTACAAGGGGCTCTGTCCGTTCCACAGCGAGAAGTCGCCGTCGTTCACCGTCAACCGCGACAAGGGCTTCTTCCACTGCTTCGGCTGCCAGGTCGGCGGCGACGTCTTCAAGTTCGTCGAGCTGCAGGAGAAGCTCGGCTTCCAGGACACCGTCAAGCACGTCGCGCAGAAGTTCGGCGTCCCGATTCCCGAGCTGGAGGCCGGCGACGGCCAGCCCGAGAGCGCCGCCGAGCGCGAGGCGCTGCTCAAGATGCACGAGGTGGCGGCGGCGTGGTTCGCCGAGCAGCTGGCCACGCCGGCCGGCGCGCGCATCCGCGACTACCTGCAGCAGGAACGCGGGCTCACGCCGGCGACGATCGCCGCGCTCAAGCTGGGCTGGGCGCCGCCGGGCCGCGACGGCCTGCGTCAGCGGCTCGCGCAGCAGGGCTTCGCCGAGGGGCTCATCCGCCAGAGCGGCCTGGTCAGCGTGCGTGACGATGGCACGGTCGTGGACCGCTTCCGCAATCGGCTGATGGTGCCGATCGCTCGTGACGCTGGATCGATCGTCGCCTTCGGCGGCCGCGCCCTCGAGAAGGATCAGGTGCCCAAGTACCTGAACTCGCCCGAGACGCCGATCTACACCAAGAGCCGCACGCTCTACGGCCTCAACCTCACCAAGAGCGAGCTGCGCAAGACCGGCTTCGCCATCGTCGTCGAGGGCTACTTCGACTTCGCGCAGCTCTATCAGGCCGGCGGGCTGCCGGTGGTGGCCACCTGCGGCACCGCGCTCACCACCCAGCAGGCGCAGATGCTGCGGCGGTTCGTGCCCAAGGTGGTGATCAACTTCGACCCCGACACCGCCGGCCAGAACGCCGCCGAGCGGTCGAGCGAGCTGCTGGTCGAGGCCGGCTTCGAGGTGAACGTCGTGCGCCTGCCCGGCGGCGACGACCCCGACGGCTTCATGCAGAAGCACGGGCGCGATCGCTATCTGGCGGAGTTGAAGGGGTCGCAGCCCTACCTGCGCTTCCTGCTCGACCGGACCGCCGGTGCACACAACCTCACACGCGACGACGGCCGCCGCGCCTTCCTGCAGGAGATGCTGGCCGTGGCCGCGCGCATCCCCGACCCGGCCACCCGCGACCAGTTCGCCGACCAGCTCGCCCTGCGTGCCCGGGTCACCGAAGAGGTGGTGCGGGCCGAGATCCGCAAAGCCGCGGCAGCCCGCAAGACCACCCTGCCGGCCCGGCTGGCGCCGTCGGTCACCCACGTCACCGATACCGAACGCGGGCTGCTCTGGGCCGTCCTGCATGAGCCCGAGGCCGCGTGCGCAGCCCTCCGAGCGCTGCAACCAGTTGATTTGGAAGGGCTTGCCGCTGAATCGGTGCTCCTCAAGGCGCTCGATCTGGCGGACGGCGATCCGCAGGTGATGCCAAGTTCGCTCATGGAGCGTCTAACCGATCGAGAGGCGCAGATCCTGGCCAGGGCCGGGGCCGAGCGGCAGGCGCCGGTCCTCGACCTGTCAGCCTGCGTCGAGGCCCTGAAATTGCTCAGGGTCCGGCGGGAACTGGCGGAGATCGAAGGCGAAATCGGCCGGCTGGCCACGCGCGACCCAGGGTCGGCGCGGCTCACGGAACTGGCGATGAAAAAGATTGCGATTCGCCGGCGCCTTGGCGACACTTAGCGGCCCCGCCCGCGTTAGAATGAAGGGCTATCCCACACAACATGAGAGCCACCAAGCACGTCCCGTCCACTGCCCCGGCCGGCGGTAACGCCTTGTCCCTGGAGGACAAGTTCGAAGAGGTCCGCCAGCTCATCATCATCGGCAAGGAGAAGGGCTACCTCCTCTACGACGAGGTGAACGACGTCCTGCCCGCCGAGCTGACGTCCAATCCCGAGGATCTGGACGAGCTGTTCACGGTGTTCGGCAACGCCGGCATCGACCTGGTGGACACCGAGAAGGGCTATCGCGAGCGCGACACGATGGAGCGCGGCGAGGGGCCGGCCCCGCACGGCGAGGACGGCATGGAGCTCGACCTCACGCCGGGCGCCCTCGACAAGACCAACGACCCCGTCCGCATGTACCTGCGCGAGATGGGCACCGTGCCGCTGCTCACCCGCGAGGGCGAGGTGGCCATCGCCAAGCGCATCGAGCGCGGCAAGCTGTCGGTCATCAAGTCGATCTCGCGGATGCCGGCGATCATCAAGGCGGTCATCCGCATGGGTGATCAGCTCAAGGCCGGCGAGCGCACCGTGCGCGAG
>CAYUAX010000079.1:0-20458 GCA_964442845.1 uncultured Bifidobacteriaceae bacterium | reverse complement strand
GCAAGTTCATCGCGCGCGAGCTGAAGCAGAAGCGCCTCGTGGCGCCGTTCGCGCGGTGCCACCGCCTCGGGGCGTTACTGGACCACGCCTTCGAGGGCGCGGACCCGCCGTTCGGCGAAGTCGAGCCGGCTCGACAGCGCCTCGACGCGCATCTTGAGGTTCTTCAGCTCGATGCCGCTGCGCGTCGTCTCGACGACGAGGTTGTGCAGCACCTCGTAGTAGAGGGAGTTCCACGCCGCCCGGTCGATGCGCGCCTGCGCCATGGTGCGCGCGAAGTGCTTGTTCAGGTCGGCCTGCTGGTGCAGTGCGTGGACGATCGTGTTGGGGTTGAAGAACAGCTTGAGGATCGGGTTCAGCCAGCGGCGCATGGTCCGCAGCAGCCCGCGGTGCGTGTCGTAGAGCGTGCTGTCCTCGAACTCGTAGGGCGACTCGATCGGCGGCAGCGTCGAGTCCTCGGGCGGCCGGCTGCGGCGGAACTGGTCGAGCAGATCCGAGCGCAGGTTCTTCGGGTCGAGGAACTTCTCGAGCCGGACCGTGGCCAGCTCGCGTACCTGCGCCTCGGTGTAGTCGACGCCGCGCTTGTCGCGGATCCGGCGGCGGATCTGCTCCATGATCTGCTCGACGTCGACGGAATCGGACCGGACCTGGAAATCGGACATGGGTGAAAGTCCTCTCACGCCTGGCCGTGCGTGTGGTGCCGGCGCCGGCTGGCGAACTCCGGCGCTTCCTTGATGCACGTGCCCAGGATGCCCACCGACTGGCCGAGCGCGCGAAGGCCGAGGCGCGGCGCCTCGGCCGGGGCGTCGCCCACGGTGGGGAAGCCGTCCGCGTCCGGCGCCAGCGTCTCCCAGTTCTGGAAGAGACGGCCCCAAGGCGAGTTCAGCACCTCGGTCATGCGCCGGTCGGCGTTCAGCGGATACCAGAAACTGTCGTGATAGATGACGCTGGCGATGTAGGCCCACGGCGCCAGCACGGTCTTGAGCGACCACTCGATCGGCGTGCGCAGCGGGCCCCAGTAGATCTTGTGCTGCATCCGCGAGGCGAACGTCATCTCGCGGAAGGGGCCATCGAAGTGCCAGTTCTCGGCGGCGGCGTCGACGTCGCCGACGATCTCGATGTCGCGCGGATCGCCGCAGCCGAGCCCGGCGTCGTGGGCCAGGCGGATGAACTTGATCGACAGCGGGTCCATGCCCATCAGCTTCGCCGCGACGGCGTCGATGGCGACCTGGTCGGCGCTGGCCAGCACCACGTTCTTGACGTGCGGCACCATGCAGCGCGGCCCCGGGCCGTCACCGGCGAAGGTGCCGTCCATCACCGCAAAGACGCCGCGGTGGATGTGCTTCTGGATCATCAGCAGGTCGACGAGGGTCTCGTGGATGACCGGATGGGTCCAGTGCCGCCGCTCGTTCAACAGCCCGCCGAACGCGTTCTTCATCGCGCCGGTGGTGGTGGTGAAGACGTGGGTCTTCACCGTCGGCAGGTGGATGATGTTCTCGCCGATGAACCGGCGCGGGATCATGAACCCGTCCGGGTACACCTCGTTCAGGCACAGGAACTTCTTCGTCAGGTCGCCGACGGCGTCCTTGATGTTGATCCAGGCCTCGTCGCCCTCGTAGAGGTGGACGTTCTTCAGCCCGTGCGCCTCGACCACCGGCAGCTGTTTGTTCTCGCGTTCGCCGAGATGGGCGTCGATGACGACGGTGCGGTTGTGGCAGGCGTGGATGCGATCGCGGTCGTAGCCGTCCCGGAGCAGTGCGCCGATGACGCCGTCGAGCTGCCACGGCGTCGTCGAGCTGCCGGGGAAGAAGAAGTGCCAGGAGATGTTGACCTTGAGCGCCGTCTCGACGTCCGTGGCCAGCACCTGCTGGTAGTCCGCCAGGTTCATCAGGCGGTGGTAGTCGCGGCGCACAGTGCGCGGCGACGTGCGGAGGATGGCGACTTTGCTCTTGCTCATGAAGCTGCGTTCACAGTCCGAAGGGCCGGTAGATGACCGTGGTGGTCACGAGCCCCCAGAGTGCCACGCAGATGAGCAGCGGTCGGTCCGCGATCAGCAGCTCCGACGGGTTGCCGCCACCGTCCCGTCGATGGACGAGGTAGAGGTACCGCAGGATGCCGTAGATCGGAAACGGGACGGTCAGCACCAGCAGGTGCGTGCCGAAGCGCTCAACGGTGTCGGGACTGGTGACGTAGATGATGTAGGCCATCAGCGTCGACGCCGTGACCACGCCAATCATCTGGTCGAGGAGATACGGGTTGTATTCGTCGAGGATGCGGCGATGCCCGGCGGCGCCGGCGCTGAGCAGGGTGAGCTCGTGGCGCCGCTTGCCGAGGCCGAGGACCAGCGCCAGCAGCACCGTGCACACCAGCAGCCACTCGCTGACCGGCTCCTGGATCACGAAGCCGCCGGCGGCGGCGCGCAGCACGAAGCCGAGCGCGATCGACAGCACGTCGAGGATGACCACGTGCTTCAGATACCGGGAGTAGGCCGCGAAGAGCGCCAGGTAGGCCGCCGCGACCGCGCCGAACAGCGGCGCCAGCCAGGTGGCGGCGGCGATGGCCGCCGTCCCGAGCACCGCTGCCCAGGCCGCCGCCGTCGACGGCGCCAGGGCACCCGAGGCAATCGGGCGGTGCCGCTTGATCGGATGCTGCCGATCGGCGTCCTGGTCGAGCAGGTCGTTGACCAGGTAAACCACGCCCGACAGCACGCAGAAGATCGCGAATGCCGCCGCCGACAGACCAACCGCCTCGAGATCGAGCAGCCGCTGCGCGAAGATCAGCGCGGCGAACACGATCAGGTTCTTGGTCCACTGCTCGGGCCGCAGCGACGCGAGCAGGCTCAGCGTGGAGGACCGGCGCGACACGTGTGTGGCCCCGGCCTCCCGCAGATCGACGTGCGGCAGAGTCGAACGCGCCATGGCGCGCGGTGTCGGCCGGCCTAGGCCGAGAAGCTCTTCACCGCGTCGGCTTCGGACTCGTAAGTGTCGAACACCGTCAGCAGCTTGGTGATCGACAGCAGATCTTCGATGCGCTTGGTGAGGTTGAGGAGCTTCAGGCTGCCGCCCTGGCGGCTCACCGTGGTGTGCGTGCGCACGACTTCGCCGAGGCCGGCCGAGTCGATGTAGGGCACGCCTTCGAGGTTGAGGACGATCTTCTTGCTGCCGCCCGCGAGCAGGCCGTTGATCTTTTCCTTGAGCAGCTCGTCACCTTCTCCGAGCGTCATCTTGCCCGTGAGATCCAGGATCGTGACGTCGCTGACCTTCCGTTCGGCGATTTCCATGCCGGCAATCCTCCCCGCTTCCGTGGCCGCGCTGGGGGGCGCGGCAGCAGGATCTGTCGAATATGGTGAAGCCCCTGAACACCAAGCGTTTAGCGGTGTCCAAGGGCTCCGAATGTTAACTACGAACCGCCGACCGCGTCAACGGTTCGGCGCCGGAAATCCGGCGGTTATTCCGCCTCACGCCGTTGCTTCTTGCGGTTGCGCTTCCGCGCCAGCGCCTGTTTCGCGCGCCGCTTGTCGCCCGGCTTGAGGTAGAAGGAGTGCTTCTTGATGTCCTTGATGATGTCTTCCTGCTGGACCTTGCGCTTGAAGCGGCGCAACGCCGACTCGATCGACTCACCTTCCTGAATCTTCACCTCGGCCATCTTGAAATCACCTCCTCCCGTTCGGTGTGCCCCTTGGAGCGGCCGAAGCCTGGGGGCCAATATGCTAGGCTATCACACCGAATTCCACCCCCGCGGACGAATTCCATGGCCCTTGGAATTCCCTCTAAGTCGTTGCAAATACAGCTGATATTCTGATGAAGATTCTCGTGATCGGCGGCGGCGCGCGTGAACACGCGCTGGCCGCCCGCCTGTCCGCCGACCCGGCCGTGACGGTGCTCTGCGCGCCCGGCAACCCCGGGATCGCCCGCGAGCTGCCGGTGGCGCCGGTGGCGCCGACCGATCCCGACGCGGTACTCGCCCTCGCCGGCTCGTGGGGGGCCGACCTGACCGTCGTCGGCCCCGAGGCGCCGCTCGCCGCCGGCGTGGCCGATCGATTCCTCGGCGCCGGACGGCCACTCTTCGGGCCGACCCGCGCCGCCTCGCAGCTCGAGACCAGCAAGGCGTTCGCGAAAGAGGTGATGGCCCGCGCCGGCGTGCCGACGGCCCGCGCGCGGATCTGCGACGGCTTCGACGCCGCCGTCGCGGTGGTGCGATCCGGCGAGCTCGGTCTGCCGGTGGTGGTGAAGGCCGACGGGCTGGCCGGCGGCAAGGGCGTGGTGATCGCCGCCGACGCCGCGGCTGCCGACGCGGCACTGCGCGCGGCGATGCTCGAGGGCGCGTTCGGCGCCGCCGGGGCGCGCGTCGTGCTCGAGGAGTGCCTCGTCGGCGAAGAGGTGTCGTACTTCGTGATCGCCGACGGCGAGCGCTTCGTCGCCTGCGGCTCGGCGCAGGATCACAAGCGCCTGCGCGACGGCGACGAGGGACCCAACACCGGCGGCATGGGCGCCTTCGCCCCGAGCGTGCGCGTCGATGACGCCGTCGCGGCGCGCATCGAGCGCGAGGTCGTGACGCCGGTGCTGGCGGCGATGGGCGCCGCCGGCACGCCCTTTCGCGGCTTTCTCTACTGCGGCCTCATGCTCACCGCCGACGGCCCGAAGGTGATCGAGTTCAACTGCCGCTTCGGCGACCCCGAGGCGCAGGTGGTGCTGCCGCTCGTCGCCGAGCCGCTGTCGGCGCTGCTGCTCGCGGCGTCCACCGGGGCGGCGCTGCCGGCACGGACCAGGTTTTCCGCCGACGTCGCCGCCGGCGTCGTGCTCGCCGCCGCCGGCTATCCCGGCGAGTTCGCGCGTGGCGCCGAGATCCGCGGCCTCGACCGCGTGGCGGCGGAGTGCCCGGCGGCCGAGGTCCGCTTTGCCGGCGTCGCCGAGCGCGACGGCGCGCTGGTGACCGCCGGGGGCCGCGTCCTCACGGTGGTCGGTCGGGCCGCCACCTACCGCGACGCCATCGCCGCCGCCTACGACGCCGCTGGCCGCATCCACTTCGACGGCATGCAGTTCCGCACCGATATCGGCCGGCGCGCTCTGGTCGTTCGCGCCTAGGAGACGGCCTTGCGGTACGCCGTCGTCACCTTCGGCTGTCGCGTCAACCAGGCCGACTCGCTCGCCGTGGAGGCGGGCCTCACCGGCGGCGGCGCCGTGGCCGTCTCGCCCGAGCGCGCTGACGTCGTCCTCGTGAACACGTGCTCGGTGACGGCGAGTGCCGACCAAGGCGCGCGCCAGACCATCCGGCGGATCCATCGCGAGAACCCGGCGGCCCGCATCGTCGTCACCGGCTGCTACGCCTCGCGCTGCGGCGCCGAGGTGGAAGCGCTGCCCGGCGTGGCCGAGGTGGTGCCCAACGACGCCAAGCCGCGGCTCCTCGCGATGCTCCGACGCGAGGCTCCGGGTGGCCAGGGCGACGGGCCGTGTGGGCGCCTGCCCGGCCCGGGCCTGATGGGGCGCACCGCGTGGACCCTGCGCGTGCAGACCGGCTGCAACGAGCCGTGCAGCTACTGCATCATCCCGACGACGCGCGGCACGAGCCGGAGCCGTCCGCTCCCCGAGGTGATCGACGAGCTGACGCGGGCGGTGGACGCTGGCTACAAGGAGGTGGCGCTCACCGGGGTGCACCTCGGCGGGTGGGGGCGCGACCTGCCGGAGCCGGGCCGGCTCGGCGACCTGCTGGCGGCGTTGGCCGCGGCGCCCGGCGACTTCCGCGTGCGGGTGAGCTCGCTGGAGCCGATGGATTGCACGCCGGACGTGCTCGGCTGGCTGGTCGAACGGCCCGACCGCTTCGCGGCGCACCTGCACCTGCCGCTGCAGCACGCCAGCGATCGCGTGCTGGCGGCGATGCGCCGGCCGTACACGGCGGCCACGTACGCCGAACTCGTTGCCGAGATCCGCGCGCGGCTGCCGCACGCGGCGATCGGCTCCGACGTGATCGTCGGCTTCCCGGGCGAAACCAATGACGACGCCGACGTGCTGGCACGATTCCTCGAGGCGTCGCCGTTGACGCACCTCCACGTGTTCCCGTACTCCGATCGACCGGGCACGGCGGCGTCGGCGTTACCCGACAAGGTGCACGGCGCCGTGGTCAAGGCCCGCGCGCAACGGCTGCGCGCCGTCTCGCGTACCCTCGGCGATCGGTTCCGCGCGTCGCAGGCCGGCTCGGTGCGCCCGGCGCTGACCATCGACGACGGCACAAGGGCGGTGACCGACAACTACTTCAAGGTGCCAGTGCCGGGCGGACACGCGCGCAATGAATGGGTGTCGGTGCCGATTCCCTCGGCGGACGACTGACCGCGGCCGCGGTCACTGCGGCGGCGGCACCAGCTGTTTCAGCGCGTCGTCGATGCGGCCACGGAACGTCTCGGCGGCGTGCCCTTCGGGCACCTCGACGTAGCGCACGTCGGCGCGGGCCTCCTCGAGCGCCGCGCGCAGCGTCCGCGCGCCCTTGACGTCGGTGTCGTAGACGGCGCCGAGCACGAAGAATCGCACGCCTTGGACGGCGCGCACGCCCTGGGTCTGGTTGGTCAGCAGCGTCGAGGCCTGCGCCGGCGGCGCGATGGCCGCGCACAGCCCGAACGTATCGGGGAGTTCCACCGCCAGGTCGACGGCGCCGTAGGCGCCGAGCGAGCTGCCGAAGATCACCCGGTGGTCGGGGGCGGGGAAGGTCCGGTGGCGCTTGTCGATCGCCGGCACGAGTTCCTGGGCCATGAACGTCCGCCACGCCGGGTTGCGCGAGTACTCCTCCTGCCGCGATCCGGGCTCGACGAACACGGCGATTACCGGCGGGATGGCCTTCGCCGCGATCAACTGGTCGAGCACCGACGGCACCTGCATCCAGTCGGCGTAGTTGCCGCCGTCGAGGAAGTAGACGGTC
Source organism: uncultured Bifidobacteriaceae bacterium (assembly GCA_964442845.1). Classification (GTDB taxonomy): domain Bacteria; phylum Acidobacteriota; class Vicinamibacteria; order Vicinamibacterales; family UBA2999; genus CAWAYR01. The sequence goes on along the minus strand of CAYUAX010000079.1, from coordinate 13,555 downwards.
GGGTAGAGATCCTGCGACGTGTCGTAGCCCGCCGGCAGGTAGGTCCACACCCGCCGCGGTGCCTTCAGCGCCCGGCTCTCGAACGCCTCCTGGGTGACCCGCCCCTCGGGCACCTCGGCCTTGCCTTCGACCTCCGGCGGCGCGCTCCAGAACGGCATCCGCACCTCGGAGCGCGGCCCGGCGAAGGTGCGCACGGTCCGCGGGTTCCTCGGATCGGGCCGGGTCTCCTTCTCGAAGAGCAGCACGTACTCGAGCCGGGCATTGGTGAACGCCGTGCCCTGCAGGTACGACCACGACGTGCCCTCGATGCGCGTCGGCGTTCCAGCGGTGGCATCGTAGCCCTGCGGCGTGGTCGCCCAGTTGTTGAAGTCGCCGACGACGCGCGGCGTCCTGCCGTCGACGTCCTGCACGAAGAACCACAGCCGGGCGTTCTGTTCGACGATCGGCGTGCCGCCGTGCGCGGCGATGTACTGCTCCACGGCCGCCGTTCGGGCCGCCGGATCGGCCAGCCCGTCGACGTGCTTCAGCAGCGCCCGGACGCTCTGCGGCTCGCCGCCGCAACCCGCGAGGGCGCCGCACGTCAGCGCGACCGCCGCCGCTCGACAGAGCCGACCAGTCACCCGAGCACCGCGGCCAGCGCCTGCCCCGCGCTCACTTTGCGCCCGCCCTCGACGATCAGCTGGCCACAGGCGGCGCGGATGTCCCGGCCGCGGCTCTTGCGCACCGACACGGTGACGCCCTTCTCGGCCAGCACCCGCGCGAAGTCGTCCACCACGCGATCGGCCGGCCGCTCGAACGGGATGCCCGGCGCGGCGTTCAGCGGGATGAGGTTGACCTTGGCCTTGACGCCGTCGAGCAGCCGGGCCAGCCGGCGGGCGTCGGCGAGCGAGTCGTTCACGCCGCTCAGCATGACGTACTCGAAGGTGATCCGGCCGCGCTTGCTCACCGGGAAGCGCTTCGCCGCCTCGACGATCGCCTTCAGGCCGTACTTGGCGTTGGGCGGCACGATGGCGGCGCGCTGTTCTTCGGTGGTCGCGTGCAGCGAGATCGCCAGGTTCGGCATCAGCGGTTCCGCGGCCAGTTTGTCGAGCATCGGCACGAGGCCGACGGTCGAGAGCGTGACGCGCCTGGGCGGCAGCGCGAACCCATCCGGCTCGTTGAGGATCTTCAGCGCCTGCATCGTCGCGTCGTAGTTGTGGAGGGGCTCGCCCATGCCCATCAGCACGATGTTGAACGCCTTCTCGCGCAGGCCCGTCACCCCGGCCAGCACGCGCACCTGGCCGGCGATCTCGCCGGCGCTCAGGTGGCGGACCAGCCCCATCTTGCCGGTGAGGCAGAACGCGCAGCCCATCGCGCAGCCGACCTGCGTCGAGACGCAGAAGGTCTGCGCCGGCGTGTCGGGGATGTAGACGCACTCCACCTGGCGGCCGTCGTCGAGGCGCAGCACCAGCTTCTGCGTGCCGTCGGTCGAGCGGTCGTGCTTGACGATCGCCGGCGTGGCGATGCGGAACGCCTCGGCCAGCGAGGCCCGCAGCTCGCGCGGCAGATTGGTCATGGCGTCGAAGCTGGTGACGCCGCGTTGCCAGATCCACTGGAAGACTTGCCGGGCGCGGAAGCGCGGCAGGCCGCGCGCCGTGAGCAGCGCCTCGAGATCGGCCACACCGAGGCCGGCGAGATCGGGGCGGGAATCACGGTCCACGATCGCTACTATCTCATGCGTGCTCTGCGACTTGCGTCGAGCCCACCGGCCGCGTCCGCGAGGGCGGCTGGCGACGCTGATCCTCGCCCTTGCACACCCCTGCCCCGCGTGGTATGATGCGCCGTAATCCCTTCATTCGCAATGAGTTAGCTAGAGATTGCTCGGACTGCGCACGAGCCGATCTCAGAGGAGTGGCCTTCCCCGGCGCCGTGTCAGCCCCCGACATCCATCGCGACGTCCTGCCCAACGGACTTCGCCTGCTCACCGAGCGGATGCCGCACGTGCGGTCGGTGAGCATCGGGGTGTGGCTCACCCGCGGGTCCCGCCACGAACCCGCCGCCCACGAAGGCATCGCGCATTTCGTGGAGCACATGCTCTTCAAGGGCACGGCCACCCGGTCGGCCGAAGACATCGCCCAGCAGATCGACTCGATTGGCGGCCACCTCGACGCCTTCACCTCCAAGGAATACGCCGGCTACTTCATCAAGGTGCTCGACGAGCACCTGCCGCTGGCGGTCGACGTGCTCTCCGACCTGGTCACCGCGCCGGCCTTCGACGCCGCCGAGATCGAGCGCGAGAAGAAGGTCGTCCTCGAAGAGATCAAGATGGTCGAGGACACGCCCGACGACCTCGTCCACGAGCTGTTCGCCGGCGGCTTCTGGCCGAAGCACCCGCTCGGCCGGCCGATCCTCGGCCAGCCCGAGACGGTGGCGGCGCTCGACCAGGCCACCCTGCGCCGCTACTTCGCCGACGCCTACGTCGCCTCGAACTTCGTGGTCGCTGCGGTCGGCAACGTCGAACACGCCCGGGTGCGCGACCTCGTCCACGGCGCCTTTCGCAACGTGCCGTCGCGCGGCTCGGCGATCGCCGACGTCGCGCCGGCGCCGGCCGCCGACGTGCTCGTTCGCGCGAAGGATCTCGAGCAGAGCCACGTCTGCTTCGGCACCCCTGGCCTGGCCTACAACGACCCCGACCGCTACGCCGGCTTCGCGCTGAACACCATGCTCGGCGGCTCGATGAGCTCGCGGCTGTTCCAGAACGTGCGCGAGAAGCGCGGCCTGGCCTACTCGGTGTTCTCGAGCCTCAGTTCGTACCGCGACGCCGGCGCCTTCACGGTCTACGCCGGCTGCGCCAACGAATCGGTGGCGGAGCTGGTCGACGTCGTCGTGCAGGAGCTGCGGCGGATGCGCGACCAGCCGCTCGCCGCCGGCGAGCTGCGCCGCGCCAAGGACCACCTGAAGGGCAGCCTGATGCTCGGCCTCGAGAGCACGTCGAGTCGGATGTCGCACCTGGCCCGGCTGGCCATCTACGACGATCCCGAAGAGTCGCTCGACGCCATGCTCGACGCCATCGAGCAGGTGAGCGACGCCGACGTCGCCCGGGTGGCGCAGCGGGTGCTCTCGCCCGGCACGCTCGGTCTCACCGTGCTCGGCGGCGTCAACGGCCTGAAGATTCCCGCGGAGCAGCTCGCACTCGCATGATTCGCCGCTACACCAATCCCGAAATGGGCCGCATCTGGACCGAGCAGCGGCGCTACGAGTCGTGGCTGGCCGTGGAGCTGGCCGCCGCGGACGCGATGGCCGGCGCCGGCATGGTGCCGCCCGAAGCGGTCGTCGATCTGAAGCGCAACGCCCGGTTCGACATCGCCCGCATCGAGGAGATCGAGAAGACCACCCAGCACGACGTCATCGCCTTCACCACCGCCGTCGCCGAGCACGTCGGCGCCTCGGCGCGGTGGCTGCACTTCGGCCTCACCTCGTCCGACGTGGTCGACACCGCCCAGGCGCTGCAGATGGTCGAGGCGATGGACGTGATCCTGCGCCTGGTCGAGGAGCTGCGCGCGGCCATCGCCGTCCGCGCCGAAGAGCATCGACGGACGCCGATGATCGGCCGCACCCACGGTGTGCACGCCGAGCCGATGACCTTCGGGCTGAAGCTGGCGCTGTGGTACGACCAGCTCGGCCGCGATCTGGGGCGTCTGCAGCGCGCCCGCGAGGTCGTGCGCGTCGGCAAGATCTCGGGCGCCGTCGGCACGTTCGCGCACCTCGATCCGGCCATCGAGGCCGATGTCTGCCGCCAGCTCGGCCTCGAGCCGGCGCCGATCTCGACCCAGGTGGTCCAGCGCGACCGCCACGCCGAGCTGCTCACCGCGCTGGCCATCACCGCGGCGTCGCTCGAGACCTTCGCGCTCGAGATCCGCGGCCTGCAGAAGACCGAGATCGGCGAGGTCGAAGAGCCGTTCGCCAAGGGCCAGAAGGGCTCGTCGGCGATGCCGCACAAGCGCAATCCGATCGGCTGCGAGCAGATCGTCGGGCTGGCCCGGCTGCTGCGCGCCAACGCCACCGCGGCGCTGGAGAACGTGGCGCTGTGGCACGAACGCGACATCTCGCACTCGTCGGTCGAGCGGGTGATCCTGCCCGACAGCTTCATCGCCCTCGACCACATGCTGCGCCGCTTCACGCGCATCGTCAGCGGCATGGTGGTGTATCCGGCGCGCATGGCCGAGAACCTCGGCCGCTCGCGCGGCGTCGTCTTCTCGGGCCAGGTGCTGCTCGAACTGGCGCGGCGCGGCATCTCGCGCGAACAGGCCTACGAGTGGGTGCAGCGCAACGCCATGCGCGCCTTCCACGAACAGACCGACTTCAAGGCGCTGCTGCGGCAGGACGCCGACATCGTCCGGGTACTCGGCGTCGACGGGATCGAGCGGGCGTTCGACCTCGACGAGCAGCTGCGCAACGTGGACGCCATCTTCGCGCGGGTCTTCGTGCCCGTCGCCGCCGGACAACCTTGAAAGGCTCGCCGAGATGAAAGCACGGGTGTACGTGACGTTGAAGCCGTCGGTGTTCGATCCGCAGGGACGGGTGGTCGCCGAGGCGCTGCACACGCTGGGCTACGGCGACGTGCAGGACGTGCGGCAGGGCAAGTTCTTCGAACTCGACCTCGATGCCACCGACCGCGCGTCGGCCGAGGCGCGGGTCGCCGAGATGGCCGACAAGCTGCTGGCCAACACGGTGATCGAGAGCTACCGGGTGGAAGTGATCTGACGATCGATTAGCGGCTCGGGGCTAGCCGCCAGCGGCTAGGCCGGCCAGGGACCGACATGAACTTCGCAGTGGTCGTCTTTCCAGGGTCCAACTCCGACTACGACGCGTTCCACGCGGCGAGTGCGGTGGTTGGCGAGCAGGCGTCGCTGGTCTGGCACAAGGACACCTCGCTCGGCGACGCCGACGCGGTGATCCTGCCGGGCGGCTTCGCCCACGGTGATTACCTGCGCACCGGGGCGATCGCCCGCTTCTCGCCGATCATGCCGGCGGTGGCGCGGTTCGCCGAGCGCGGCGGACCGGTGCTGGGCATCTGCAACGGCTTCCAGGTGCTGCTCGAGGCCGGCCTGCTGCCCGGGGCGATGGTCCGCAACCGCGGCATCAAGTTCGTCTCGCGGCTGGTGCCCGTCAGAGTCGAGGCCACCGACACGCCCTTCACCCACGCCTGCATGGCCGGACAGGTGCTGACGCTGCCGATCGCCCACGGCGAGGGCAACTACTACGCCGATGCCGAGCTGGCCGCGGCGCTCGAGGCGAACCGCCAGGTGGTGTTCCGCTATGTCGACGCCACCGGCGAGGCGTCAGACGCCGGCAACCCCAACGGCTCGGTCCACAACATCGCCGGCATCTGCAACGCCGGCCGCAACGTCGTCGGTCTGATGCCGCATCCGGAGCGCGCCGCCGAGCCGTCGCTGGGCAGCGCCGACGGCCGCGTGGTGTTGGCGTCGGTGGTCCAGGCCTACGCCGACGGCGTCATCGCGCGCCGCCGTGCCGCGGCGCCGCAGGTGGTGCCGGCATGACCGTGATCGACCAGGCGCTGCTGCGCCAGCACGGCATCACCGACGACGAGTACGCGCGCATCCAGCAGCTGCTCGGCCGCGACCCCAACCTGCTCGAGCTCGGCCTGTTCTCGGTGATGTGGTCCGAGCACTGCAGCTACAAGAGCTCGCGCGTGCACCTGAAGACCCTGCCGACGACCGGCCCGCGGGTGGTGCAGGGGCCCGGCGAGAACGCCGGCGCCGTCGACATCGGCGACGGCCTGGCGGCGGTGTTCAAGATCGAGTCGCACAACCACCCGTCGTTCATCGAGCCCTACCAGGGCGCGGCGACCGGCGTCGGCGGCATCATCCGCGACATCTTCACGATGGGCGCCCGTCCGGCGGCGCTGCTGAACGCGCTGCGCTTCGGCTCGCTCGAGACGCCGCTGGCGCGGCGGATCTTCGCCGGCGTCGTCGCCGGCATCGGCGGCTACGGCAACAGCATCGGCATCCCGACCATCGGCGGCGAGATCGTGTTCGACGAGGCCTACGCCGGCAACCCGCTCGTCAACGTGCTGTGCCTGGGCCTGGCGCGCCACACCGACATCATCAAGGGCCAGGCCACCGGCATCGGCAACCCCGTCTATTACGTCGGCGCCAAGACCGGCCGCGACGGCATCCACGGCGCGACGATGGCCTCGGCCGAGTTCGACGAGGCGTCGGCCGAGAAGCGTCCGGCGGTCCAGGTCGGCGACCCCTTCATGGAGAAGCTGCTCATGGAGGCGTGCCTGGAGGTGATGAAGACCGACGCGCTCGTCGGCATCCAGGACATGGGCGCCGCCGGCCTCACCTGCGCCACCAGCGAGATGAGCTCGCGCGGCGACGCCGGCATGGACGTCGAAGTGTCGCTGGTGCCGCAGCGCGAGACCGGCATGACGCCCTACGAGATCATGCTCTCGGAATCGCAGGAAAGGATGCTGCTGGTGGCCAAAGCCGGCCGCGAGCGCGAGGTCGAGGCGGTGTTCGAGAAGTGGGATCTGCACGCCGTGCGGATCGGCCACGTCACCGACACCGGCCGGGTGCGGCTGCACTTCCACGGCGCGCTGGTGGCCGACGTGCCGACCAAGGCGCTCACCGACGAAGGCCCGGTCTACCACCGGCCGATGGCCCGGCCGGCCTGGCAGTCCGACGTCCAGCGGCTGGAGTTCGCGGCGCTGTCGGCGCCGCCGGCGCCGCAGCAGGCGTTCGAGACGCTCATCGCCGCGCCCGGAATCGCCAGCAAGCGCTGGGCCTACGAGCAGTACGACCACAGCGTCGGCACCAACACCATCGCCCAGCCGGGCCGCAGCGCCGGCGTGGTGCGCGTCAAGGGCGCCCGCCAGGGCCTGGCCGTGTCGGTGGACGGCAACGGACGCTACGGCTACCTCGACCCGTATCGCGGCGCGATGCTGGCCGTGGCCGAATCGGCCCGCAACGTCGCCTGCGCCGGCGGCGAGCCGATCGGCGCGACCAACAACCTCAACTTCGGCAACCCCGAGCGGCCCGAGATCATGTGGCAGTTCGGCGAGGCCGTGCGGGGCATCGGCGACGCCTGCCGGGCCCTCGACGTGCCCATCACCGGCGGTAATGTCAGCCTCTACAACGAGACCGAGGGGCAGGCGATCTACCCGACGCCGGTGCTCGGCGTGGTCGGGCTACTCGAGGACGCATCGCAGACCGTCACGCGCGCCTTCCGCTCGTCCGGTGCGGCGGTGGTCGTGCTCGGCGAGAACCACGGCGAGCTGGGCGGCTCGGAGTACCTGGCCCGCGTGCACGGCGTCGTCGCCGGCCCGCCGCCGGCCCTCGACCTGGCCCGCGAACGGGCGCTGCAGCAGCTGGTCGTCGGCCTGATCCGCGCCGGACTGGTCGAGTCGGCGCACGATTGCAGCGACGGCGGCCTGGCGGTGACGCTCGCCGAGTGCACCTTCGACACCGGCGGCATCGGCGTCGACGCCGCGGTGGACCCTGCCGGCGGCGCCGGGGTCCCGGCGGCGTTCGTCACCGCGGCGACGCTGTTCGGCGAGAGCGCGTCGCGCGTGGTGGTGTCGGCGGCCGACGCGCACGTGGCGGCGCTGCTCGACCGGGCGGCCGCGGCCGGCGTGCCGGCGGCGGTCATCGGCCGCACCGGCGGCGCCGACATCCGCATCGCCTGCGGCGGCGTGCCGGCAATCCGCATCGCGGTGGCCGACGCGGAAGCGCGATGGGCCGGGGCTATCGGACGGTATTACCAGCGGGCGGCGGCGGGGGCGGCGTGAAGACGGTCGATCGGCTCGGATCCACGGTGGTCGATTAGCGAGGACTCGAACGATGTTCGACAAGTTCCGTGAAGAGTGCGGCGTCTTCGGCATCTACGGGCACCCCGAGGCGGCGAACATGGCCTACCTCGGGCTCTACGCCCTCCAGCACCGCGGCCAGGAAAGCGCCGGGATCGCGGTGTCGGACGGCGCACGCGTCCGCTCGCTGCGGGCGATGGGCTACGTCGCCGAGATCTTCACGCAGGACGCGCTGGCCACCCTGCCCGGCGCCGCGGCCATCGGCCACACGCGGTATTCGACCGCCGGCGAGAGTTCGGTGGCCAACGCGCAGCCGCTGCTCATCGACTGCGTCCACGGCCAGGTCGGCATCTGCCACAACGGCAACATCGTCAACGCCCGCGAGCTGCGTGACGAACTGGTGCGGCAGGGCTCGATCTTCCAGACCAACAGCGACACCGAAGTAGCGCTGCACCTGTTCGCGCGCTCGAAGGCAGCCTCGGTCGAGGACGCGCTGGTCGAGTCGGTGGCCCAGCTGACCGGCGCGTTCTCGTTCGCGCTCATCACCCGCGACCGGCTGGTCGCCGTGCGCGATCCGCACGGCTTCCGGCCGCTGGCGCTGGGCCGGCTCGGCGACGCCTGGGTGGTGTGTTCCGAGACCTGCGCCATGGATCTGGTGGGCGCCAGCTACGTCCGCGACGTCGAGCCGGGCGAGGTGCTGATCATCGGCCCCGATGGGCCGCGGTCGGTGCGGCCGTTCCCGCCGGCGCCGAGCGCTCACTGCATCTTCGAACACGTCTACTTCGCCCGCCCCGACAGCGAGGTGTTCGGGCGCAGCGTCAACGAGGTGCGCACCGACCTCGGCCGGCAGCTGGCCCGCGAGTCGGCGGTAGCGGCCGACGTCGTCGTGCCGATTCCCGACTCGGGGGTCTGCGCCGCCATCGGCTACGCCGAGCAGAGCGGCGTGCCGATGCGGTTCGGGCTGATCCGCAACCACTACGTCGGCCGCACCTTCATCGAGCCGGCGCAGTCGATCCGCCACTTCGGCGTCAAGGTGAAGCTGAACCCGGTGCGCAGCCTGCTCGCGGGCAAGCGCGTCGTGCTGATCGACGACTCGATCGTGCGCGGCACGACCAGCCGCAAGATCGTCAAGATGGTGCGCGCCGCCGGCGCCGCCGAGGTGCACGTCCGCATCAGCTGCCCGCCCACCGTCTCGCCGTGCTTCTACGGCGTCGACACGCCGCAGCGCAGCGAGCTCATCGCCGCGACCCATTCGCTCGACGAGATTCGCAAGTACCTCGAGGCCGACTCGGTGGCCTATCTCAGCCTCCCCGGGCTGCTGTCGGCGGTGACGCCGGACAGCGGCCGCTACTGCACGTCGTGCTACACCGGGCAGTACCCGGTGGCGTTCCCGCGCGACCAGCAGGCCTATCTGCAGCTGGCGCTCAAGCTCGACGGCCGTCCGGCGCAGGTCGCTGAGCCGGTCGTATGAGCGGTACCGACTACAAGTCGGCCGGCGTGGACATCGATGCCGGCCACGAAACCGTTCGCCGCATCAAGTCGATCGCCCGCTCGACCTTCACCCCCGGCGTGCTGTCGGAGATCGGGTCGTTCGGCGGCCTGTTCACCCTGGCCGGCGGCGGCTGGGCCGATCCGGTGCTGGTGTCGAGCGCCGACGGCGTCGGCACCAAGCTCAAGGTGGCGTTCCTCGCCGGCGTCCACGACACCATCGGCCAGGACCTGGTCAACCACTGCGTCAACGACATCCTGGTGCAGGGCGCGACGCCGCTGTTCTTCCTCGACTACCTGGCTACCGGCCGCCTCTCGCCCGATGTCGCCGAGCAGATCGTCATTGGCCTGGCGAAGGCGTGCCGCGAGAACGGCTGCGCGCTGCTCGGCGGCGAGACCGCCGAAATGCCCGGCTTCTACGCCGACGGCGAGTACGACGTGGCTGGCTTCATCGTCGGCGCGGTGGAACGGGCGCGCCTCGTCGACGGACGCGGCCTGGTGCCGGGCGACCTGCTGTTCGGCCTGCCGTCCACCGGGCTCCACACCAACGGCTATTCCCTGGCCCGCCGTATCGTGTTCGAGCGGCTCGGCCTCGGCGTGGACAGCCACGTCGCCGATCTGGGCGAAACGGTGGGCGCGGCGCTGCTCCGGCCGCACCGGTCCTACCTGCGGGCGACGCAGCCGCTGCTGGCGGCCGGCCTCGTCAAGGGCATGGCCCACATCACCGGCGGCGGGATCACCGACAACCTGCCGCGCATCCTGCCGGCCGGCACCGCGGCTGAGGTCCGGCGTGGCGCCTGGGAGGTGCCGGCGCTGTTCCGCTGGCTGTCAGCGGCCGGCGAGGTGCCGCTCGACGATCAATACCGCGCCCTCAACATGGGCCTGGGCCTGATCGTCGCCGTGGCGGCCGCCGACGCCGCGCGGGCCCAGACGTTGTTGCGTGACGGCGGCGAAGCGCCCGTGGCGATCGGCCAGGTGACCGCCGGCGACCAGACCGTCCGCTATGTCTGACCGCGCTGCCGGCCGACGTCTCGGCGTGCTGGTGTCGGGCCGCGGCTCGAACCTGCAGGCGCTCATCAACGCGGTGGACGGCGGCCGCCTCGATGCGTCGATCGCGGTGGTGATCTCGAACGTCTTCGACGCGCCGGCGCTGGCCCGGGCGGAGAAGGCGGGCATCGAGACGCTGGTCATCCCGCACACCGCCTCGCCGTCGCGCGAGGCCTTCGACGAGCGGCTCGCTGCGGCGCTGAACGAGCGCGGCGTGCAGCTCGTCTGCCTGGCCGGGTTCATGCGGCGCTTGAGCGCTCGATTCCTCGAGTGCTTCACCGGCCCGGTGCTCAACGTGCATCCGTCGCTGCTGCCGGCGTTCGCCGGGACCGATGCGCCCGCGCAGGCGCTGGCGCACGGCGTGAAGGTGGCCGGCTGCACCGTGCACCTGGTGACCCCTGAGCTGGATGGCGGCCCGATCGTGCTGCAGGCCGCGGTGCCGGTGTTCGCCGACGACACGGTCGAGACGCTGGCGGCGCGCATCCTCATCGAGGAGCACCGCCTGCTGCCGGCCGCCGTCGGCCTCGTGCTCGCCGGCCGGTGGCGCCTCGACGGCCGACGGTTCGTCGAACCGACGATCAGCGCGGACTGACCGTCACGCGCACGCCGAACGTGCGTCCATCCGACCGGTTGCCGAGGGCCGCGGCCGGGAAGCCGCCACGCACCGATACGCGCACATCGGCCACGGTCACCGCCTCGCCGCCGGCCAGCGGCACCACCCGGCGCGCGCCGGCGGTCAGCCGTAGGAGAGGGCCGGGCGCCAGCGCGACCTCCACCGGCGCCGGGCCGGCCTCCAGCGTGAGGTCGATCGCCCGCGGGTCGCCGATCGGCGCCACGACCATCCGACTCGTGCGATCGCCGCCGACCCACGTGCCGCCGGGATCGGGATAGCTCTCGTCGTCCATCGAGTAGAGCGCCAGGTCGCCGTAGCGGGTGACGCGACGCGCCGTGCCGGGCGGCGGCTGCCGATCCACATGCTCGGGCGTCAGCCGGATGCCCGCTCCTGGAGGGAGCGCGCCGACGACGCGCAGCGAGTGCAGGGCCGTACGGAGCGAGATCCGCATCTCGCCCTCGGCGGGCCGCCAGGCGGCGAACGGCCAGGCGTCGCGGCCGAGTTCGATCTGCACCGTGGCGGTAGCGCCGGGTGCCGTCGCCGCGCGGATCACGTAGTCCCCCGCCGGCAGGTTGGGCAGGTAGAGGAGCAGAGGCGCGGCGATGGGCACCGTCTCCGGCGTGCGCAGCGCCAGCCCGCCGCTCAATGCATCCGCCGACCGCGGCCGCCAACTGTCGATGCCCACGCCGACGCCCGGGGCGCCCGCCGCCTGCTGTATCCACGCCAGGGCGGCCCCGGCGGTCGTCCACGGCGTGACGCCGGCGACCCGCCAGCCGACGGTGGCGGCGACCATCGCCGCGACCAGCAGCACGACCCCACCCACGCCTGCGGCCGCAGACTCGCCGCGCGGGGCTGACAGGCGGGCGATGGCCGCGCACGCCGCGCTGCCAGCGACCAGCCAGACGCCGGCGAGCGCCAGGGTCTGGGCCAGGGTCTGTTCCTGCCGGAAGAGCGCCGGCAATGCCAACCCGACGTCCACCGAGCGCGACAGCGCGGCGAATACCGAGGCCCGCCCATCGGCGAAGGCATAGGCGCGGGCGCCGCCCTCCACGGTGGCGAACAGCACGGTCACGGCCGTCGTGACGGCGAGCAGCAGGACCACGACGCGGCGCTGGCCGACGTCGCCGATCGCCCACCGATGCGCCAGCCACAGCGACACGGCTGGCAGCGCCACGACCAGGAATCGCGCCGGCGCCGAATCGCCGCCCCACCACATCCACAGACTCGACATGGCCAGGACGCCGCCGGTCATCACCGCCGTGGCGCCGCCGATCGCCGGAAAAGCGCGGATGAAGCGCGGCACCGCGACGGCCGCCAGCGCCGTCACCGGCGCGACCGGGAGGAGCCCGTACTCCTGGTCGACGAGCAGGCCGACCAGGCCACGCCCCATGTCGGCCCACGTGCCCGGGGCGGTGCGCTGCAGGATGGCCGCCGACGGGTTCCACGTGCCGAACATCACCTGCGCCGCGGCGAGCCAGCCGGCCAGGCTGATGATCGGCACCATCAGGAACCATGCGGCGCGCGTGACGCGGTCGGACTGGCCGCGCCAGATCGCGGCGAGGATCGCCAGGCCGAACACGCCGGCCGGAAAGGCCAGGCGGGCGTGCAGCCACGGCAGCGCCGCGAGACCGAGACTGCCCGCGGCCAGGACCCACAGCGACAGCGGGTGCCGGTGGTGGAGCCGCGCGAGCAGGTACAGGGCCGCGGCGACCGCTGCGGCGGCCGGTCCATCCGGATAGACGGCGGCCGCGTGCAGGGCGAACGGCGCCGTCAGCACCAGAGCGGCCCAACCCACCCACGCGGCGGCGGCGTCGCGCAGCAGGTGCCACGCCGCCAGCCACAGCAGTGCCGACGCCGTGGCCATCAGCAGCACGAGCGTCGCCGTCGCGCCGCTGACGCCCCACAGCGCGAACGCCGGGGCGACCAGCACCGCCACGCCGATACCATGGAACGGATACTGCTCGCCCCACGGGCTGATGTTGGTGTGCCGCGGCTCGAGACTGCCGGCGTAGAAGTCGGCGTAGGTGCGATCGTCGTAGTCGTTGGTCAGGTCGAGGTCGCCGTCGGCGGCCAGGCTGCGGGCGATCGTCAGGTAGTGTGGCGCGTCCCCGGTGAGCGCGTGCCCCGACACCGCGACGGCGATGCCGCCCAGCCAGACCGTAGCGGCCGCGGCGGCCGCCGCGGCGTGCCAGCGCGGGTGGCGCGGCGACACGACGGCCGACACCGCGCGGCCCTGCGACGCGGCCGCGACGACGACGGCCCACACCACCACCGCTCCCCAGCCGTGGAACGTCCAGACCGCCGGCAGTGTCGGCGCCGCGGGAAAGCCGAGCAGCACCACGACAGCGGCCAGGGGCTGCCAGCCACCCGCGCGACCAGCCGACCAGGCCACCGCCAGGGCGGCGGCGAGCAAGGCCGGCGTCGGCCACTGCCAACGCGCGGTGAATCCCAGCGGGGACTCGGGCACCGCCACCGCGGCCAGGGTGGCGACGCCGGCGAGCAGCACGGTCGTCGCGATCGTGCGGAGCAGAGCACGCGCGGCGCCGAGGTCCGGCCCCGCCACGTCAGGCCCGCGACGGCGTGCGCAACACCAGCAC
>CAYUAX010000078.1:11116-20642 GCA_964442845.1 uncultured Bifidobacteriaceae bacterium | reverse complement strand
TCGCCGGCCAGCACGCCGAGGCCGCCGGCGTAGATCGGCAGCGACTGGTGCAGGGCGAACTCGGCGGAGAAGTAGGCGATGACCTTGCCGTTCTCGCCGGGGTGCTGCGACTTCCACCACGACGCGGCCGGCTGGCGGGCGGCGTCGAGGCCGGCGACGGCGGCATCGTAGAGCCGCAGGCACTCCGGGTCGTCGGCGGCGCGCTGGAGCGCCTCGCTCCCGAGCATGCGCAGCATCCGCACCGGATTGTGGGCGGTGGACCGCCACAGGGCGAGGTCGAGACGGCGGAAGAGGGCGCGGGCGTCGGGCTGCCAGCTCCACCACACGTCGGTGGCGAGTTCGCCGAGGCGGTGGAGACGACCAGGAAAGGGAGTGGCGAAGCGTTCCATATCTAGCGGGGCTCGGGGCTCGGGACTCGGGGCTCGGGGCGCAACTGGCGGCTTCCCGAAGTTTCGGCGGCAGCGGGTGTCACGTTTACGGGCAGGCGCCGATGAGGGTGGCGAAGCGCGACAGGTCGATGTTGCCGCCCGACACGACGGCGACGATCTTCCCGGTGCCCATCCGCCCCGACAGTGCGGCGGCGACCGCGCAGGCGGCTGCGCCCTCGATGACGACGTGCACGCGCTCGGCGACGTGCCGCATGGCGGCGGCGGCGTCGTCGAGCGAGACGACGATCGACTCGCGGACGTGGGGGTGGAGCAGCGGCCACATCGACGGCAACACCGACTTGCCGCCGGCGCCATCGACGAACGACGCCTGCCACGCGGCGAAGCGCTGCGGCGACCCGGCGGCCAGCGAGGTGGCCAGCGGCGCGGCGGTGGCCGGCTCGGCGGCGTAGAGGCGCACCGACGGCTTGCGCGCGGCCATCACCGCGGCCACGCCCGACAGCAGGCCGCCGCCGCCGATCGCCGCCACCACCGCGTCCACGTCGGGCAGATCCTCGAGGATCTCGAGGCCGGCCGTGGCGTTGCCGGCGATGAAGGCGTCGTCGTCGAACGGGTGCACGAAATGGCCGCGCATCTGGTCCGACCGGTGCGATTCGACGGTGCGCCAGCACTCGTCGTAGGTGGCCCGCACGATGGTCGCGCCGAGCCGCTCGATGGCCCGCACCTTCGTCTCGGGCGCGGTGTCCATCACCATCACCGAACACGGCGCGCCGACGACCTTGGCGGCGAAGGCGACGCCCTGGGCGGCGTTGCCGGCGCTCACCGTCCAGACGCCGTCGGCGAGCTGGGCCGGCGTGAGCTGGCGGACGGCGTTGTAGGCGCCGCGCAGCTTGAAGGACCCGATCGGCTGCAGGCACTCGAGCTTGAGGTAGACCTCGGGGCGCGGCGTGCGATCGGCGAACGGAAGATCGAGCCGCACCAGCGGCGTGCGCACGGCGGCGGCGTAGACCGCTCGGGCCGCGTCTTCGACCGCGGCCAGCGGGATGTGACGCATCGGAGCCGCCGATCGTATCACGCAGGCCCGCGACGGCCCGTGACGGCGCCGCGGCCCTGCATACAATGCCCGTCAGAGGTGGACGCGATGCGCGGAGTGATGCTGGCGGTGCTGGCGGCAGGAATCGTGAGCGTGACGAGCGGCGCGCAGACGCCGGTCGACCGCCCCCACGCCCGCGATCTCGGCCTGGCGCCCGGCGTGTTCGCCCCCGGCCCGCTCAACGCGATCACCGACGTGGCCGGCGTGGCGGTGGGGCAGGTGACGCTCCTTGAGGGCGACGGCGTGCGCAGCGGCGTCACGGCAGTCCTCCCGCACGGCGGCAACCTCTTCCAGGACAAGGTGCCCGGCGCGGTGTTCGTCGGCAACGCGTTCGGGAAGCTGGCCGGCTCGACGCAGGTCGAGGAGCTGGGCACGATCGAGACGCCGATCGTGCTGACCAGCACGCTCAGCGTCGGCGCCGGCGTGGAAGGCGTGGTGCGGTGGACGCTGGCCCAGCCCGGCAACGCCAACGTCCGCTCGGTGAACGCGCTGGTCGGCGAGACCAACGACGGCGGCCTGCACGACATCCGCGGCCTGCACGTGCGGCCGGCGCACGTCGTCGAGGCGATTCGCGCGGCGCGCGGCGGGCCGGTGACCGAAGGCAGCGTCGGCGCCGGCACCGGCACGCAGGCGTTCGGCTGGAAGGGCGGCATCGGCACCGCGTCGCGGCGGCTGCCCGAGCGCCTCGGCGGGTTCACGCTCGGCGTGCTCGTGCAGAGCAACTACGGCGGCGTGCTGACGATGGGCGGCGCGCCGGTGGGCCGCGAGCTGGGCCGCTATGCCTACGCGCCGGCGGCGCCGCGCGGCGTCGACGACGGCTCGTGCATGATCGTCGTCGCCACCGACGCCCCGCTCGAT
Organism: uncultured Bifidobacteriaceae bacterium; assembly: GCA_964442845.1. Lineage (GTDB taxonomy): Bacteria > Acidobacteriota > Vicinamibacteria > Vicinamibacterales > UBA2999 > CAWAYR01. The sequence goes on along the minus strand of CAYUAX010000078.1, from coordinate 18,305 downwards.
GCCCGGGATCTGACCCGCTTGGCCGCGCGGGCCGTCTACGGCCTGGCACGGACCGGCTCGTCGTACTCGAACGGCAGCGGCGATTTCGCCATCGCGTTCAGCACGCACCCGGCGCTGCGCGTGGCCTTCGGCGACGCCGCGCCGCGGCCGCGGACGATCCTGCCCACCGACGGCGTCTCGCCGCTGTTCCAGGCGGCGCTCGAGGCCACCGAGGAGGCGGTCTACAACTCGCTGCTGAAGGCCACCACGGTGACCAGTCGTTTCGGCACGGCCGAGGCGCTGCCGGTGGACCGTGTGCGCGAGATCCTGAAGAAGTACGGCGCGGCCGGCGGTCGCTGAGATGTACCGCGAGAGCGTGGTGCGGAAGAAAGGACTCGAACCTTCACCCGGTTGCCCGGACTAGCTCCTGAGGCTAGCGCGTCTGCCAATTCCGCCACTTCCGCACAGAAGGGTCGAACCCGTGGGGCAGGACCTCTATTTGTAGCCCAGATAGCCGCCCGGTGTCCAACCCGGCCTTCGCCCTGCGGCCTCGGTCGCCGGCGACATGGATCGGGCCGCCGACGCACTTGTCGGCATGACGGCTAATCGGCCGCTTCTCGGCGTGGTCGTGGGCGGCGTGGCGCTGGTGGTCTCGGCTGGCGTGGCGCAGGGCCAGACCCTGGGCACCTTTCGCTGGCAGCTGCAGCCCTATTGCAACGTCCTGACCCTCACCGTCACCCAGGTTGGCGGCGTCTACCGCGCGGAAGGGGCTGACGATCGGTGCGGCGGGGCGCCGTCGTCGGCCATCGGCACGGCGTTTCTGAATCCGGACGGGTCGATCGGCTTCGGCATCAACGTCGTGGCGGCTCCCGGTGGTCAGCCACACCCGGTGTCGGCTCGCATCGCCTTGGCCACGCTGAGCGGCACTTGGCGAGACGCCCAGGCCAGCGGCACCTTCGCCTTCACGCCAGCCGGCGGCAGCGGCGGCAGCCCGCGCCCGCTGCCGGTCACCGTCGGGTTGACCCCGCCGACCATTCGTTTGCAGGCCGACGGCGGCTTCCTGGCGGCCGGGACGTTCGGCGTCGGCACCCTGCCGGCGAGCGGCGCCGGGGTCCGCCTGATGTGGGTGCCTGCCAAAGCCGCGGTTCGCGCCGGTCGCGTCGAGGGGGCGCAGTGGGACGACGCCAACATCGGCAGCGAGAGCGCCGCCTTCGGCCGCAACACCCGGGCCAGCGGCGCGGCCAGCTTCGCGGCCAGCGACGGCACTGAAGCGAGCGGCGTGGCGAGCACCGCGCTCGGGTTCAACACGCGAGCCACCGGTCAGGCCAGCCTGGCCATCGGCGAACAGACGCTGGCCAGCGGACGCGCGGCCTTCGCGGCGGGGCAGGGCAGCACGGCCGCCGGTCTCGGCAGCTTCGCGATGGGCGCCACTCAGGCCTACGCGACGTACTCAGCTGCGTTCGGCAACGCGTCGGCGGCGAGTGGCGAAGGCGCCGTCGCCCTGGGCCTGTCGAGCGTCGCGTCCGGTGTCAACGCGTTCACGTCCGGCAACTTCAACCTCGCCAGCGGCCAGGCGAGCGTGGCCCTGGGGGCCGCGGCGCAAGCCGGCGCCCAACACGCCGTGGCCCTCGGGCTGCGGGTCCGCGCCAGCGGGCTCGGTTCGGTCGTGCTCGGCAGCGACGCGGCGGCCAATGCCGCCGCCACCGGTTCGTTCGTCTTCGGCGATCGCTCCACCACCACGGACATCGTCAGCTTCACGCCCAACCAGTTCATCGTCCGGGCCGCCGGCGGCGTCGGCTTCTACACCAACGCCGCGACGACGAGCGGTGTCGAGATGGCGGCCGGCGGCAGCTCGTGGGCGTCGCTGTCCGATGCGCGGCTGAAGGAGAACGTCCGCGACGTGGCGGGTGAGGACATCCTGACGAGACTCGCGCGGCTGCCGATCTTCGAGTGGAACTACACCTCCCAGCGCGCGGGTATCCGTCACCTGGGCCCGACCGCGCAGGACTTCAAGGCGGCATTCGGGCTCGGGGAGAGCGACCGGCACATCGACACGCTCGACGCCGACGGCGTGGCGTTGGCGGCGGCCAGGGCACTCGCCGATCGCGCCGCCGCCCTCGAGGCCACCGCCGAGGCGCTGGAACGCGCGAACGACTCGCTCCGCGAGGCCAGCGACGCGATGGCACACGGCAACGAGGCGCTGCGGCGGCGGATCGAGCGCCTCGAACGCCGGCGGGAGAGGAGATGAGCGCCATGTCGAGGCTGTCCACCGTCGTGGCCGGCGTGCTCCTCGCGATCGCGGCGACCTCGGCGGCCGCGCAGCCCATGGGCACGTTCCGTTGGCAGTTGCGGCCCTACTGCAACGTGATCACCGTGACGGTGACGAGGGTCGGCGCCTTCTATCGGCTGGAGGGCACCGACGATCGGTGTGGCGCCGCCGACGCCTCGTCGGTGATCGGCACGGCGTTCGTGAACCCGGACGGATCCATCGGCATGGGATTCAACGTGGTCGTCGCGCCCGGTGGCGTGCTGCAGCCGGTAGCGGCCCAGGTGTCGCTCGCCACGCTGGGAGGCACGTGGAGCGATGCCCAGTACGCCGGCCAGTTCGTCTTCACGCCTGGGGCTGGCACTGGCGGAAGCCCGCGACCGGTGCCCGCCACCGGCGCCAGCATCGCCGACGCCTTTCGACTGCAGGCTGACGGCGGCTTTCTGGCGGGCGGCACCTTCCCGAACGGCACGATTCCCGCCAGCGGTCCTGGCGTGCGACTGATGTGGACGCCGGCCAAGGCCGCGATCCGGGCAGGTCGCGTCACCGACACCGCGTGGGACGACGCGGGGATCGGCGCCGAGAGCGCGGCGTTCAATCGCGGCACGCAGGCCACTGGCCTGGGCAGCTTCGCGGTCAACGATCGAACGCGTGCCGTGGGCGCCAGCAGCGCGGCGTTCGGGATCAGCAGCCAGGCCATCGGCGCGAACAGCCTCGCCGCGGGGGAGTCGGTCGTCGCCGCGGGCCTGGCAAGCCTTGCGTCTGGAACCGGTGCCAGCGCCGGCGGCGCCGCCGCCGTGGCCCTTGGCGCCGCGCGTGGCAATGCCGCGGATGCGTTGGCCATCGGAGCGGTCCAAACCGTTGCCAGCGGCCTCCAAGGCACGGCGTTCGGCGGCAGCACGGCCAGTGCGAACAGGGCCTTCGCCGCCGGTGCGAGCATCACGCAAGGCGAGACCGGCGTTGCGCTGGCCTCGGGAACAGCGTTCGGTACCGAGACCGTCGCGCTCGGCGACGCGGCTGCGGCCGCCAGGGCGGTCGTGGCGATCGGGTACGCCACGACGGCCACCAACCAACCCGGCACCTTCTACTACGGTGACCGATCGACCAGCACCCCGCCCGTGCTTCCGCCCCTGAGCGATCAGTTCGTCGTGCGAGCCACCGGCGACGTCGGCTTCTACACCAACGCCGCCGCGACGACTGGCGTGGAGCTGGCCGGCGGCGGCGGCTCCTGGGCGCCCTTGTCCGACGCCAGAATGAAGCGCGGTTTCAGAGACGTGGCCGGCGCCGACCTGCTTCGCCGGCTGGCCCGTGTCCCGGTACGCGAATGGAACTACGTCACCCAGGACGCGTCGATTCGTCACCTCGGCCCGACGGCGCAGGACTTCCGCGCCGCCTTCGGGCTGGGTGACCATGCCCTCCGCATCAACACCATCGACGCCGACGGCGTGGCGTTGGCAGCGGCGCGCGCGTTGGCGACGAGGACGCGCGATCTGGCTGAGCGCCAGTCACGCCTCGCTGACGAACACGATCGGCTGCGCGCCCGGCATGCCGCACTGTTGCGCGAGCGTCGCCTGCTCGGTGAGCGCCTGACGCGTCTGGAAGCCGAACTGGAGAGCAGGCCATGGTGACGGTCAGAGGCGTGACGCTGATGCTCGTAGCGCTGCTCGTCGTGGCAGTGTCGGCCTCGGCGCAGTCGCTCGGTACGTTTCGCTGGCAACTCCAGCCGTACTGCAACGTGCTCACCGTGACGGTGACGGCGGTGGGCGGTGTTTTTCGGCTGGAGGGCCTCGACGATCGCTGCGGCGCCGCCGAGGCGTCGGCGGTCATCGGCACGGCGTTTCTCAACCCCGACGGCTCGGTCGGCCTGGGCTTCAACATCGTCGTCGCCCCGGGTGGCCAGCCGCAGCCGGTCGCAGCGCGACTGATGCTGCCCAGTCTCACCGGCACCTGGCGCGACGGTCAGCAGAGCGGCGTCCTGGCATCGACGCCAGGGCCTGGCACCGGCGGTTCGCCGCGGCCGTTGCCGGCTGTCGGCAGTCCGATCCCGCCGACGTTCGGCGTCCAGGCCGACGGCGGATTCGTGGCCGGCGGGACGTTCCAGGTCGGCACGCTGCCGGCTTCCGGTGCCGGCGTGAGGTTGATGTGGTCGCCTGCGAAGGCGGCCATCCGCGCCGGCCGAGTCCAGGGCACGCAGTGGGACGACGCCAACATCGGCAGCCAAAGCGCGGCGTTCAACCACGACACCCGGGCCACGGGCGCGTTCAGTCTGGCCGTCAACGACCGCACGCTGGCCAGCGGCGAAGGCAGCTTCGCCGCCGGTGTCCTGAGCCAGGCGGCCGGCACCCACAGCTTCGCGGCCGGCGCCGGTTCAGTGGCGGCCGGTATAGCCAGCGTCGCCGTCGGGCAAGCGACGCTGGCCAGCGGCACGGCCAGCTTCGCTGGGGGCACGTCGTCGCGGGCGCAGGGCGCGTACGCCGTCGCGATTGGCAGCAACGCCCAGGCACTCGGCGCGCAGAGTTCGGCGTTCGGGCTGAATACCGTGGCGGCGGGCGCACAGTCGTTGGCTGGGGGCAGTGGGAGCATCGCCTCTGGTAGCAGTAGTGTCGCGATCGGGCAGGCTGCGCAGGCCGCCGGCAACGAGGCTATCGCCCTCGGCACGCGGGTGTCGGCGGCGGGCAACGGGTCGGTGGCCCTCGGCACCAACGCCGTCGCGAACTCCGCGGCCCACGGTTCGTTCGTGTTCGGCGACCGCTCCACCACTGCCGACATCGTCAGCTTCGCGCCCAACGAGTTCAACGCAAGAGCAGCCGGTGGAGTCCGCTTCTTCACCGACGCCAGCCACACGGCCGGGGTGGTCCTGTCGGCCGGCAGCAGCTCCTGGGCATCGCTCTCGGACGCCGCGATGAAGGAGAACTTCCGCGTCGTCGACGGCGAGGACGTCCTGACGAAGCTCGCGCGGGTGCCGATCCGCACCTGGAGCTACAAGGCGCAAGCGGCGTCGATTCGCCACATGGGGCCGACCGCCCAGGATTTTCGTGCCGCCTTCGGCCTGGGTGACTTCCCCCTGCGCATCAACACCGTCGATGCGGACGGCGTCGCGCTGGCGGCGTTGAAGGCCCTGGAGGTCCGCACCCGGACCCTGGCCGCCGAACAGGCGCGCCTCACCGACGAGGTCATTCGCATGCGGGGCGAGGACGGCGCGACGGACCTGCATGACGCGTCGGCACGGCTCGATCGTCTCGAGCAGCTGTTCCGCAGGCGCTGACCCATCACCGGGCTGTCAGGGCTTCCAATCGGGCAGCCGGTCGTTCCCCGCGCCTTCAGTGAGCCGCGCCCAGGCGCCGGTCTTCAGATCGATCACCGCCAGGTCCCAGTTCTCGCCCTCGTGGTGCGCCGGGCTCACGCTGAAGGCGAGCATCGTGTCGTCGGGCGACCACTCGGGATAGTAGCTCCAGAGGTCGCGCGGCGTCGGCACCGGGCGGCTCGTGCCGGTGGCCACGTCGTGGATGCGCAGCGTCGAGGGCACGTCGCGGCCGAGGCTCACGTGCGCGAGGAAGCGGCCATCGCGGGACCACGACGGCCAGCAGGCGCCGGCCTCGGCGGCGACCGCCGTCGTGACGCCGGACCGCGGGTCGAGCAGGTGCACCTGGAAGTCCCAGAACGCGCCCATGCGCAGCGTCTGCGCCGCGAAGGCGAGGCGGGTGCCGGCCGGCCCGGTGGCCGGCATGATCGCGCGGCCGACGAAGTGGCGGGTGAGGCGCGTCGTCGCCCTGGTGTCCAGGCGCACGCGGTAGAGGTCGCCACGGCTGTCGCGATCCGACGAGAAGACCACGCTCTGGCCGTCGGCGTCCCACACCGGGTCGGTGTCGTTACCCGGATGGTCGGTGAGACGCGTACGCCCGCTGCCGTCGCTGTTGACCAGCCACAGGTCCATGTCCGCGGTGCCGGTCTCCGGAGTGGTGCCCTCGTAGTGCGCGCGGTTCGACGCGAAGACCACCCGCCGTCCGTCGGGCGACCAGCGTGGGTTCGTTTCCGTCCAGCGCGGATCGCCGCTGAGGCGGGCGACCGCCCCCGACGCGAGGGCGAGGGTGTAGATGGCCGGGCGCCCCGCCCGATCCGACTGGAACACCAGCGTGCCGGCGCGCGGCGTCCACGCCCGCACGGCCTGCGGCAGCGGCGGGGCTTGAGCGGCGCCGATTGCCAGCGAGACGGCGGTCAGCGCGACGGCGAGGCCGGCGTGCAGGCCCATGCCTTCGTGTATACCGTACCGGGCCGGCTGAGATGTCCTGCGGTGTGCTGAAACGAAGCAGCGGTGTACTGGCGGGTCTCGTTCTGGAACAGCGCGCCGGTCAGTGGCGCGCCGCGCGCTGATCGATCTGGTCCACCTCGTCGAGCAGGCGGCGCAGCAGATGGGCGTGCGTTTCGGTGCTCGGCGTGCGGAAGATGGCCCGCACTTCGCGCAGCCACACCCGCACGTTCCCGACGAACTCGTCGAGTTCCGGCCGATCCCGCGCGACATCGAACGCCGCCCGCTCGATGCCGTTCAACAGGGCGATGGCCTGCAGCAGCTGATCGTGTGTGAGGTCCACGGAACCGGGTCGTCGCAGCATGGTGCCCGATACCAAGGCAAGCGGTGTGCCACCGGTGCGGCGCGGCCGGCGTGGTAACGTGCCGGCGGCATGACCCCCATCGTCATCGGCGTGGCCGGCGGATCCGGCTCGGGCAAGACCACGGTGGTGCGGCGCATCGTCGAGAGCCTGGGCGACGACCAGGTCACCGTGCTCGAGCACGACCGCTACTACCGCGATCGGAACGACCTGCGGTTCGAGGAGCGGGCCGCCCTCAACTACGACCACCCCGATTCGCTCGAGACTGACCTGCTGGTGCGCCACGTGGAGGCGATGCGCGCCGGCCAGGCCATCGACGCCCCGGTCTACGACTTCG
>CAYUAX010000078.1:0-11106 GCA_964442845.1 uncultured Bifidobacteriaceae bacterium | reverse complement strand
CACCCAGGCCACCGACCGGCTGGTGCCGCGCCGCGCGCTGATCGTCGAGGGCATTCTGATCTTCGCCGACGCGGAGCTGCGCCGCCTGATGGACATCAAGGTGTTCGTCGACACCGACGACGACACCCGGGTGATCCGCCGCCTGGAACGCGACGTCGCCGAGCGGGGCCGGACCATGGCTTCGGTGATCGAGCAGTACCTCACCACCGTGAAGCCGATGCACCTGGAGTTCGTCGAGCCCAGCAAGCGCTACGCCGACCTGATCGTGCCGCGCGGCGGCCACAACGCCGTGGCCGTGGACCTGCTGCTGTCGCTCATCCGCAGCGTCGCCGGCTCCGGCCGTCAGTCGTAGGGCAGCTCTTCAGAGCTGCCGTCGCGGAGCCGACTCCGCGCCCTGCGTGGTCACACGCGCAGGTGCGCGGCTTCGTAGCGGCGGATCGCCGCCTCGTGCTGCAGGATCAGCGCGATGTCGTCGAGCCCGGCCAGCAGCCGCTGGGGGGTCAGCGGATCGACGGCGATCGGCGCGGCGAAGCCGTCCGGGCCGGTGATCCGCTCGGCTTCGAGATCGACCGTGAGCTGGTAGCCGGGCATCGCCTCGACCCGCGCCGCCAGGGCCTCGAGCGTTGCTTCGTCCACGCGCGCCGCGAGCAGGCCGTTGGCCAGGGCGTTGCCGGCGAAGATGTCGGCGAAGCTCGGCGCCAGCACCGCCTTGAACCCGGCGTCGTGCAGCGCCCACACGGCGTGTTCGCGCGACGAGCCGCAGCCGAAGTTGGCGCCGGCCAGCAGCACCGACGCGCCGGCGTAGCGCGGCTGGTTCAGCACGAACCCGGTATCGGCGCGCCAGTCGAAGAACAGCGCGTCGGCGAAGCCGGTGCGGCCGAGCCGCTTCAGGAACTGCTTCGGGATGATCTGGTCGGTGTCGACGTCGCGGCGCAGCAGCGGCGCGACCAGCCCGGTGTGGGAACGGAAGGCGTCCATCAGCGGAAGTCCCAGCCGCGCACGTCGGTGAAGTGGCCGCGGATCGCCGCCGCCGCGGCCATCGCCGGGCTCACCAGGTGGGTGCGGCCGCCGCGGCCCTGGCGGCCCTCGAAGTTGCGGTTGCTGGTCGAGGCGCAGCGCTGGCCCGGCTGCAGCACGTCGTCGTTCATGCCCAGGCACATCGAGCAGCCCGGTTCGCGCCATTCGAAGCCGGCGGCGGTGAACACCTCGTGCAGCCCCTCGGCTTCGGCGGCGTGCTTCACCTGCTGCGAGCCCGGCACGACCATCGCCCGCACCGAGCCGGCCACGGTGTGGCCGCGGGCGACGCGCGCCGCTTCCCGCAGGTCTTCGATCCGTGCGTTGGTGCACGAGCCGATGAACACCCGATCGACGTCGATCCGCTCGATTGGCGTGCCGGGCCGGAGGCCCATGTAGGACAGGGCCTGGGCCTGACCCTCGCGCGCGGCGGGGGAGGGCGCCGCGGCCGGGTCGGGCACCTGGCCCGTGATCGGAACGACCTGGTCGGGGCGCGTGCCCCAGGTGACCTGCGGCGCGACGGCCGCGGCGTCGATGTGCAGCTCGCGCGCGAACACCGCGCCGGGGTCGGACACCAGCGTGCGCCAGCGCGCCACTGCCGCGTCCCACGCCGCGCCGGCCGGCGTGTGCGGCCGGCCCGCCAGATAGGCGAACGTCGTCTCGTCGGGGGCCACCAGGCTCGACCGCGCGCCCGCCTCGATGCTCATGTTGCAGAGCGTCATGCGGCCTTCCATCGACAACGCGCGCACGGCCTCGCCGGCGAACTCGATGGTGTAGCCGGCGCCGCCGGCGCAGGTCAGCACGTCGATCACCGCCAGCGCCAGGTCCTTGGCCGAGACGCCCGGTCCCGGCTGGCCATCGAGCCAGACCCGCATCGCCTTCGGGCGGGTGAGGCCGAGGCACTGCGTGGCCAGCACGTGCTCCACCTCCGACGTGCCGATGCCGAAGGCCAGCGCGCCGAACGCGCCGTGGGTCGTGGTGTGACTGTCGCCGCAGACGATGGTGAGGCCGGGCTGGGTGAGGCCCAGCTCCGGGCCGATGACGTGGACGATGCCTTGGGTCGGCGCGTCGAGGTCGTGCAGGCGGATGCCGTGCGCGTCGCAGTTCTCGCGCAGCGCCCGCATCTGCGCCTCGGCCAGCGCGTCGGCCATCGGCAGGTGGCGCGGCCCGGTCGAGACGTTGTGGTCGAGCGTCGCCACCGTGAGGTCGGGCCGGCGCACGCGCCGGCCGGCCAGGCGCAGGCCCTCGAAGGCCTGCGGCGAGGTCACCTCGTGGATCAGGTGGAGGTCGATGTAGAGGAGATCGCGGCCGCCGTCGAGCGACTCGACGACGTGCGCGTCCCACAGTTTGTCGAGCAGGGTACGGGACACGGCGACAGCCTCAGACCGCGTGGTAGGACCAGTGACGTTCGAGCGCGTCGATCACCGCGCGCTCCACGGCGGCGCCGACCTCGACGGTGCCGGCCGGTGTCTCGCCCGGCCGGGCCAGGTCGGCGGGGCGCAGGCCGTGCGCCAGCACCTCGCGGGTGGCGGCGTCGACCGCGTCGGCCTCGCGGGCCATGTGCGCGGTGTGCCGCAGCAGCATCGACACGCAGCCGATGGCGCCGATCGGGTTGGCCACGTCTTTTCCGGCGATGTCGGGCGCCGAGCCGTGCACCGGCTCGTAGAGCGCCACGGCGCCGCCCAGCGTCGCCGACGGCAGCAGGCCGAGCGAGCCGGAGATCACCGCCGCCTCGTCGCTCAGGATGTCGCCGAACAGGTTGTCGGTGACGACGACGTCGAAGTCGGTGGGCGAGGTGGCCAGCCGCATGGCGAAGCTGTCCACGTACATGTGCGACAGGGCGACGTCCGGGTAGTCCTTGCCGACGCGGGTCACCACCTCGCGCCACAGCCGCGACACCTCGAGCACGTTGGCCTTGTCCACCGAGGTGACCTTGCGGCGGCGCCGGCCGGCCTCCTCGAAGGCCACCCGGGCCACCCGCTCGATCTCGGCGGTGCTGTAGCGCAGCGTGTTGTAGGCGCCGCGGCCGTCGGGCTCGCGGCCGCGCGGCTCGCCGTAGTAGAGGCCGCCGAGCAGCTCGCGCACCACCAGCACGTCGGCGCCGCGGACCCGCTCGCGCTTGAGCGGCGAGACGTCGAGCACCGGCTCGAACGCCACCGCCGGCCGCAGGTTGGCGAAGCCGCCGAGCGCCGTGCGCAGGGCCAGCAGGCCGGCCTCGGGCCGCAGCGTCGGCGGGTGGTTGTCGAACGCCGGGTCGCCGACCGCGCCGAGCAGCACCGCCGTGGCCTTCTGACAGGCCGCCAGCGTCGGTTCGGGCAGCGGCACGCCGGCCGTGCGCAGCGCGGCCGCGCCGATGGGGTGTTCCGCGATCTCGACGGACAGGCCGGTCACGTCGGCCACCGCGTGCAGCACGCGGACGGCCTGCCGGATCACTTCCGGGCCGATGCCGTCACCAGGCAGCGTGACGAGTCGTATCTTCATCAGGGGTTCCGGGCAGCGGACCGAAGCCGTGCGGCGTCTCGAGCTCGCGGATCAGCCCGGCGAGCTCGTCGTCGTCCACTTCCTTGGCGCGGTCGGCGGCCTCCAACATCCTCGCATAGAGCCGGCGCAGATCCTCGACACGCAGCCGGTGGCCGAGGGCGCGGCAGCGGGCGTCGAGCCCGCGCATGCCCGAGTGGCGGCCGAGCACCAGCCGGGTGGGCGGGGCGCCCACCGATTCGGGCCGCATGATCTCGTAGGTGAGGGGGTTCTTCACCATGCCGTCCTGGTGGATGCCGGCCTCGTGGGCGAACGCGTTGTCGCCGACGATGGCCTTGTTGGGCTGCACCGGCACCGACACCAGCGCCGAGAGCGCCCGGCTGGTGGGGAACAGCTCGGTCGTCACCACCGCGGTGCGGCAGCCCAGCGCGTCGCCGCGCACTTCGAGGGCCATCACGATCTCTTCGAGCGCGGCGTTGCCGGCTCGTTCGCCGATGCCGTTGATCGTGCACTCCACTTGGCGGGCGCCGGCCTGCACCGCCGCCAGCGAGTTGGCCACGGCCAGGCCGAGGTCGTTGTGGCAGTGCGCCGACAGCACCACGCCGTCGCCGACCCGGGCCCGCACCGCGGTGAACATGCGATGGATGTCCTCGGGCAGCGCGAAGCCGACGGTGTCGGGCAGGTTGATGGTGGTGGCGCCGGCGGCGGCCACGGCGGCGGACACCTCGACCAGGAAGTCGAGATCGCTGCGCGTCGCGTCCTCGGCCGAGAACTCCACGTCGTCGCACAGCGACTTGGCGAGCCGCACCGCGTCCACGGCGCGGGTCAGGCATTCCTCGCGGGTGATGCGCAGCTTGGCGGAGAGGTGCAGGTCGGACGTGGCCAGGAAGACGTGGATGCGCGGGTGCGCGGCGCCGCGGACGGCGTTCCACGCGGTGTGCACGTCCTCCGGGACGGCGCGCGCCAGCGCGGCCACGGTCGCCGTGCGGATCACGCGACTCACCGCGACGACGCCCTCGAAGTCGGCCGGCGAGGCGATGGGGAAGCCGGCTTCGATCACGGTCACGCCGAGGCGTTCGAGCTGGCCGGCCAGCTGGACTTTGTCGGCAGGGCTCATGCTGAAGCCGGGCGCCTGCTCGCCATCACGCAGCGTCGTGTCGAAGACGGCGACGGTTGGGCGATTGACCATGCCCAATTTGGCCACGTCCCATCAAGATAAGTCAAGATGATGGAGACTATTGAATATATAATCCAGGCTAGCTTTTCTGGAGATGAGCTCCAGGTCTTCGAGGGATCTGATTATGGATCTGCACCAGCTCGAGACCTTCCTGGCGGTGGTACGGGAGGGCAGTTTCTCGGGCGCCGCCAAGGGGTTGGGCCGGACGCAGCCCGCGATCAGCCAGGTCATCAGCCGGCTCGAAGAGGAGGTCGGCCAGCGGCTGTTCGAACGGCCGGGGCGGCGCGGCGGCCTGACCGACGCCGGCAAGACCCTCGTCGAGTACGCCGAGCGGCTCTTGGGCGTGCGCCAGCAGGCCCTGGTGGCCCTCGAAGACGTCCGAGCGCTGCGGGCCGGTCGGCTGGGCATCGCCGCCAACGAGCTCACCTGCCTGTACCTGCTGCCCGTCCTGCACGAGTTCCGGCGGCTCTACCCCGGGGTCAGCGTCACGGTGCAGCGGTCGCTCGCCAGCCGGGTGCCCGGCAGCGTGCTCGACTACGCGGTCGACCTGGGGGTGATCACCTACGAGCCGGCCGAGCCGGGACTGCGGTCGGTGGTCGTCTATCACGACGAGCTGGTGTTCGTCGTCCCGCCCGGGCATCCGCTGGCGCGCCGCGCCGACGTCTCGATCGCGATGCTCGGCAACGAGTCGTTCGTCGCACACCACGTGTCGTCGCCGTACCGCGCCCGCGTCCTCGACGCGTTTCGCCGCCATCGCGTCACCCTGCACATGCCGGTCGAGATGCCGACCATCGACGCGATCAAGCGGTTCGTCGCGCTGGGCCACGGCGTGGCGCTGCTGCCGAACCTGTCGGTGGACGCCGAACTCAGCCGCGGCGATCTGGTCAGGGTGCCGGTGCCAGAGCTGGCGCTGGAGCGGCAGCTGCGCCTGGTGGTGCGGCGGCAGGGCGAGTTCTCGCACGCGGTGCGGGCGTTCCTGGCCGTGGCCGAGCACCAGGCGGTGACGGTTGGCGGCCGGTTCACCTTCACCTGGGATTCACCCCCGCTCGCCTGATCACCCGCGAGCGTCGGCTCGGGGAGTAGAATGACCGCTCGGCATCATCGCCACCCGGAGGACTCATGAATCAGCGCCTCGCAGTGTCCCGCCGCCGCTTCGTCGGCGGCCTTGCGGCCACCCTCGGCTACGTCGGCACCCGCGCCGATCTCTGGGCCCAGGGCGGCCCCGCCGCCGTCGCCGCCCAGCGCGCCCGCGGCCCGATGAGCGCCGCCGCCTACGACGCGATGGTCAAGCTCGGCAACAACGAGAACAACTGGGGCCCGCCGCAGTCGGTGATGACGGCGATGAACGACGCCTGGAAATACGTCGGGCGCTATGGCTACCCGGACGCCAACATCGTCCAGGTGATCGCCGAGCACGACGGCGTGAAGCCCGAGAACATCCTGCTCGGCGCCGGGTCGGGCGAGATCCTCGACGTCGTCGGCACGACCTTCCTGCAGGGCGGCAAAAAGGTGATCGGCGTCGATCCGTCGTACGGCTCGGTCTACCAGCACGCCACCCTGGTGAAGGCCGACGCCATCAAGCTGCCGCTCACCGCCGACTATCGCCAGGACATCGGCCAGATGATCGAGGCGACCAACCGCAACGCCCGTGATCTCGGCTTCGTCTACCTCTGCAACCCCAACAACCCGACCGGCGTGGTCGTGAGCGCCAAGGAGGTGCGGCAGCTGCTCGACCACATCCCGAAGGACATGCCGGTGCTCATCGACGAGGCCTATCACCACTACGTGGAGGATCCGGCCTACGCGACGTCGATTCCCTACGTGAAGGAAGGCCGGCCGGTGATCGTCGCCCGTACCTTCTCGAAGATCGTCGGGCTGGCGGCGATGCGCCTCGGCTATGCCATCGCCCCGAAGGAGATCGTCCAGCGGATGCGGCCCTACAGCATGGGCAGCATCAACGTGCTGGTGAAGCACGGCGCGGCGGCCGCCCTCAACGACCCGGCGGCGCAAGCCAAGGTCAAGCAGCTGACCATCCAGAACCGCAAGGCGACGGCGGCGGCGTTGACCGCCTACGGCTACGACGTGATCCCGTCGGAGACCAACTTCTTCATGGTCGCTCTCGGCCGCGACGTGCAGCCGGTGATCGCCGAGTTCCGCGAGAAGGGCATCCTGGTCGGGCGGCCGTTCCCGCCGATGACCCAGCACCTGCGCGTCTCGGTCGGCACCGAGGACGACATGCAGAAGTTCCTGACCGCGTTCAAGCAGATCTTCCCGGCGCGCACGTCCACCGCGGCGCGCGGCTGATCGGGCCCGACTCTTCGCACGGGCGCCGGCCGCTCAGACCCGGCGCCCGTCGTCTGTACCGGGGGCGCGGCCGTCGTTGCCCGACGGACGGCGGCTGGGCGACCATGACGGCATGTCGCCGCTCGCCGCCACCGTGTCCCTGCTCGTGTGCTCGAACGTGTTCATGACCTTCGCGTGGTACGCGCACCTGCGCGACCTGCGGGCCCGGCCGCTAATCGTGGCCATCCTGGTGAGCTGGGGGATCGCCTTCTTCGAGTACGTGCTGCAGGTGCCGGCCAACCGCCTCGGCTTCCAGACCTACTCGGTGGCGCAGCTCAAGGTGATGCAGGAAGTGATCACGCTCAGCGTGTTCGTGCCCTTCGCGGTGTTGTACATGCGGCAGCCGCTCAAGCTCGACTTCCTGTGGGCCGGGCTGTGCCTGGTCGGCGCCGTGTACTTCGCGTTCCGCAGCTAGTACGCCGCCCTACTGCCCGGGCACCGGCGTCGGGAACGCCGGCTGTGCCGGCATCGGCCCCATCAGCTGGGCCAGGACGTCCTGGCGCATGCCGATCTTCAGCGCCTGCTTGGCCTTGGCCATGTAGGCGGCGAAGAAGCGATCGCGCTGCTGGTTGACCAGCTCCTGGCGCAGCGCGTCGCGGCCGTCGGCGATCTGCGCCTCGGTGACGTCGGCGCGCTCGGCGACGCGGGCGATCACCTGGCCGTTGGGCGTGGCGATCGGCCCGGCCACGCCGCCCACCGGCAGGGCGAACACCGCGGCGTCCACCTCGGCGTTGACGCCGATGTCGGGCAGCGCGGCGCCGCGCGCCACCAGCTCGCTGGCCTTGGCTTCGAAGCCGGCCTTCTTGGCGGCGGCGGTGAAGTCGGCGGCCTTCTTCAGCTCGTCGGCGATGCCGGCGGCGCGCGCCTTGAGCAGCTCCGCGGCCTTGTCGCGCACGGCATCCTCGCGGACGCGGTCGGCCACCTCGGCCAGCTCCGGCAGGTACGACGCCTGGGTCCCGGCCGGCGTCGCGAACACCCAGCCGCGGGTGACGCGCAGGCGCGGCGTGACCTCGCCGTCCTTCATCGTGAAGGCGCGCGCGGCCAGATCGGGCGACACGCCGAGGTCGCCGATCGGCTCGTCACGCAGGAACAGCGGCGATTCGACCACGGTGAGGCCGCGCTCCTTGGCCACGCGGTCGAGGTCGGCGGCGCTCTTGACCGATGCCTCGATGGCGATCGCCTCCTGCTCGGCCTGCTGCTGGGCCTTCTGCCACTTCAGCTGATCGACGATCTCGGCCGACACCTCGGCCAGCGGCCGGGTCACTTCGGGCTGGCTCTCGATCACCTTGATGACGTGGAAGCCGAACGACGTCTTGGTCACCTCGCTGACCTCGCCGGGCTTCAGCGCGAACGCCGCCTGCTCGAACTCCGGCACCATCTGGCCGCGCCCGAAGTAGTTGAGATCGCCGCCGTTGGCCGCCGAGCCCTCGTCCTCGGAGTTGGCCTTGGCCAGCGCCGCGAAGTCGGCGCCGGCGCGCGCCTGTTTCAGCAGGTCCTCGGCCTTGGCCCGCACCGCGGCTTCGTCCTTGCCCTCGGTCTTGAGCAGGATGTGGCTGGCCCGCACCCGGCCCTCGGTGGTGTACTGCGCCTTGTTCTGGTCGTAGAAGGCCTGGATGTCGGCGGCCGGCACCTCGACGCGTTCGCGCACCTTGTCGACCTCGACCAGCGCGTAGCGCACCTTGCGCTTCTCGCCGATCCGGTAGGTCTCCTTGTTGGCGTCGAAGCGCGCCTGCACGTCGGCGGCGGTGACCGCCACCTGGTTGCGGAAGCCGTCGGCGGTGAGCTGCACCAGATCGAGCTTCACCTTCTCGTTGCGCCGCTTGTACTCGGCGACGACGTCGGCGTCGGGCACCGTCATCCAGCCGGTGACCGAGGTGCGGAGCTTCTCCTGGAGGATGGCGCTGCGCAGCTGGTCCTCGAACTCACGCGTCGACAGCGGCGGGTTCTGCGCCGACAGCAGCTGGCGATAGCGCGTCTCGCCGATGAACTGGCCATTCTCCATGAACGCCGGCAGCGACAGGATGCGCTGGCGCAGCTCGACGTCGGTGACGCCGAGGTTCTGCCGCGCCGCTTCCACCGCCACGGCCTGCTCGTCGACCAGCGACTGGAGGATCTGCTGGTCGATGCCGAGCTGGCGCAGCATCGGCTCGCTGATCTGGCCGCCGTAGGCCTGCCGGTAGGCGTTCAACTGGGCGCTGTAGCGGCGCTGGAACTGCGCCACGGTGATCGCCTCGCCGTTGACGTCGGCGATCACGGTGTCGGGCGAGACCCCGGCGGTGGTGACGCCGTTGTTCGGCACGAAGAAGAAGGCGAACGTGAGAATGACGAGCGCCAGGCTCCACTTGAGCCAGCCCTTGTGCCGCCGCATCCGGTCGAGCATGGTCATGGTCGGAATCCTTGAACCCCTCATCCTAACAAGGTCGTCCGCCGATCCCCAAGCCGGCCGGTTCGGCCCGTGAATCTGGTGCCGTCGCGCGCAAGGGGCTCCGCACCCCTATGCTATAGTCCGGCTCGAGCGAATCGCCGGATCGGGCCGCGATGCGTGCCCTGACTTCCCCCAGTCACGGCTGAAGCCCATGTCACCTTCAGCGGCTGCCCGCCCCGACCTCGCCACTCGCCTGCGTCACGCCCAGCGCACCCTCAAGGCGAGGCTCGGACGCCCCGACGTGCAGCTGGCGCTGATGCGCGCCGCGCACGAGACCCTCGACCCGGAGGCGATCGGCGAACTGGTGGCGACCCACGCCGCCACCTGGCTGCGCGCCTCGGCGCTGGCCGTCTACGCCGTGGACATGGACGGGCAAATCGGCCTCATGGCGGCGCGCGAGATGATGGCGTCGCTGTCGGCGCCGGCGGCCCAGGTGGGGCGGTGGGTGCTGTCGCACGGCCGCGAGTTCGCCAGCGCCGACCTGCGCCACGACCTGCGGGTCAAAGCGTCGGCCGGAGCCGTCTTCGGCGTGCCGCTCCGCTGCCGCGGCCGGGTCGTCGCCGCCCTGGTGCTCATCGACCGCACCGTCGCCAAGGCGGAGCCGCGGCTGACGCCGGCGGTGGCCGATGCCCTCGCCGAGGTGCTCGAAGGGCCGGCCCTGGCGCTCGACAACGCCCTGGCCATCCGCCGCGCCGAGGCGCTGTCGGTCACCGACGACCTGACCCAGCTGTACAACTCGCGCTACTTGAACCAGGTGTTGCGCCGCGAGGCCAAGCGGGCGTCGCGCAGCGGCCGGCCGCTGTCGCTGCTGTTCATCGACCTCGACGGCTTCAAGCGCGTCAACGACTCCTACGGCCACCTGGCCGGCAGCCGGGCGCTGGTCGAGGCGGCCGGCGTGATCCGCGGCTCGGCCCGCGAAACCGACGTCGTTGCCCGGTTCGGCGGCGACGAGTTCGCCATCGTCCTGCCCGACACCGGCACCGACGGCGCGCTGGGGGTCGGCGACCGCGTCCGCGACCGCGTCCGCCAGTTCGTGTTCCTGGCCGCCGACGGCCTCGACGTCCGGCTCACGGTGTCGGTTGGCGTGGCCACCCTGCCCGACGCGGCGACCTCGGCCGAGGAACTGGTCCGGGCCGCCGACATCGCCATGTACCGGGTCAAGGAATCCGGGAAGGACGGCGTGTCCGTCGCCAACCCCTGACCCCTGGCCGCCCCCTGACGCCGCCCGCCCCCGGCGCCGTGCACTTTTTCGCACGCCGCCGTGTTCCGCTCTAGCACATCGTCCGATATCCTTGATCGTCGCGCCTCGCCCCCGAGTGTGCCCGTGTGTAGTGCCGTTCCGTGCCACGACGGGCACGGCGAACTGAATCAGGAGCCCGGATACCTGTGGGACTTGGGTCGCTCTTCTCCGCCTTCTCGACCGACCTCGCCATCGACCTCGGCACGGCGAACACCTGCGTCTACGCCAAGGGCAAGGGCATCGTCGTCAACGAGCCGTCGATCGTCGCCGTCAACAAGCTGAATGGCCGCGTCGAGGCCGTCGGCCGCGAGGCCAAGGAGATGCTCGGCCGGACGCCGGGCAACATCGTCGCCATCAAACCGATGAAGGACGGGGTCATCGCCGACTTCGACGTCACCGAGAAGATGCTGACCTACTTCATCAAGAAGG
>CAYUAX010000077.1:0-20776 GCA_964442845.1 uncultured Bifidobacteriaceae bacterium | reverse complement strand
AAGCACCGCATTGGGTTTCGCTTCATTATACGCAGCCGAGGTCCTGCCGCGCTGCCCGCGCCGGCCCTTCGGGTGTAGAGTCGTGCCCATGCGGGTGTCACGATGGCTGCGTGCGATGGCCGCGGCGGCCGCGATCGGCACGGCGATGGAGGTGCCGCACGCGCAGCAGGGCACCTACCGGGCCGGCGTGGACCTGGTGCACGTCAACGCGGTGGTCACGGATCGGAAGGGCGAGCTCGTGGCCGGTCTCACTGCGGAGGACTTCGAGGTGCGCGAGGACGGCCGTCCGCAGACGCTGCAGTTCTTTTCGACCGCCAGCGGCCCGGCGCCAGACCTCCACCTCGGCCTGCTGCTCGACGTCAGCGAGAGCATGGGCGAGGACATCGCGTTCACGCGCACCGCGGCGATCCGGTTCCTGAACACGATGAAGGAAGCGGTGGACACCACGCTCGTGGACTTCGACACCGAGGTGCGGGCGGCCCGCTTCGGCCCGGCCGAATTTCCACGGCTCGTGGAACGGATCCGTTCGCAGCGCGCGCGCGGCGAGACGGCCCTTTTCGACGCGGTCGGCGTCTACCTCGACGGCGCGGCGGGGCAGGAGGGGCGCAAGGTGATGCTGCTGTACACCGATGGCGGCGACACCCGAAGCAGCCTCCGGCTCTTCGAGCTGGTGGACATGGTGAAGGCCTCCGACGTCACCATTTACGCTATCGGCGTGATGCCGCCTGGCACCATGCGGGCCCGTGCTGAGCAGCAATCGGTGCTGCGCCAGATCGCCGGCACCTCCGGCGGCCAGGTGTTCTTCCCGCCTGGCGTGCGGGATCTCGACAAGGTGTACGCGCAGATCGCGGCGGAGATCCGGGCCTCCTACACGCTCGGGTACGTGTCCACGAACGACACGGCCGACGGGCGCTGGCGCAAGGTGGACGTGCGGTTGACGCCGGACGCCGCGCGCGGACGCAAGGTGCGCGCCCGGGACGGCTACTACGCCCGCCTCCTGCGGACCCGCTGACCTCGGCCTCCCGCCGCCCGAGCTCCAGGGGGCGGCCCTCTCCGGGAGGTCTTGCCGAGCACGCGCCGCGCCCCCGCCGGCAGGCGCACCAGGCGTCGTCGCCGGGCCCGTCGAGCCGGGTTTGGTAGTACGATGCAGGATTCGTATGCCCTCGGTTCACGACCGCTTTCATCTCGTCTCCGACTTCGAGCTGGCCGGCGATCAGCCGCGCGCCATCGGCGAGTTGACCGAGGGGCTGCAGCGCGGCGATCGGTACCAGGTGCTGCTCGGCGTCACCGGCTCGGGCAAGACCTTCACCATGGCGCAGACCATCGCGCGCGTGAACCGGCCCACCCTGGTGATGGTGCACAACAAGACGCTGGCGGCCCAGCTCTACCAGGAGTTCCGGCGGTTCTTCCCCGAGAACGCGGTCGAGTATTTCGTCAGCTACTACGACTACTACCAGCCCGAGGCCTACGTCCCGGCCACCGACTCGTACATCGAGAAGGAAGCGACGATCAACGAGGAGATCGACCGGATGCGGCTCTCCGCGACCCGGTCGCTCTTCGAGCGCCGCGACGTCATCATCGTCTCCAGCGTGTCGTGCATCTACGGCCTCGGATCGCCCGAGGCGTACTACGGCATGCTGCTGCCGCTCGAGCGCGGGCAGCGGATCGGCCGCGAGCAGGTCCTGCGCAAGCTCGTGGACATCCAGTACGAGCGGAACGACCACGACTTCGGTCGCGGCACCTTCCGCGTGCGCGGCGACATCATCGAGGTGTACCCCTCGTACGAGGAGCAGGGGCTGCGGATCGAGCTCTTCGGCGACGAGGTGGACGAACTGGCCACCTTCGACCCGCTCACCGGCAGGACCCTCCGTCGCCACGACAAGATTGCCGTGTACCCGAAGTCGCACTTCGTCGCGCCGCGCGACCGGACGCGCCGCGCCGTGGAGACGATCAAGGAGGAACTCGCCCAGCGGCGGGGCGAACTCGAGCGCGAGGGGCGGCTGCTCGAGGCGCAGCGGCTCCACCAGCGGACGATGTTCGATCTCGAGATGATCAAGGAGATCGGCTACTGCCACGGCATCGAGAACTACTCGCGGCACCTGACCGGCCGGGCCCCGGGCGAGCCGCCGCCGACGCTGCTCGACTACCTGCCGGCCGACGCCCTGGTCATCGTCGACGAGAGCCACCAGACCGTCCCGCAGGTGCGCGGCATGTACTTCGGCGACCGCTCGCGCAAGGAGGTGCTGGTCGAGTACGGGTTCCGGCTGCCGTCGGCGCTCGACAACCGGCCGCTCAGCTTCGCCGAGTGGGAGGCGCGGGTGCCGCAGATCGTGTTCGTGTCGGCCACGCCGGGGCCCTACGAGCTCGAGAAGTCGCACGGCGTGGTGGTGGAGCAGGTGATCCGCCCGACCGGACTGATGGACCCGCCGATCGAGGTGCGGCCCGTGAAAGGCCAGGTGGACGACCTGCTGGCCGAGATCCGCGCCCGTGTCGCCCGCAAGGAACGCACCCTGGTGACCACGCTCACCAAGCGGATGGCCGAGGACCTCACGCAGTACTACCATGAGCTCGGCGTGCGGGTGCGCTACCTGCACTCCGACATCGACACGCTGGAGCGGGTGGAGATCCTGCGCGACCTGCGCCGCGGCGAGTTCGACGTGCTGGTCGGGATCAACCTGCTGCGCGAGGGCCTCGACCTGCCCGAGGTCTCGCTGGTCGCGGTGCTCGACGCCGACAAGGAAGGGTTCCTGCGCTCGGGCGGCTCGTTGATCCAGACCTCGGGCCGGGCCGCCCGCAACGTCAACGGCCAGGTCATCATGTACGCCGACACCGTGACGGCGTCGATGAAGACCGCGATCGACGAGACGGCGCGCCGCCGCGCCATCCAGGCCGCCTACAACCTGGAGCACGGCATCACGCCGAGCAGCATCGTCAAGGACATCGACGGCGTCCTGCAGAGCGTCTACGAGCGCGATTACGGCGGCGCCGATCGCGACGGCCATGGCGGCTTCGCGACCGCCGCCGAGCTCGAGGCGCATGTCGCCGGGCTCGAGCGGCGGATGCGTGAGGCTGCCGCCAACCTCGACTTCGAGGCCGCCGCGGCGCTGCGCGACCAGATCGCCGCCGCCAAGGGCCGCGACCTCGGCCTGGCACCGCCAGGTGCGCCAGGGCCGCGGCGGTGAAGGGCGTCGTCGAGTGGCTGAAGGCCGCGCTCCTCGAAGTCCAGGAGTACACCCGGCTGGCCGGGGCGACGCTGCGCGGCACGGTGACTCGCCCCTTCTACTGGCACGACTTCATCGAGCAGCTCGACGCCATCGGCATCGGCTCGATGACCGTGGTGGTGCTGACCGGACTCTTCACCGGCGCGGTGCTGGCGCTGCAATCGGGCTTCACGCTCGACCAGTTCGGCGCCCGCCCCTTCGTCGGCCGCCTGGTCAGCGCCTCGATGATCAAGGAACTGGGCCCGGTGCTGACGGCGCTGATGCTGGCCGGCCGGGTCAGTTCGGGCATCGCCGCCGAACTCGGCTCCATGGCGGTGACCGATCAGATCAACGCGCTGCGTGCGCTCGGCACCGACCCGGTGCGCAAGCTGGTCGTGCCGCGCGTCGTCGCCGGCATCGTCATGACGCCGATCCTCACGGTGCTCGCCAACACCGTCGGCCTGCTCGGCGCCTGGGTGGTCTCGACGCAGACGCTGGGCGTCGCCTCGGGCCTCTACTGGTCGTCGGTGATCGACGGCCTCTATCTCGAGGACGTGTGGATGGGGCTGCTGAAGCCGTTCTTCCTCGGCTTCATCATCGTCACGGTCGGCTGCCACGTCGGCCTGCGCACCCGCGGCGGCACGCAGGGGGTCGGTCGGGCGACGACCAACTCGGTGGTCGCGGCGTCGGTGGCGGTGATCGCCATGGACTTCTTCTCGACGCAGCTCCTGCTGTCGCTGCTGTTCTGATGACGACCTATCCAGAGGCGCTGCGCGGGCCGGCCCGGGGCCGCCCAGGAGACGAGCCGGTCATCGTGTTCGAGGACGTGCGCCTCGCCTTCGACGACAACGTGGTGCTCGACGGCATCAGCTTCAAGCTGTACCCCGGGTACACGAAGATCTTCCTCGGCGCCAGCGGGTCGGGGAAGTCCACCATCCTGAAGCTCGTCCTCGGACTGCTGGCGCCCGATGCCGGACGGATCTGGGTGCACGGCGTACGCATCGACGGCATGCCGGAAGAAGCGCTGCTCAAGGTCCGCGACCACACCGGCATGGTCTTCCAGGAAGGCGCGCTGTTCGATTCGCTGACCGTCGGCGAGAACGTCGGCTTCAAGCTCTACGAGTCGACCGAGATGCCGCTGGCCGAGGTGCGGCAGCGCGTCGAGGAGGTGCTCGGCTTCGTCGAGCTGGGACCGTACATCGATCGCATGCCGTCCGAGCTGTCGGGCGGGCAGCGCCGCCGGGTAGCCATCGCCCGGGCGATGGCCTTCAAGCCGCGCCTGTTGCTCTACGACGAGCCGACCACCGGCCTCGATCCGATGACCGCGCTCACCGTGGACGCCGAGATCATCAAGCTGCGCGACCTGGAAGGGGTGACCTCGGTGCTGGTCACCCACCAGCTGCGCGATGCGTTCTACATCGCCACGCACGGCGCCACCCGCGCGCCGGGCGGCCCGGCCCTGGTGGCGGCCTCGCCCGACAAGGTCGAGGAAGCCGACTTCGTCATGCTGCGCGAGGGGAAGGTCGCGTTCGAAGGCTCGGCCGACGAGCTGCGGGCGTCCACCGATCCTTATCTGCGCGAGTTCCTCTCCTAGGAGTCCTGCGATGCCCCGAACCCGATCCCTGGCCTGGGCCGAGTTGAAGATCGGCATCCTCGCCGTGTTCGCGATCGTGATGTCGGCGCTGATGGTGTTCGCAGTTGGCGGCGAGGGCGGGTTCTTCTGGCAGCGCTATCCGCTGAAGACGCGCTTCGCCAACATCGCCACCGTGCGCGCCGGCACCCCGGTGCGGCTGGCCGGCATCGAGGTCGGCGCGGTGACCGACGTGGTGTTCGCCGGCCAGACCGTGGAGGCCTGGTTCGAGGTGACCAAGGACGTCCGCCCGCTCATCACCACGCGGTCGGTGGCCGTGATCGGCGCGATCTCGATGCTCGGCGAAGGCGCCCTCGACATCACGCCGGCGCCCGACGGCACGCCGATTCCCGACTGGGGCTACGTGCCGTCGGGGGTCGCGCCCGGCTCCTTCGCGGCGCTGTCGGAAGCGGCCAGCGGCGGGCTCACCGAGACGCAGCGGCTGCTCGCCGACCTGCGCGCCGGCAAGGGCACGGTGGGCCGGCTGCTGACCGACGACGCCGCCTACCGCGAGATGGAGGCGCTGGTGCAGGCCGCCACCCGGGTGACCACCGCGGTCGAGCGCGGCCGCGGCAGCCTCGGCCGGCTGGTGAACGACCCGGCCGTCTACAACGAGCTGTCGGGCGCCACCGCCAACCTCAACGCCATCACCACGCGCATCCGCAGCGGCGAGGGCAGCCTCGGGGTGCTGCTGACCGACCCGGCGCTGGCGCGATCCCTCAGTGCCGCCTCGGCCAATCTCGAGGCGGTGTCCGGCCGGCTCGCCAAGGGCGAGGGCACCGCCGGCCGCCTGCTCACCGACGACGCGCTCTACGCCCGCCTCGACTCGCTGACGCGCCGGCTCGACGATTTGTCGGTCGGGCTGCAGTCGGGCCGCGGCACCGCCGGCCGGCTCCTGCAGGACGACGTGCTTTATGACAATATGAATGCCTCGGTGGCCGAGCTGCGGCAGCTCGTCTCGGACATCCGGAAGGACCCGAAAAAGTATCTGAACGTCAAGGTCAGCCTGTTCTGATCGGGGCGCCGGAGCGAGGAGGACGTATGTCGAGAGACGGAAGCGGCGGTTCGGTGATGCTGGCCTTCATGCTGGGCGCGATGGCCGGCGCGGCCGTGGCCCTGCTGTTCGCGCCGGCGGCCGGTGAAGAGACGCGCGAGTACCTCGGGAAGCGGGCGCGTGAAGGCCGCGACCGGGCCCGCGACGCGGCCCGCGAGGCCGCCGATCAGGGCCGCGAGTTCTACCAGCGCCAGCGCGACAGCGTCAGCACGGCCATCGAACGCGGCCGCGAGGCCTTCCAGCAGGCCCGCGAGGAAGGACGCAACGCGTGACCGAGGTCTGGCTGGCCATCATCGCGGTGGCCGTGGCGGTGATGGCGATCATCCAGGTGGGCGCCATCGTGCTCGGGCTGCGCCTGGCCCGGCGGCTCGACCAGCTGACGACGCAGGTCGAACGCGACATCAAGCCGCTGCTCCAGAACCTCACCGACGTCGCCGCCGAAGCCCAGCGGGCAATGCACCTGGCCACCGTGCAGGTCGAGCGTGCCGATCGCCTGTTCGGCGACCTGGCGCTGTCGGCCGAACGAACCATGGCGCTCGCCGCGCAGGTGGTCGGCGGGCCGGCCCAGAAAGGCCTGGCGTTGTTCACCGCCGCCAAGGCCGCGGTCGGCGCCTTCCGCGAACTGCGCGAGGCGTCGCGGCGCCGGCGTTCGAATCGGGTGGTCCCGGCGGAAGACGAAGAGTCCCTGTTCATCGGCTGATCGCAAGCGGCGCCATCCCCGGCGCCAGGAGGCGGGTCATGCGGCAGGTAAGCGTGTGGGCGAGTGCGGCGATCCTGGCGGTCGCGGCGCTGGCGGCGCCGGCGGCGGCGCAGGACAGCAAGTCGGCCGCTGGCGCCACCGAATTGGCCCAGGTGCTCGGGTCGAAGAAGCTCGACGCCATCGCCGCCAGGGATCCCAGCGCGCCGGATGTCTTCGTGGCCGCTCTGCACTTCCCCGGCCAATTGATGGTCATCTCGGCCAAGTACGCCGCGCCGCCCCTGCTCACCGAGAAGCTGGCGCAGCGCCAGTATCGCGACGTCTACATCGAGCTGAATGCCGCGTCGATCGCCGAGTCGCGGGTGTTCGTCACCGACGTCAACGCCGACGGCCTGCGCCCCCGCCGCGAGGGCCGCGACGGCCCGGTGGACATCCGTGATGCCGGCGGCAAGTCGATGCGCTTCGACGGCAACTGGCGCGAGGACAAGATGTCGGAGGCCGACTACATGAAGGCCTACGCCGAAGCCGACGCGCATTACTCGCAGATGGTCGCGCTGCTGATCGCCGAAGCGAAGAAGTAGCGGTGCCGGCAGCGCTGGTCGTGCACGACGGGCCGGGCGAGCTCGTCGTGGTGAAGCCGGCCGGCCTGCCGTGCGAGGCGCCACGCGACCCGGCCGCCGACTCGCTGCTGCGCCGCCTGGCGCCGCTCGGATCGTCGCTGCGGCTGGTGCATCGGCTCGACGCGCCGGCCTGCGGGCTGGTGCTGGTGGCGCGAAGCGCCGCGGCGGCTGCCCACCACTCCCGGGAGATCGCCGCCCGCCGTTGGCGCAAGTTCTACGTGGCGCGCCTCGCCCAGCCGCCCGCCGCTGCCGGCAGCCTGGTCGGGCCGCACAAGGCGTACCTCAAGACCGAAGGGCGCATGGCACGGGTCGTTCGATCGGGCGGCAAGCCGGCGTTCCTCGACGTGCTGCAGGTGGCGCCGGCCGGACCGGACGGCACCCATAGCCACGCCCTGATCGCCCTGCACACCGGCCGCTTCCACCAGATCCGCGCGATGCTCGCGCACCTCGGCGCGCCGCTGGCCGGCGACACGCGCTACGGCGGCCCTGCCACGCCCGCCATGTACCTGGAACACGTCGTGCTCGGCGCCGCCACCGCCGCCGATGGCGCCTGGACCGTCTGGCAGGCCCCGCCGCATCCCGACCGCGAGCCCTGGGACGGCGGATTGACCGCGGCTATCGACGCCGTGGCGGCGCAGGCGCGAACAGCACCGCCGCCACCCGCGTTCGGTCGGTGACGTCGATCGGCCAGCGGGGCAGCGGCAGCCAGCGCGGCTCTCGTCCCAACGCCGCAGAGACGAGGCGGGGCAGCACCTCGGGCCGCACCAGCTCACGGGCGTTGGTGGCCGCGAAGATGGCCCCGCCGGGCGCCAGGACGGCCTGGGCCGCGCGCACGAGCGCGGGGTAGTCGTCCACGGCACGCCACGCGGCGACGCCGCGACGGCGGTCGGCGGCCCCGAAGGTGGGCGGGTCGAGAATGACCAGCTCGTAGCGTTCGTCGGGCCGGCCGGCAGCGACACGCAGGTAGTCGAGGGCGTCGCGGCGCAGGAAGCGCACCGGCGCCGTCTCGAGTCCGTTCAGCGCCAGGTTGCGCCGCCCCCAGGCCAGATAGCGCGCCGATACGTCCACGTTGGTGACCGCGGCGCCGACCCGCGCCAGCGGCACGGCGAAGGCACACGTGTAGGCGAAGAGGTTCAGCACTCGCGCCGGCCCGTGCTCGGCCAGCGCCCGCCGATGCTCCCGGTGTTCGAGGAACAACCCGGTGGACAGGCCGTCGTACGGCCGCACCTCGAAGCGGACGCCGTACTCCTCGACGGCCAGCGTCTCTGGCTGCGCGACGCCGGCGCGGGGCGCGGCCGAGCGCGCCTCGTCGGCGAAGCGGCCGCCGAGGCGGCTGCGGTCGCGCGCGAAGCGCTTCACGTAGACGGCGGAGACGCCGCCAGGCTCCAGCGCGTCGAGCACGACCTCGGCGGCGGCGGTGACTGCCGCGTCGTCCCACGGCACGTCCTCGTAGACATTGAGCACCGCGCAAGGGCCGTAGCGATCGACCGCCACGCCCGGCAGGCCGTCACCAGCCCCGTCCACGACGCGCCATGCCGTGACGGCGCCCGCTGCAACCAGCCGCACGCGGCGCGTGGCCGCCGCTCGCAGCTGCCGCGCGAACGCCGGCTGATCGAGGGCAGAGAGCGGGTGAGGCGTGGAACCGCGACGCGAAGACGCCGGACGAAAAGGACGGGGATGGTGCGCGCTCAAGGATTCGAACCTTGGACCCCCGCCGTGTGAAGGCGGTGCTCTACCGCTGAGCCAAGCGCGCCCCGGAGAGACGTCCAGTCTACTGCCAACGCTCAGGCGGCGGCAACCCCGCGTCCGGGCCCACCGCGCGGCAGGGCGCCCGTTCAGACCGTGCCGTAGAGCCGATCGCCGAAGTCGCCGAGGCCCGGCACGATGAACTTGTGGGCGTTCAGCTCGCGATCGACGACCGGCGTGTAGATCGGCACCTCGGGGAAGCGCCGTTCGATGGCGGCGATGCCTTCCGGGGCCGCCACCATGCACACGAAGCGGACGTCGCGGGCGCCGGCGCCGCGGACGATCTCGATGGCCGTCACGGCGCTGCCGCCGGTGGCCAGCATCGGGTCGGTGATGAGCACGACGTCGTCGTGGATGCGCGGCGGCAGCTTGACGTAGTAACGCTCGGCCACCGCGGTCGCCTCGTCGCGCTGCAGGCCGATATGGCCGACGCGGGCCGACGGCAGCAGGTCCAGCACGCCGTCGATCATGCCGAGGCCGGCGCGCAGCACCGGCACGAGCGTGACCTGCACGTCGACGCGGCGGGCGAAGGCCGGGCCGAGCGGCGTCTGCACCGTGCCCTCGACCGTCTGCACGTCCTTGAGGACGTCGGCGGTGATGAGCAGGGCCATGCGCTTGGCGACGCGGCGGAAGATGTCGGGCGGTGTCTGCGCGTCGCGCAGCGTGGCCAGCGCGTCGTGGACGAACGGATGGGTGATCAGGTGAACCACGGTGCCGAGGATATACCACGCACGGCAGGGCGGTTCCGGGCCGTCGAATCGCCTACAATCGAGCCGTGCGCGCGACCACGGCCGTGACGA
Organism: uncultured Bifidobacteriaceae bacterium; assembly: GCA_964442845.1. Classification (GTDB taxonomy): domain Bacteria; phylum Acidobacteriota; class Vicinamibacteria; order Vicinamibacterales; family UBA2999; genus CAWAYR01. The sequence continues at coordinate 11,029 of CAYUAX010000077.1, read as the reverse complement.
TCACGCTGGCCCTCCTGGCCCTCCACGGGGTCGAGGCCCGGCAGCCGCGGACGGTGTCGCTGGTCGTCACCGGCGGCACCGTAGTCACGATGGACGCGGCGCGCCGCGTGCTCGCCGACGGCGCCGTCGCCGTGGACGCCGATCGCATCGTCGCGGTCGGCCCGGCGGCCGAGATCGCCGCCGCCTTTCGCGGCCGCGAGGTCATCGACGCCACCGGCCAGGTGATCCTGCCCGGCCTCATCAACACGCACACCCACGCGCCGATGGTGCTGTATCGGGGCCTGGCCGACGACCTCGCCCTGATGGACTGGCTGCAGCAGTACATCTTCCCGGCCGAGGCGAAGACGGTATCGCCGGCCTTCGTGCGCACCGGCACGCGCCTGGCCGTCCTGGAGATGATCCAGTCGGGCACGACCGCCTACGCCGACATGTACTACTTCCAGGAGGAAGTCGCGGCCGTCACCAGGGCAGCGGGCATGCGCGGCGTCCTCGGCCAGACGATCATCCAGTTCCCGGTGGCCGACGCCAAGACGCCGGTCGAGGGGCTGGCGCGCGCCGCCGCCTACATCGCCCGCTTCAAGAACGACCCGCTGATCGTGCCGGCGGTCGCCACGCACGCCCTCTACACCAACGACCCCAAGACGCTCATCGCCGGCCGCGACCTGGCCATCCGCGAACGGGTGCCGCTGCTCATCCACCTCGCCGAGACCGAAGACGAGGTGAAGGTGGCGAAGGAGCGCGGCGCCACCAGCCCTACGGCCTATCTCGATGGGCTCGGGTTCTTCACCGGCGCCACCACGCTGGCCGCGCACGGCGTGTGGGTGTCCCCGGACGACATCGCCACCCTGGCCCGACGTGGCGTCGGCGTGTCGCACAACCCCGAGAGCAACATGAAGCTGGCCAGCGGCACCGCGCCGGTCACCGGCTACCTGGCCGCCGGTGTCGCGCTCGGCCTGGGTACCGACGGCGCCGCCAGCAACAACGACCTCGACATGTTCGAGGCCATGCGCCAGGCGTCGTTCCTGGCCAAGCTGGCCACCCGCGATCCGCGCGCCGTCGGCGCGCAGACGGCGCTGGAGATGGCCACGCTCGGCGGTGCCCGCGCCCTCGGCATGGCCGACCGGCTCGGCTCGCTCGAACCCGGGAAGCTGGCGGATCTGATCACCGTGCGGATGGGCGCGGCGCGCCAGACGCCGATGTACGACCCGGTGTCGCACCTCGTCTACACCACGCGCGGCGACGACGTGGACACGACGATCGTCGGCGGCCGCGTGCTCATGCGGGCCCGCCAGGTCCTGACGCTCGACGCCCCGGCGGTGCTCGCCGAGGCGCGCGCCGCCGCCGAGCAGGTCCGAGCGGCGGTCAGGAAGTGAGCATCGCGATGTACGGGAGATGCCGGTAGTGCTCGTCGTAGTCCAGGCCGTAGCCGACCACGAAATGGTCGTCGATCGAGAAGCCGATGTACTCCACCGGCACGTCCACCTTGCGCCGCGACGGCTTGGACAGCAGGCACGCCGTGCGCAGCGACCGCGGCTCGCGGGCGCGCAGGATGCCCTGCAGGTAGGTGAGCGTCAGGCCGGTGTCGACGATGTCCTCGACGATGATCACGTCGCGTCCCTGCAGGCCGCGATCGACGTCCTTGAGCATCCGCACCTCGCCCGACGAGGTCGTGCCGCCGGCGTAGCTCGACACGGCGATGAAGTCCATCGTGCAGGTGCCGGGCAGCGCGCGCACCAGGTCGGCGAGGAAGAACACCGACCCCTTGAGCACGGCGATGAAGTGGAGTTCGGCGTCCGGGGCGTCGCGGCGGATCTCGCCGGCCAGTTCGGCGACGCGGTGCTGAAGGCGATCGGCGGTGAGCAGCGGCGTGACCTGCGGCATCGGGCGCCGAGCGTACCACACGGCTCCGCGCCGCGGAGGCCGCGATGACGCCGCGGCGCTACGACATCCTCACCGAAGCCGACGCCCGGCAGCTCGAACGCGGGGTCACCGTGGTGCTCGCCAAGGGCGGGCACATCACGCCGCTGGCGCTCGACACGCTGCGCGATCGACGCGTCACCGTGCTGCGCGAGGGCGCCGTCGGCGACGACAGCGGGCTGGCGCCGGTGTCGCCGGTCGCCCGGGTCGCCGTCGGCAGCGATCACACCGGCATCGCCCTGCGCCGGGCCGTGCGCGACCACCTGCGCGGCCAGGGCCTGGCGGTGCGGGAACTGGGCCCGGAGACGCCAGACGCGGTGGACTACCCGGACATCGCCGGGGCGGTCGGGCGCCTGGTGGCGCACGGCGAGGTCGACGGCGGGATCGCGATCGACGGCGCCGGTCTCGGCTCGGCGATCGCCGCCAACAAGGTGCCGGGCGTGCGCGCCGCGATGTGCACCGACCGCACCCTGGCGCGCTACGCCCGCGAGCACAACGGCGCCAACGTCCTCGCGCTCGGCGCCACGCTGCTCACCACCGAGGCGGCGCTGGCGATCGTCGACACCTGGCGGAGCACGCCGATGACCGAAGCCCGCTACATCCGCCGCCTCGCCAAGATCCGCGCCCTGGAGGGCGGCCGATGAGCGACCTGCGGCATCCCGTCGATCTCAAACGCCTCGTCGCGATCATCGCCGAGGAACTGGCGGCCTATCGCGGCGCGCCGCCGCCGCGTTGCGTGTGCCACGGCCTGCAGCACGACTGCTGCCCGGCCCAGGTGCAGGGCGTGCTCGACGCCGGCGCGGCCCGCCTCGGCCTCCATGCCGCCGGCGGCGGCGCCGGCACGGTCGCCGGCCTCATCGACCACACGCTGCTCAAGCCCGACGCCACCGTGGCCGACATCGAGACGCTGTGCCGCGAGGCCGCCGAGTTCAAGTTCGCCACCGTGTGCGTCAACCCGGCCTGGGTGGCGCTGGCGGCCCGGCGTCTGCGCGGCAGCGGCGTCGGGGTGTGTTCGGTGGTCGGCTTTCCGCTCGGCGCCACCCCGGCCGACGTGAAGGCCTACGAGACGCGGCGGGCGATCACCGACGGCGCCACTGAGATCGACATGGTGATCAACGTCGGCGCGCTCAAGTCGGGCGAACTGCGGCTGGTCGAGCAGGACATCGAGGCGGTGGCCACGGCGTGCCGCGCCTGCAACGTCACCAGCAAGGTGATCATCGAGGCGGCGCTGCTCACCGACGACGAGAAGGTGACCGCCTGCACGCTGGCCAAGGCCGCCGGCGCCGACTTTGTGAAGACCTCCACCGGGTTCGGCCCGGGCGGCGCCACGGCGGCCGACGTCGCGCTGATGCGCCGGGTGGTCGGCGACTCGATGGGGGTGAAGGCCGCCGGCGGCGTGCGCGACCTCGGGCAGGTGCAGGCGATGGTGGCGGCCGGCGCGTCGCGGGTCGGCGCCAGTGCCGGCGTCCGCATCGTGCGCGAGTCGGTGACGCCCGGCGGGCCGCCCGCCGCGGCCGTGCCGTCCCCGTCGCCGGCCGCGCCGCGGAGCGGGTATTGAGGCTCTCGGGCCGACGACTTGCCGCCGTCGTCGCGGTGCACGCGGTGCTGCTGTCCTGGCCGGCCCTGGCCGCAGCGCAGCCACGCGATCCGGTGGGCGGGCTGGCCATCGACCTACGGGCGGTCACGGTGTCGCTGCCGACCACGTCGGGCTGGACTCCGACGACGCTGACGTCGGCGGCCGTCGTGCCCAGCCGCGGCTGGGGCGGCGAAGCCGGCGCCCACCTGATTTTCGGCCCCGGACGCCATCGTCGGCTCGGCTTGGGCTTCAGCGGCCTCGTCGGTCAAGGCAAGTCGTCGAGCACCGACGGCAGCATCGCCATCACCACCCGCATCACGGCGGTGGCGCCGCATGCGTCGTGGAACTTCGGTCATCGCCTCGGCTGGAGCTACCTGAGCGGCGGGGCCGGGCTGGCCCGGGTGACGTCGGTCGTGGACGGCGGCCCGACCGACCCGTCGGGATGGGGCAGCGCGTTCCACTACGGCGGCGGCGCGCGCTGGTTCGTCCGGGAGCGGATCGCCGTGTCGCTCGACCTGCGGTTCTGGGCGCTCACGCCGCGCGCGGCGACCGCGGAACGGCCGCGCGGCGCGGCGACCACGCGGGTGGCGTTCGGGGTCGGCGTCGCCGTCAGGTGACGGGCGAGCGAAGGGTGGCTTGCCGACCGTAGCTCGCCGTGATCGGTGTCCGCCCGCCTACGCCAAGGCTTCGGCGGGCAACCTTCGCGTGAGGAGCAGAGCGAAGGTTGGAGCGGGAGACGGGGATCGAACCCGCGACCAACAGCTTGGGAAGCTGTGACTCTACCACTGAGTTACTCCCGCTCAGTGGCCCGATCCTACCAGCGTAAGGGCCGTTAGTTCAACAGGTTGCCGGACGTCTCACCTCTCTCGTCAGTGGACGTCACCGGCGCCGCCGACGCGGGATTGTGCGAACCGTGTGCGAACCCGCGGGTGTCGTCGAAGGCGGCGTCCAGCCGCTCGATGGCAGCACTCAGCCGGAGCGGCGTCGACGCCAAGTAGCGGCTCGTCGTCGTGATGTTCGCGTGGCCGAGCAGCCCCCGCACGTCCTGCAGGTCCGCGCCGGACTCCAGCAGGGAGCACGCGAACTGCCGCCGCAGGTCGTGCAAGTGCAGGTCGATGGCCCGGTAGGCTGCCCTCGACGCGGCCGTGAGCACCCCTCGCTGCCGCACCGGCTCGTGGCCGTGCGCGCGCAGCACGCAGTCCTCCCAGGCGCGCTGCACCCTCTGCACCCGCTCTCCCACTGCGTTCCCGAACACGAACGCCGTGGGCGGATGCTCGCTGCCGTCGGCCGCGTGCTTCCGCATCGACAACTCGGCCCGGAGGCGTGGCCCAATGGGGATCGTCCGCGCCTCGCCCGTCTTGGTGTTCGTGGCAGCGAGGTCGAGCCAGCGGGGCTCGCCCAGGGCATCCCGGCGGATGTCGCTCCACTTCAGGGACAGCAGCTCGCCGACCCTGGCCCCGGTGGTGAGGGCGCCGACAATCACCGCCCGCAGGTGGGCATCGGCCACTGCGAGCAGCCGACGCTCCTCGCCGGGCTGCACGAGGTTTCCGGCTCCGTCGACTACGTCGAGCTGCAGCCGGCGCTGACGCGGCGTCTCGACGCTCGACTCCAGCTTCACGACGGGGACGCCGCCGCGCTTGAACGGAGTCGCGTCCAGGTAGCCTGCGGCGACCGCCCAGTTGAAGAACGCGCGGGTGCGCGACAGCAGCCGGTTGACGCCGGTCTCGCCGCCCTTCGCGCCGACGCGGGTGACGCCAGCCTGCTGCTGCGCTCGGCACCACGCGCGCAGGGCTTCGACGTCGGCGCGGGTTACCTCGGCCAGCACCAGCCTGTCGAACCGCACCTTGGCGCCGTCGCCGGCCGGTACCTCAGCGCGGCACAGCCGGTCGACCATGTAGGTCATCTCGGCTGCTCCGCGCGGCCGCCGGGTCGGAGCGTTCACGAACTCCGTCTTGTAGCGGTCCACGACGGCGCCGACCGAGAGCGGCGTGGCCTGCGCCGCCGTGACGCGCGGCGGATACAGGCCCCGACGGATCTCATCCCGGAGCCGGTCCGCGAGCGCCTGCGCCTCGCGGCGGGTCCGGGGCGGCCGCTCGTCGCGCTCGCGCGCCACCTTCGCCAGCGACACGCGGATCTCCTTCTCGCCGCCATACCGGAAGTTCAGGTGCCATTCGTCGGGGCAGCGGTTCCAGTTAGCCCGGCCGCAGCCGCATCGCTTGCGCACCCCGTGGTTGGTCAGTCTCGGCATCGGTCATCTCCTCCTGGCGCGGCAAGACCATCTCGCCGCTCACCCCCGGCGACGACGGAGCGCGCGTGGGTCGCGCACACCGGATCGCACAGGAGCGGTCGACCGTTGCTCGTATGCCCGCCCGTCGTCAACTTCCGGCCCGTGACCACTTGCCCACCGGGCTGGTGCACCGGCCGACCGGCCAACGTCTCGGCGGCGAGGGCGGCCACCACCTGAACGTCGAGCCCGGCGACGCGGCACCAGAACCGGAGCGCTGGCGTGTCGCGGAACCACGCGATCGCCTGTGCCCGGCGGGCGGGTGGTGTCGTCGGGCGCTCTGCGTCCACGAGCACTGATCGGATTACTTCGGCGGCGAGCTGTTGCAGGCCGCTCGGTTCCTGATCGATTCGCGTGCGCGTGCGCAGCGGGTGGTCAACGCTCGGACGGCGCATCGACGGTCACGGCGGCGGCCCACGGCCCAGGGAATCCGCACCCGTTGCAGGTCCACCGCCCGCCGATCAGGTGCCACTCGGCCCCCGCGCAGCACCGCGGTAGTACGCGCTCCACGGCAAGCCCGCGGAGCTGGCGCGCGCGCCATGCGCTCGTGCGGCAGCCCGGCGAGCAGTGCCGAGCCCCCGGCCGCATGCTGACGCTCAACGGGCGTCCGCACCCGGCACACTGCCTCGGTGTCGTGTCTGTGACGTCACGGCGCCCCGTGGCGCCCCGATCGACGTTCATGGGCGGTCGGCCTCCGGCTGATCGCGTTCGTCGCGCCTACGACGGGCGCGGCAGGCGGCGCAGTGGCGCGGCAACGTCCAGCCGCGGTCGGCATACCACCGGCGTTCGCCTTCGGTCACTTCGACCAGCACGCGGCAGTCCTTACAGATGAACGTCGCGGCGATCGGTTGCTCGGGCATGGTCGGGTTCCTCGTCAACGCGCCGACCGCCCCGGATCGGGCGGGGTTCCGATCCGGGACGGCTCGCGGCGCCGTGCGGGGGAGAACGACCCGCACGTGGGGGCGTCAAGGCGCCCGCCCGTCGCCCGCCAGGAGAGGCACGGACGACGGGCTGACGGCTGGCGGAGCCGGGACGTGTGCCGTTCGTCGCGTCGACCATGAGCGCGACGACCGGCTGGTTCTGGGCGCACGTCCGCGCCCAGAGCGACGCATCGCTGGGCTGCGCGGGTCGCAGTCCGCGCGTGACACCAGCGGCGCGTCGATGCTGCTACCTCATGGCGGCCGCCTTCGCGGCCACCGGCGCCTCGGTCGGCGGCGGGGCGGCCGGCGCTTCGACGAGGGCATCCACGTCGGTGCCGTCGGCGCGCAGTTCGTCCTCGATCTGACGAATCGCCCGGCGGACCGCGTGCAGCCCGCCCAGGTCGTCGCAGGGGTCGAGCGAGCCCGCTGGCGCGACGATGCCCGCGGCCACCACGATCGGCCGGAGGTCGTCGCGTTCCCATCTGTTCGCCGGCCCGCGTTCGATCAGCGCGATCTCGGCAAGCCGCAGGCGGCGGCGGTCGTCGCGCTCGTCCGCCTCGCGGGCAGTAAGGGCGGGCGGGGCTGCGGCGATCGCGTCGATCTCGCGCTGCCGCTGCCTGACTTCTGCGGCCAGCCCACGCTCGGCGCGACGCAGCCGGGCAAGCCGCGGCGGCAAGTAGCGGCGGATCATCGCGTCACCTCCACGATCGCGGCGTCCACCGTCTTGCGGATCCGCGCGCCGTAGTCGTCGAGACTTTCGCCGCGGGTGCGCTGGTGCAGCTCGCCGGCGCGCTGGCGCTGCTCGCGGATCGAGGTGTCCAGGCTCGGCGCGTCGTCGGGGCGGCCGGTGCCGGGCTGCCCCCGCTTCAACCGCTCAACGATCGCGTTCGTGCTGGCGATCGCGGAGGGGCTGGCGGTCGAGCGTAGGGCGGTCGGCGCTGTCGTCGGAGTGGTGGCGCCGGTGGTGGCGGCGCGGCGGCAGTAGGAGCAAAAGCAGTTGGTCTTCGGGTGCATCGGGTCATCCTCCGTTACGGGTTCGTCGTGCTCGTCGCCCCAGGGCGTCGAATTGCGTCGCTTGCCGGGCGGCCGCGGCCGCTTCGGCGGTGAGGATTCGGGTTTCGTCGGCACTCAGCGCGCCGGCCAGGGCACGCGCGGCCAGGGCATCGCCGTGCAGCGGATGGCTCCACACGCCGCGGAACTTCTGGCAGCCGAGCGCCCGCAGCTCGACGTGGTTCGGCGTGACGACCTTCGCCGACTTCGCCGTCACCACCACCTTCCCGCTCGCCGTCGACTTCTTCGCCATGTGCCACCTCGATGACAACCGCCCTGTGACTACCGGTCGCCGCACGCCGGATCGCACAAACACGCCAAGAACCGCAGATCTCCGGCGGTTGTCAGCTGCGGCTCTTGCCACGCCGGCAAGTGGTAAGGCACGAAGGCGGCGTGGGTCACGAGCCCGCCTCCATCTTCTGCAGCAGGCCGTAGTAGCGCTCCTGCTCGTCGTCCGACAGCTTCGACAGCTCCGCCGAGGCCGGATCGGTCACCGAGTGCGAGAGCTTCGTCGGCGCGTCCAGGCCCCAGATCTTCCGCAGGTCCGCCATGATCTGGATGGCCGCTTGCAGGTAGACCACCTCGCCGACCCGCTGCTCGACCACCAGCGCCGTCTCGCTGACCGCTGTGGCGCCCTGGCCGCGCTGCTTCACGGTGCGACGGGTGAACTCGCCCTTTAGACTTCTCCCAGGCCGCCATCGCCACGCGATAGAGCCCCTCCAAGCGCGCCGTCTGCCGCACCTTCTGGGTGAGCACCGTCTCGTGCACAGAGGCCAGGACGTCGGCCTCGGCCTTCCTGAGCAGCTTGTGCACGGCGACGTGCGACACGTCCAGCTGCGCGGCAATCTCCCGCTGCGTGAGCCCACCGGCGGCCAGCTCCCACGCCTTCTTCATCCGCTCCAGCGCCCGCTGCTCGCGGACCTTCCCGGCGTGCGACTTCCGAGTCATGACGTTAACCACCCTCTGTTCACCACGCTCATGTTCACCACGGTCAATGCACCCGAGCGCCGGTTTCCTGCGCGACGTGCGCCCACACCGCGTCCTTGGCCGCCTGGATGGTCTGGTGGTCGCTGTCCGTGATGGCGCCAACGGCGAAGATCTCTCCGGCCGCCGTCGCGCGCAGCAGCACGCCTCGCTGTCGCAGCGCGCCCACGAGACGGCGTGCGCGTTCGGCCTGGATGTCCTCCAGCCGATGTCGAAACGCCGGAGGCGGGACCGTAGGCTGGTCGCCCATGTCGTCCTCCTTGTCGTCGTCGACGACGGTGGCCTCGGCCGCGGTGAGCGCATCGAGGTTGAAGGCGAAGGCCGTGGCCGAAGTTCCGCCCGACCGCTGCCCCACCACCACCAGCACTCCCCGTCCGACCAGCGTCGAGAGGTCGCGGGTGATCTGCCGCGTCGACTTCCCGGTCCTCGCGGCGAGATGGGCGACGGGAACGCGGCCATCGCGATAGACCGGCTCGTGGTCGATCGCGAACGCGAGCGCCAGCGCCGTCAGCTTGAGCCGCGACGGCTTCAAAGGCGAGTGCAGCACCCGGTCGAACCGCGGAAGCTGGGTGGTCATGGTGGTGGTGGTGGTCGTCGTCATCATCGTCATCGCCTTCCCCTGTCGTAGTCGGGCTGGAACCCCTTTGCGTGGCGTACGCGGGCCAATCCGACGATCGAGCACAGACCCTCTTCGGTGAGGTGGGACACGGCGATCCCACGCCGCCCGGCCTCGCTGGCGACGAGCACGGCGGCCTTGTCCTCGTCGCCTCTCACCGGCAGCGAGCCATCCGCCAGCATGCTCGCGGCCAGTGCGGCGAGCTGGGGCCGATTGCCGTCCCTCCCAGGAGCGAGCGCTTCGCGGTGGTGAATGCTCGTGCTCTCTGGATGCTCTGATGCAGGGAACTCGCTGTGCTCCGCGTCCCGCGCGGATGTTCTAGATCTCTTGGTGGATCTCTCTTGGTGGATCTCTCTTGACGGATCGGGTGCCGTGGGCAACACGGGTCGGCGACGCTCCACGTCAGGGGTCGGCGCGCTGAACTGCAGGGGTGAGAGGCATTCCTGCGGCTCCGCAATGGCGCCTGCGTCGATACCACCCATGCAGTCCATTGCAGGGGTGACACCCACTGCAGGGGTGACATGGGCTGCAGGGGTGAAGTCGAATCGGTAGCAGGTCGTGGCGGTCGGCGGGCCGCCCAGACCCTTCCGCTCGACCACGAGCACGCCGAGATGGACCAGCGCCAGGATATCGACGTGCGTCTGTCGCCTGGACTTCCCGGTCATCCGCGCGATCCTCCCGACGCTCGGCCAGACGCGACGACCGCGCTCATCGGCAAAGTCCGCGAACGCCAACGCCGTCAGCTTGAGCCGCGCCGGCAAGGACAGGTGCCACACGTGCCGATAGGCCACGATCGACATGGGCTACGTCCGCTCGCTCCTGGGGTGCGCCGCGTCCGTGGTGTCGAACGCGGCATCGCACACCGGTGTCGCGGGCGCGGAATCTGGCCGCGTTCGACACCGTGGTGCTTGCCTCCGACGCTGGTGGTCTCTCACGTCGCCCTCGGCCCAGGCGTCGAGCCACTCGCGCCGGAACCGCCACGTCGAGCGGCCACCCACGCGCACACCCCGGAGCTGGCCGGCTTCGGCGGCCTTGCGGACGGTTCGCTCGTGTACGCCGCCTAGGTAGGCGCCAGCACCACGTGAGTCGAGCCAGACGGAGGGCTCGGCCACTGCCGACGGCGACGCCGTGGCGGCCTCCAGGCGGCGCAGGATGGCGTCGAAGCGGGCGAACACCTCCCGGAGCGGCAGGTCGAGTAGGTCGCGTCCGTGGGCTGCCTGGGGCGGCGGAGACGCCAGGGCGAGGCGACGGCGGGCACTCACGACACCGCTCCAGCGGCCGGAACCTTGACCCCAGTCGGGTCCGTGGCCTGCGGCTCCCGCTCGGCCTTCAACTGGGCGACGTCGGCTCGGCGGAACAGCCGCACGCCACCGGGGGTCGTCAGGTGACGAAGGCGGCCAGCACGTGCGAGCTGCGCCACTCGCGAGGGAGAGCAGCCGAGGATCTTGGCGGCGTCGGCGGTGAGGCAGAAGTCGTCCCGAGCGCGCATGGCTCCACGTTACCGGAGCCGATCACGCGCGCAACGCCAGGGCGGGATTCTAGTACCGAAGAACGAGCTGCTAGTTCGGTACTAGAATTTCTGGCCAGTGCGTTCCGTCATCTCCGCACGGGGACCGTCTGGCCTCCGGGTGAATCGGACCGGGTTTGTCGGAGGGCTCTTTCAGAGAGAGGATGGAGCCCAT